>NZ_JAUTYS010000002.1:0-509774 GCF_041982285.1 Pantoea sp. ANP04 | reverse complement strand
GTGAATTCGACCTGCTGGCCTTCGTCCAGAGTTTTATAATCGTTGCTCTGGATTGCAGAGAAATGTACGAATACATCTTTGCTGCCATCCTGAGGAGAGATAAAACCGAAACCTTTACCAGCGTCAAACCATTTTACTAAACCAGTCATTTTATTAGACATCGATATTTCCTTAATTTATGAGCCACTACGTGGCGAAGATGGCCTGTCTTTCAGAAGGTAACTTACCAGGCTTTTAGGAGGAGACTCACAAAGAAGGGGTATCTTGAGATATCGCTTGCACTGAGGACTGCTTTACTAAAACTGCTTTGATAAGGTCTGTGTTCCAAACCGATGACGCTATTAAGCCACGCTTTACCTATTTTAGCAAACATTGTTTTAATTTATTTTTAACATCCAGACGTCCGGAGCCCTTATAGTGTTCGGTCTCATTTAATCCTGTCCGTTATTATTGCTTTCATTAACTGCTTATTTAACGCACAACAAATGAAGCAGCATAAAAAATAAACATTTATTGATTAAGCCGTAATAAAACGCAAAAAACCCGCACAAGGCGGGTTTTATTAATTATCAATTTCAGGCTTATCTGCTCAGGCTGTTGCCGTCGTAGCGATTATAAGCATCATTGATAATCAGGGCTTACATAGGGACTACGTTTGCCGCTGAAGGACCTTTAGCGCCGTTTTCAATTGTGAATTCGACCTGCTGGCCTTCGTCCAGAGTTTTATAATCGTTGCTCTGGATTGCAGAGAAATGTACGAATACATCTTTGCTGCCGTCCTGAGGAGAGATAAAACCGAAACCTTTACCAGCGTCAAACCATTTTACTAAACCAGTCATTTTATTAGACATCGATATTTCCTTAATTTATGAGCCACTACGTGGCGAAGATGGCCTGTCTTTCAGAAGGTAACTTACCAGGCTTTTAGGAGGAGACTCACAAAGAAGGGGTATCTTGAGATATCGCTTACACTGAGGACTGCTTTACTAAAACTGCTTTGATAAGGTCTGTGTTCCAAACCGATGACGCTATTAAGCCAGACCTTATCGACTATAGCAAACATTATTTTAATTTACTTTTAACATCCAGACGTCCGGACCGCCTTTATTGATTTTCTTAGCCTTTTGAAATTTTCAGTCAGGCAGAATGATAATCTTCATTGAACGATCAGAGTAAAAGGCCTTGCTGACAATCAATGTTGAAAAATGATACGAGTAATAGTGTGAATAACGCGCAGCGATAAAATGTATCGCTGCGCCCTCTTCTCTTTATATCAGGCCAGTTGTGTCTGCTGACGGGCAGCATGTCTCGCTGTCATGACAAACACCATAAGACCGGCAACACCCAGCGCAACGCCCACCCAGGCGGTAGAGATCCAGCCGTAGCCCAGCGACACCGTCAGACCACCGAGATACGCGCCCATAGCATTAGCAATGTTCAGCGCCGAGTGATTCATTGCGGCAGCCAGGGTTTGCGAGTCATTGGCGACATCCATCAGGCGAATCTGCAGCGACGGCAGCAACACCGAACAGGTGCCGATCAGGAAGGTCGCCAGCAGTCCGGTCGCCACATGCTGAACCAGCACCGGGAAGGCCAGCATTACCAGCACGTTCCATAACAGCGTCCAGCCAATAATATTCAGTACCGAACCATCCGCCAGACGGCCGCCGACCAGATTACCGATGATCATCCCCAGACCGAATGCCACCATCGCCCAGGGTATTAACGAGGGTGAGATGCCGGCAATATTAATTAGTGTCGGTGCGATATAACTAAAGATCGCGAACATTCCGCCAAAGCCTACCGCGCCCACCAGCAGGGTCAGCAGCACCTGTGGGTTTTTCAGCGCGCCCAGTTCCCTAAGCGGATGCGCATCTGCATCGCCTGCGACATAAGGAACATAACGACCAATCAGCAGGCAGGTCAGCAGACCAATCGCGCCCACAAAGGTGAACACCACATGCCAGCTGAAAAGTTGTCCTATCCAGGAGCCCAGCGGTACGCCGATCAGGGTCGCTACCGTCAGTCCCAGCATCAGGGACGCCAGCGCGCGGCCACGTCGCGCAATGGGTACCAGCGATGCCGCCACCAGCGAAGCCACACCGAAGTAGGCGCCGTGCGGCAAGCCTGTGAGGAAACGCGCAACAAGCAGACCGTGATAACTATCAGCCATCGCGCTGGCGACATTACCGATGCTGAACAGCGCCATCAGGATCAGCAGCAGTGATTTACGCGCCATCCGCGCCGCCAGTACCGCAATAAACGGTGCACCTACCACCACGCCCAGCGCGTAACTGGCAATGGCGTTACCTGCCTGCGGCTCAGTGATTGCCAGAGAGCGTGAAACATCCGGCAGCAGGCCCATCATGATGAACTCACCCGTCCCGATGCCAAAGCCGCCCAGCGCAAGGGCCAGTAATGCCCAGCGGACAAAACCGGCATCGTCGGTTTTATGATTTTTTCTTAACAAAATTGATTCCCAATGGCCTGAACTGAAAAAAACGGAAGTGAGCCGGAGGGAGAAAGCAGAACATGTTCCCGTCCGGATAGAGCGGTCAGACTATAAAAAGGAAGAACGTGCTTAGCAACCCATTTTGTGATCTGGATCACTAAAAGCATTCAGTGGCGTGCAATGCCTGCTTTGCAGATTGGAACCAGACCGCCGGGAACACGTTCATGATTCGAAGGTCATTCAGGCCTGGAGAGCCCATAATTGCTTTACGGGCCAGTCATTGCGTGCCTGTATTCACCCGCCGGCCAATGTCTTTCAGCTGGGAGTATTTCTCCAGCAGCTGTGGACCATCATCCAGGCTCATGGCAAACATCCACATATAGGTCATCACCGAATAGATGTGACCCGCATCAGTGCCGCCACGGCTGGACATCACTGCAATGGTGGCAGCAAACAGCAGCGCCGCCACGCTGCCAATCGCCAGATAACCGTACGCTTCCCTGTCGGAGAGGCGGATGCGCAGGCTGGCCAGCACGCCATAGTGACGGCCAAGTGACGCGGCGTTCGCATTGCTGACAAAGCTCACCTCTTTCTCCAGCCGGTTATTCAGACGACCAAACAACGCGTCGTTTTTACGGGTAAACCCCGGCAGAAAACAGGCAAAGAACAGCAGGATCGCCAGACAGCCTGCGCCGGTCCAGAACTCGATAGCCAGCAGCATCACGGCGGCACCGGTCATCGACGCCAGCGAGGTTATCAGCACTGGAAGATGTTTCTCAAAAAAGTCGACAAATTCACGTGACAACGCCACCCGCGCGGCAATCGTTGAAGCGCTCTGGTTTTCGCTGCGCTGCGCCACGATCACCGGCACGGCCAGTTCAGCGTAGATGCGGGCAAAGGTGCGGGTATCCACACTGCGTCTTGCTGCGCCAATGGCCCACATAGTAAAGACCATCGCGGCATAGAGCACTGCATGCCAGGTCCTGCCGGAGATAATCGCATTGATCGCGAAGCCTGCCAGCAGCGGATAGAGGAGATACATGACATTCTCCGCCACCACCAGTAGCAGCGTGAGGAACAGCTTGCGGCTATGGCGACGGCCGAGCATTTTTAATGTCAGAATAGCGCTGCGGGGAGCCGCAACAGGAAGGATAGTTTTTGAGGAATGCATAGTTTCTGTTTCTGATATAATTATTATTGAGCGGTCGCTCAAGTACAAAAAGCAGTCTATTTGAGCAACCGCTCAAAGTCAATGTAGCCATTATCGGGAGAATAATGAAAGAGTCAGCTGAAGCATTGAGAACCAGGATACTGGATGCGGCGATAGTCCTGTTTATTGAAAAAGGGATTGAAAAAGTGACCACCCGGGAACTCACCGAATCAGTGGGTATCTCACGCAGTCATATCTACCACTATTTCAGTAACTGGCAGACACTCTGCCTGGCGGCGCTGGAGCGCTTCATGCAGGTGGATTTTGAAACGTTTGCTGACTCCCTGAAAATGCTCACACCCCGCCAGCGGCTGGCAACGCTTATCGAAAGCCATTTGCCGAGCGCACCGGATGCAACCTGGCAACTCTATGCGTCGTTCTGGCAGACGGCTGCACATAACGAAGCCTATGCGGCGCTGGCCGATGAGATGACGGATGCCTGGCAGGGTTTGATGGAAGCGATTATTCGTGACGGCGTCACGGATGGGACATTGCAGTGCAGTAACGTGCCCCGTACCGCCAGACAGATCAGCGCCATGCTCAACGGCTATGCCGACCTGCTGACCATCAATCCTTCTGAAAAAAAAGCACGCGAAGCACTGGCAGACTTAAATCAATTTATTGATGCTGTCCTGTCATAAACCCGATTAACCGGTTTATTAGCGAGACGGCACCGACCAGATATTAATTAAATGTTAATAAAAGGTTTATTATTTTAATTAGTCGGCGGTTTATTGCTGCTATAAATGCAGCTTCCGCAGTCAAACCGACTTATACCTTTTCTGTCTGATAAGGCCTCTTTTTGATAGCGTTTTTACCCGGAAACAGCTGTTTACACAGATTATTATCATTGACTTAGCGCAACCGGAGTCAGGTAAGCTGGTGTTTTTACGCCAGTTATTGGAAAGCAGCTAACGAAGCGGCAAGAATAGATGCGCTCAGAACCCCACCAAATTATTGATTCCTATAGTAAAGAATCCGATATCTGATGATGAAATTAAACATTGAGTCGGACCTTAAAAACACCTATATTGGCCGCGCTTTTACATAGCCACCCATTTTAATTCATTTATTCAACTGTGACGCTACGCCCGTCCCGGTTGTAGGAGAGATATGATGACGGATAAAGTCCGTATTGATAGTTTGAATGCACAGAACGCAAACGCTACCAACGAAACGTATTTAGCCCGTCAGGCTGAATTTGAATCAAACGTTCGCAGTTATCCTCGTAAATTGCCATTCGCAATTGCGAAAGCTCAGGGTGTCTGGATTACAGATGTCGAGAATAATCAGTATCTCGACTGTCTTGCAGGTGCAGGAACGCTGGCGCTGGGACATAACCATCCCGATGTTTTGCAGAGCATTCAACATGTCATTACCAGCGGCTTGCCGTTACATACTCTTGATTTAACTACGCCTTTAAAAGATGAGTTCTCTGAGTACCTGCTCTCCTTATTACCGGGCCAGGGCAAAGAGTACTGCCTGCAGTTTACTGGCCCGTCCGGCGCAGATGCCGTTGAAGCGGCGCTGAAACTGGCGAAAAAGCACACCGGTCGTTCCGGCATTATCAGCTTCTCCGGTGCCTATCACGGTATGACCCACGGCGCGCTGTCGGTCACCGGCAACCTGTCTCCGAAAGAAGCCGTTGATGGCATGATGCCGGAAGTGCAGTTCATGCCTTATCCGCACCTTTACCGCTGCCCGCTGGGCATTGGTGGTGAAGCGGGCGTAAAAGCACTGACTTACTACTTCGAAAACCTGATTAATGACGTTGAGAGTGGCGTTCGCAAACCCGCTGCCGTCATTCTGGAAGCGGTTCAGGGTGAAGGCGGTGTTAACCCGGCGCCAGCGGAATGGCTGCAGCGTATCCGCAAAGTCACCAAAGAGCATGGCATTCTGCTGATCATTGACGAAGTCCAGGCGGGTATTGCCCGTACCGGTAAATTCTTCGCCTTTGAACACGCGGGTATTGAGCCAGACATCATTGTGATGTCCAAAGCGGTCGGTGGTGGTCTGCCACTGGCGGTACTCGGCATTAAGAAAGAGTTCGATGCCTGGTCACCAGGTCACCACACCGGCACCTTCCGTGGTAACCAGCTGGCAATGGCCACCGGCCTGACGACCCTGAAACTGCTGAAAGATAATAACATCGCTGACAAAGTCGCGGCACAGGGCGAATGGCTGAAAGGCAAACTGGGCGAGCTGCAGCAGCGCTATCCGGTCATCGGCAATGTGCGCGGTCTGGGTCTGATGATCGGTATTGAGCTGGTGAAACCCGATGAGCCTGCTGACCACATGGGCAGCTTCCCGGCAGACGGCGAGCTTTCTGCGCTGGTTCAGAAGAAATGCTTCGAGAACGGCCTGATTCTGGAGCGTGGCGGACGTCACGGCAGCGTATTACGTCTGCTGCCTTCCCTGCTGATCACGGATGCAGAACTTGACGTGTTCATGGATAAATTTGAAAACGCCCTGCTGTCAGCTGGCGTGAAACCAGTTTGAGTGGAGTGAATGCAATGTCCCGGTTAAACCCGATTCTGGCGGCCTCAGTACAGAGTACTGAGGCCTACCAGCAGGCGATTGCCCAGAGTAGCGCGGCTGTCGTTAAGTGGCTGGAACAACCTGAGATGTATCAGGGAAAAACCGTCGCAGAGCTGCGCGAGCGCATCACGCTGGACTTCAATCCTCAGGGCCTGGGCAACCAGGCCGCGATTGAACGCGCCATTGAGTACTTCCTCAAAGATAGCCTGTCGGTGCATCACCCGCAGTGTGTGGCGCACCTGCACTGTCCGAGCCTGGTTATCAGCCAGGCGGCGGAAGTGCTGATCAACGCCACCAACCAGAGCATGGATTCATGGGATCAGGCACCGTCTGCCACCCTGATTGAAATGAAGCTGATTGAGTGGCTGCGCACCCAGGTGGGTTATCAGCCTGGCGACGCGGGTGTCTTCACCAGCGGCGGTACACAGAGCAATCTGATGGGGCTGATGCTGGCACGTGATGCCTGGTTTGCCCGCCAGGGACATTCGGTACAGCAGGATGGCTTAACCGGCGACCTGAAGAAGATTAAAGTCTTCTGCTCAGAAAACGCACACTTCTCCGTACAGAAGAACATGGCGCTGCTGGGTCTGGGTTATCAGTCCGTCACGCAGGTAAAATGTGACCGCTTTGCCCGCATGGACATGGATGACCTGCGCCACAAGCTGGCCGCATCCAAAGCCAACGGCGAAAACATTCTGGCGATCGTTGCCACAGCCGGCACCACCGATGCGGGTGCGATCGATCCGCTGCGTGAGATCGCGGCGCTGGCGGCGGAAGAGAACATCTGGGTGCACGTCGATGCGGCCTGGGGTGGCGCACTGCTGCTCTCAGAAAAATATCGCGATTATCTGGATGGCATTGAGCTGGTCGACTCCATCACCCTGGACTTCCACAAGCAGTTCTTCCAGACCATCAGTTGTGGCGCTTTCCTGCTGAAGGAAGCACGTCATTATGAGCTGATGCGCTACCAGGCGGCCTACCTGAACTCTGAGTTCGATGAAGCGCAGGGCGTGCCGAATCTGGTGTCCAAATCGCTGCAGACCACCCGCCGTTTTGATGCACTGAAACTGTGGATGGGCTTGGAAGCGCTGGGTCAGAAGCAGTATGCCGAAATCATCGATCACGGTGTGACGCTGGCGCAGCAGGTTGCTCAGTACGTTGATGAACAACCTGCGCTGGAGCTGGTGATGAAACCGCAACTGGCCAGCGTGCTGTTCCGCTATCGTCCGGCGCATCTGGCGCACTTCAGCAGTGCGGATATCGCCCTGTTGAACCAGCGTATCGGTGATGCTCTGCTGGAGTCAGGCCGCGCTAACGTCGGCGTGACCGAGCACGATGGCGTGACCTGCCTGAAAATGACGCTGCTGAACCCGACAGTGACGCTGGATGATATCAAAGTGTTGCTGACACTGGTGAAAACCACGGCACAAAAGCTGGTGTAATTTCCCCGCAACCCGCAGTCCGTCGCATAAAACAAAACCAGCCGCCAGGCTGGTTTTTTCGTTCAGGCAGCTCTGTTTTCCAGTCCCAGCTTTTCAGCCAGCCGATGCACGGCAGAAGCCAAAAGGTACTCCTCTGCGATCTCCGAAGATTCCGACCAATGCTGGCTCAGAAACCAGGCCACGACTTCGCTTTCCTCTTGTGACAATTCCATATCGTCTCCCGTTAGAATCAGGAAAGTATGGTTGGCGATATATATCGGGACATCAAGCGCGTATTGCCGGATGAGCGACAGAATCGGGTCCCATTTGACCCAACTGATGCAGACCTGGACGATTGCCAGATGCCCTGCCCCTGGTCTGTCTCAGCGCGCGGGTGGCTCATCCAGCATCCGCAGATGGTCATCTTTATTGAGCGTCATCAGAGCCACAATACTTACCAGTGCTGTCGCCATCACATACCAGGCGGGAATATCGGGGTTACCCGTCTCCTTAATCAGTCCGGTGATGATTAATCCTGCGCAGCCGGAAAACACCGCATTGGAGAGTGAATAGGCCAGCCCAAGCCCGGTATAGCGCACCCGCGTCGGAAACATTTCGGACAGCATCGCGGGTCCTGGCCCGGCGAGCAATCCGACTACCCCGCCCGCGATAAACACCACCAGCGCTTTTAGCAGCAATCCGGCGCTCTCTGACTGCAACACGTTTAACAGCGGCAGAGAAAGTACCAGCAGCAGTACCGCCGCCGAGACCATGACTGCCCGTCGCCCAATCCTGTCGCTCAGCATTCCGGCCGGAATAATCGTGGCGGCAAAGCCGAGGTTGGATATCACCGCAATCAGCAGCGCCTGGTTAAAGCCAGTATGCAGCGATGCCTGCAGATAAGTCGGCATGATCACCAGCCAGGTATAGCCCGCCGCCGACCACACCATCAGCCGGCAGATACCCAGCAGAATCGTTTTCAGTGTGTCACCCAGGCTGGCGTCGATTTTTGCTACAGGTTGCGCCTGCTGCTGAATAAATGCCGGCGTCTCCTCCATCTGTACCCGCAGCCAGAGCGCCAGAACGCCCAGTGGCAGCGCGACAAAGAACGGAATGCGCCAGCCCCAGCTCAGCATCTGCTCCGGCGTCAGGAGCACCGAGAGCAGCGCGACAATGCCCGCACCTGCCAGCAAACCCAGCGCCACGGTAAAGGATTGCCATGCGCCATACAGACCCCGCTTACCGCGCGGCGCAAACTCGGTCATCAGTGAAACCGCACCGCCATACTCGCCACCCGCGAATAGCCCCTGCAGGATGCGCAGACCGGTCACGATCAGCGGCGCCAGAATGCCCAACCGGGCGTAGGTGGGAACCAGACCAATAGCCGCCGTCGCCAGCGTCATCATGATCAACACAAAGATCAGCACAGGTTTGCGCCCGATGCGGTCGCCCATACGGCCAAAGATGATCGCACCCAGCGGACGGAAGAAAAAAGCGATGGCGAATGAGGCATAGGTCAGCAGCAGCCCGGTCAGCGCGGATTCCCCTTCCAGCCGGAAGAAGTTCTGCGCAATAACGGTAGCCAGAAAGCCATAAAGCGCGAACTCATACCATTCAATGAAATTTCCTACCGAACCGGCAAGCAGCGCACGTTTACGGCTGGCAGAGCTGAGCAGATTTCCAACGGGTCCGGACATGAGCGACGTTCCTTTCTAGAGCATCATCAGTTGCTTATGATTAGCACAATCACTGCATGCCTGCGCGCTCTTCTGCCCGTCACGTTAACCCGAACACATAAAAGCAGCGATGATGCGCCGCGGGTGAGCTTTTTCACCTTCAGTCCTTGCACAACCGCTTTACGATTGTCAGGATGTGCGGCATTGACTGAATCAGGCGGATAGACGATGAACGCACACACCTCAAAAGATCCTCTGCATGGCGTAACGCTGGAGATGCAGATTAACAGTTTAGTCGCGCAGTATGGCTGGGAGGAGCTGGGAAAACGGATCAACATTAACTGCTTTAAAAGCGATCCCAGCGTTAAATCGAGCCTGAAGTTTTTACGTCGTACCCCCTGGGCGCGGGCTGAAGTCGAAGCGCTTTATCTCGACTCGTTAAGTGCGCAACCGGCAGCGCGTGAAGAACCGTCAGACGCGGATCAGGCCCCTGCTGAAGATCCCTGGGGCAACTGGCGCGACAAAACGCCGGAGTAATACCGATCAGGCGGCAATAAAAAAGCCCGCACAGGTTAACCTGTGCGGGCTTTTTTTACGTCAGGTCGCTGTTACAGCGCCATATCGTGTTTCGCTGAAGGCGCAGCCTTCTCAGGCTGTGCGGCCGGCGCATCTGTGGTTTTGCCTTCCATGTTGATCACGGGCGGCGTGGTCAGTTGCAGAGTCTGAGCGGTCTCATTCCAGACCTGCTGCAGCAACGGCACGTTGTCATTCAGTTTCTGACCGTAACCTGGGATCATCTTGTGGATCTTCGCCTGCCATTCCGGTGACTTGAACTCTTCCGGGAACAGTTTCTGCATCACGCTCAGGGAGATAGGCGCTGCGGTTGAGGCACCAGGAGATGCACCCAACAGTGCCGCCACGGTTTTCTGCTGATCGGTCACAATTTCTGTACCCAGTTTCAGCACGCCACCTTTATCAGCATCTTTCTTGATGATCTGCACACGCTGACCGGCCTGAATCAGTTTCCAGTCCTCTTTCTTCGCGTCCGGATAGTATTCCTGCAGTGCTTTAAAGCGATCTTCATCACTCAGCATGACCTGTCCGATCAGGTATTTCACCAGGTCGAAGTTATCCATACCCACATCGGTCATCGGCACGATGTTATGAGTCGTGGTGGTGCTCAGCAGATCAAACAGCGAACCGTTTTTCAGGAACTTGGTGGAGAAGGTCGCAAACGGTCCAAACAGCACGACGCGTTTGCCGTCCAGATAACGGGTATCCAGATGCGGAACCGACATCGGCGGTGCACCGGTTGACGCCTGACCATAGACTTTCGCCAGGTGACGATCGGCAATCGCCTTGTTTTCAGTCACCAGGAATGATCCGCCTACCGGGAAGCCCGCATAGTTATCCGCTTCCGGGATACCGGTCTTCTGCAGTAATTTCAGCGCACCACCACCCGCACCGATAAAGACATATTTCGCGTCAACAGCACGTTCGTTGCCGTTTTTAGCGTCTTTAATGGTGACGTGCCAGGAGTTGTCGCCGTTACGTTTGAAGTCGGTAACTTCAGAAGAGGTTTCAAGACGGAAGTTATCGTTCTTTTTCAGGCTGCCGATCAACTGACGGGTAATTTCACCATAGTTAACATCGGTGCCAACTGGCGTCCAGGTTGCGGCCACTTTCTGCTGTGGATCGCGACCTTCCATGACCAGTGGTGCCCACTGCTCGATCTGCTTGTGATCGGTAGAGAACTTCATGCCCTGGAACAGCGCTGTTTTCTGCAACGCCGCATAGCGTTTGGTCAGGAAGTCGACGTTGTCGCCCCAGACGAAGCTCATGTGTGGCGTTGAGTTAATGAAAGAGCGCGGATCGTGCATTACGCCCTCTTTAACCTGTGAGCTCCAGAACTGGCGAGAAATCATGAACGCTTCGTTAATTTCCAGCGCCTTAGAGACGTCGATAGAACCGTCTTTACGCTCAGGCGTATAGTTCAGTTCCATGTTGGCAGAGTGACCTGTACCGGCATTGTTCCAGCCGTTAGAGGATTCCAGTGCCACACCATCCAGCTTCTCAACCATGATCTGTTTCCAGCCAGGCTGCAGCTCTTCCAGCATGGTGCCCATTGAGGCGCTCATAATGCCGCCACCAATTAACAGGACGTCAGTTTTTTCTGGTGAGGTTTCAGCGTGAAGGGCTGAAGAAACTAACAAGGCCGCGAGGGAAAGAGTGGGAATAACTTTCTTTGAATTCATCATTTTAATCTACAGCTCAGACGGTACTGGTTAAAAAAAGTCCTCAAAGTTTAAAATAATGTTATTTGTGAGTTAATGTGAAAATAGTTATAAAATTAAAAATAGCAATTTAGCCTTATTTTAATTACAAAAGGCTTACTGAATTGCTCACATATTTTAACCACACATTAAGGGTGTCCTTTGAATTATACAATCCCCTAACACAAATATTGTTTGAGTGCGACTGCCCACGCGCAGGCCGCTAAAACTGTACTGATGCGGTGAGTTAGCGTATGTTTCCTGGCGATCTCCCATCCGTGCTGGACATTCATGAAAAGCCAAACACAGAATCGATATGCCGTGCCGAAACGACCAATGAAACTCAGTACTCTGACCACCCTGATGATGACCGCCGTTATCATCACGGTATTGGTCGCTGTCCATCTGCTCTATTTCGTTCAGATTGATAACTTTGCTCAGTCGCATCTCAAAGACAAGGCGATGGCAGTGGCTCGCACGCTGGCAGACACGCCTGAAGTTCAGCGTGGTTTGTTGTTGCCGGACGGCAGCAGCCAGATTCAGCCGCTGGCTGAAGCGGCCCGCAAGCGTAACGGTCTCCTGTTCGTGGTGGTCACGGATATGCAGGGTATTCGCTTTTCACATCCCAATGCGGCGGTGATTGGCAAACACTTTGTCGGCAATGATATCTATCCCACGCTGGACGGACGGGAAAATGTCGCCGTCAATCATGGCGTACTGGTGGAGGCACTGCGGGTATTTACGCCCGTTTATAACGCACAGCATCAGCAGATTGGTGTCGTGGCGATCGGCATCGCGCTGAATGATGTCGCGGCGCAAATTGCCAAAAGCCGCTGGAATATCGTCTGGACCGTCCTGTTTGGCGGTCTGGCAGGCCTGCTGGGTATGCTTATTCTGGTCAGGCGACTAAAAACTATCTTACTGGGGCTGGAGCCGCACGAAATTTCCAGCCTGTTTGAGCAGCGTCAGGCCATTCTGAATTCCATTAAAGAGGGTGTGATTGCAGTAGACGATCAGTCGCGCGTCAGCCTGATCAACCACGCGGCTCAGCAGTTGTTACATGAGACGACCCGCAAGATGCCGTCAAGCGGCGATTTGATTGCAGAAGAGAGTGTGATGCATCGTCATCAGCAGGATGCACTGCATGCAGGTAAAGCCTGGTACGACCAGGAGTTGACGCTGGGTAACCGGATCCTGATCAGCAACACCGTGCCTGTTCGCAGTCGCGACCGCATAATTGGCGCGGTGACCACCTTCAGGGATAAGACGGAGATCAGCCAGCTGATGCAGCGGCTGGACGGCATGGTAAACTATGTGGATGCATTACGTGAACGGTCCCATGAGTTCATGAACAAGCTGCATGTGATTCTGGGCCTGCTGCACATGAAAAATTATGCGCAGATGGAAGAGTACATCCTGAAAACGGCTAACGCCTATCAGACTGAAATCGGTTCACTGCTGCAAAAGATTAAGTCGCCGATCATTGCCGGCTTCCTGCTCAGTAAAATCAACCGGGTGACCGATGAAGGTCATCAGCTGATTATTGATGAAGCGAGTTTTCTGCCTGACTGCGGCAGCGAGGAGCAGAACGCGGTTCTGATTACCGTACTGGGCAATTTAATTGAAAACTCGCTCGAGGCGCTGGACCCGGAAACTGAAGGGGAAATTCACCTCATGCTGCACTATCAGAACGGCTGGCTGGCCTGCGAAGTGAGTGATGATGGGCCGGGCATTGACGGCAACCAGCTCAGCACCATTTTTGAGCGCGGTGTTTCATCAAAAGGCGACGATCGTGGTGTCGGATTATTTCTGGTGAAGCAGCAGACCGAAAGCCTGGGCGGCAACGTCAGTGTCGAATCGGAACCGGGTGTATTTACCCAATTCTTGGTACAACTTCCGTGGGAGAGAGGAATGATTACCCAATGATCAATGTGTTAGTTGTCGACGATGATGCGATGGTAGCCGAACTTAATCGCTGCTATATCGGGCAGATCCCAGGCTTCATGTGCTGCGGCACCGCCTCAACCTTACAGCAGGCAAAAGAGCGGCTGGCCCAGGAGGAGCCACAGGTTGATTTAATTCTGCTGGATATTTATATGCAGCAGGAAAACGGGCTCGACCTGCTCCCGGAACTGCGCAGTGCCGGACGTCCGGTCGATGTGATTATCATCTCGTCAGCCGCCGATGCCGCCACCATCAAAACCTCGCTCAACTATGGCGTAGTGGATTATCTGATCAAGCCGTTTCAGTTTGCCCGCTTTGAAGAGGCGCTGACCGGCTGGCGACAGAAAAAATCACTGATGGATAACCACCAGTTCTATCAGCAGTCAGACGTTGATCAGCTGTTGCATGGAAATCCGCCAGGCGCCAGCGAGCAGAAACGCCTGCCGAAAGGATTAACGCCGCAGACGCTGCGCACCCTCTGTCTGTGGATCGATTCGCATCCTGGCACCGAGTTCTCTACCGATGAGCTGGCAACGGAAGTGAATATCTCTCGCGTCTCCTGCCGCAAATACCTGATTTGGCTGGCGCAGATTAATATTCTGTTCACCAGTATTCACTATGGTGTCACGGGCCGTCCGGTTTACCGCTACCGCCTGCAGCCGGAGTATCACACCTTACTCAAACAGTACTGTCAGTGAACCAGCCGGTACCCGGGGTCCAGTAACTGAAACGAAAAGTGACGTTGTGACGAGCAGATGACCTGCCTGTCACGGGTCACAAAGATCGCTTCAATGCCCGGTTTATCTGCCAGGCAAACAATGCCCTTTTCGACACCTAAGCCATAGAGCAGTGTCGTGTAGATGTCACCATCCAGTGATCGATCAGAGATCACTGTGACGCTCATCAGGTCGGTATCCAGCGGATATCCGCTGTGCGGATTGAGGATGTGGTGATAACAGATGCCATCCAGCTCGAAATAGCGCTCATAGACACCCGACGTCACCACCGAGCGGTTGTTCACGCCAATCACGCCAATCAACTCATCGGCCTCACCAAAAGGTTTTTTCAGGCCAATTGCCCAGCCCGCCTCTTCGGGCGGCGCGCCCACCGTCTGCACGTTCCCGCCCAGATTAATCAGCGCATTGCTAACCTGCTGCTGGCGCAAAAACGCCTGTACTACGTCGGCGATATAGCCCTTGGCGATGGCACCCAGATCAATCTCCATTCCCGGCCGGGCCAGCATGACGCTGCGACTTGCGGCATCTAGGATGACGTCATGGGGATTCGTCAGCGCCATGCGCATCTTAAGGTCGGTTTCTGACGGGACGCTGTGTCCCTGAAAACCGATTTTCCAGCACTTCACCAGCGGCCCGATAGCAAGATTAAACAGGCTGTCCGGCAGCAGGCTGACGGCATGTGCGCAGGCGATCAAATCAAAGACTGGCTGGCTGACGACCACAGGATGCTGACCGGCCGCGTCATTAACGGCCATCACTTCAGACGCCGCACGATTTACCGTGAAAAGGTTCTCCTGCTGTTTGATCAGACGGAAAACCTGAGCGGCCAGCGTCTGGTTGTCTTCGAAGAGCTTCAGCAGAATGGGCGAACCCATTAAAACAGCGGAGTAAGCATAGACACGCGCATCAGTTAACATAGGCGACTCTGCTTTGAATAGGAAAAAACCGGCACCCGCGGGTGCGGATGCCGGAGACTGCCGTTAACGTCGGGCGTAAGCGGCGGCGTTACCACCCGCCAGAATACCGAAGATGATGATATCTGCCACGGCGTTACCGCCGATACGGTTCGCGCCGTGGATGCCGCCAACCACTTCACCGCATGCCCAGGCACCGTTGATCACCTGCTTCTGGCTGTCCAGCACCGCTGTAGTGGTGTCGATAGTGACGCCACCCATAGTGTGGTGAACACCCGGAGCAACACGAATCGCGTAGAACGGCGCTTCACTCAGCGGATGGCGCAAAGCGGTCTGACGACCGAAATCTTCATCCTTCTGCATGATGACGAAGTTGTTGTAACGGGCCAGCGTTGCTTCCAGCGTGTGATGCTCACTCATGTTGAGTTTCACCGCCAGTTCTGCCACGGTTGGCGCGCTGATCACAAAACCTTTCGCGATATATTCGTCAGCCGCTTTGTTGTTCATACGCACCTGCTCATCAAACACAATCCAGGCACTCTTTTCTGGCAGCGCGATGATTTGTGCGGAAACTTTGTCGCGGGTTTCCATTTCGTTGTAGAAACGTTCGCCCGCCTGGCTGACCAGGATGGCGCCGCCGCCGCGAATGGATTCGGAGACCAGATAAGAGGTGGTCTGCTCAACCGTTGGGTGAATCTGGATTTCGCCCATATCCACGGTGCCGGCACCAATTTTTTCCAGCATCGCAATACCGCTGCCGGTGGCGCCTTTGTGGTTGGTCGTCACGAAGCCATCAAGTTCAGGACGGTATTTCACCACCAGCTCACGGTTAGCACTGAATCCTCCGGTCGCCACAATCACGCTTTTGGCGTTCAGAATACGGCTGTCGTTGTACTCATCGACCACTTTCACGCCCGCGACTGCGCCATTTTCGTAGAGAATCTCGGCGACGGAGGTTTCCAGCAGGACTTCGATGTTGCGGCTGTTGATATTTTTTACCAGGCCGCTAATCAGGAACCCACCCACCGCTGAGCGGTCAGCCGGACGGTGCGTACGGTCGATGCTCATCCCGCCGGTAATAGTGATGTCGTTAAGCTCAATGCCTTTATCCGCCAGCCACTCAATTGCTTCAGGTGCCAGGTCAACAAACTCACGCAACAGCACCGGATTGTTTTTGAACTGACCGCCTTTCAGCGTCTCTTCATAGAACAACTCTTTGCTGTCTTCAATGCCTTTGAGTTTCTGGAAGCGGGTTTCAGCGGCGTTCATGCCTACTGACGCTTTAATCGTGTTGCCGCCAATGGTCGGCATCTTCTCGATGATCACCACGCGCGCGCCTTCATCGTGCGCCTGAATCGCCGCCGCCAGACCGGCACCGCCGCTACCCACAATCACCACATCGTAATTCTGTGGTGCGTTAGGGTTACCGCCTTCCTCGATCACGTGTTGCTTGCTGGAGGTGGTCATCGCGCGTGAAACCGCTTTTTTAAGCGCCTCACTCTGAGTGGTTGCACCGGTAATCGCATCAACGTGTGGGCTGTTCGCCACCAGAATGCGGCTACGCAGGCTTTCAAAGGTGGTGGTGAAGTCCACATCCAGCGTGTCATCCGGCACCAGCGAGATGTCGGTGATACGGTCGGTATCCAGCGTGACGTTGATTTTCAGCTTCAGCGCTTCGGCTTCAACTTTTTCCTGATAGACGCCCGCTTTGTATTTACGGCCTGATTCGCTGGTGTCGCGGATCATCGCATCGACCAGCGAGAAGCGCCACAGCGGTTCAGGGATCTGAAGCTCTTCGCGTTTGTTGCTGTCGATGTAGAGCTCAAGGTGTTCATTGTTGATGATGCGATCGGTCCAGTTCGGATAGGCGATACAGGCTTTACCAATCGCCACCAGATCGTAGCCCTTCTCCAGCGCCAGCTCCGCATCCGCTTTGTTCACCACGCCGCCGACACCAATCACCGGCACTTTTGCCAGCTCAGGTGAACGCATCGCAATGAATTTCTCAATCAGCGGCGTCGGGTCCTGAGTATCGACAATCGACGGACGCAGCAGCTGGCCGACAGAGAAGTGAACGTAATCGAGTCCACGCGCGGCCAGTTTTTCCAGCAGATAAAGCGTGTCATCAAAACGGATGCCGGGGACTTCGATCTCTTCCGGCGAGAAGCGATAGCCGATAATGAACGAGTTATGAGCGAAGCGCTCCGCCATCTTATGGGTGATTTCCAGCACTTCAAGCGGGAAACGCGCGCGGTTATCGCGGCTGCCGCCCCACTTGTCATCGCGCTGGTTAGAGTTGGGTGAATAGAACTGCTGAATCAGGTAAGTGTTGGCACCATGAATTTCGACACCGTCGAAACCGGCCTTGATGGCGCGGTTCACTGCGTCACCAAATTTGGTGATCATGGTATCAACCTCTTCAGCGCTCAGCGCGAGAGGCTGCGTTGCCCCTTCACGAGGCGCCGCGATGGCGCTGGGCGCAACCGGTGTTTTTCCGCCAATCAGTTCTGGCTCAACCATACGGCCGCCGTGATAGATCTGCAGAATGGCGGTTGAGCCTTCAGATTTAATTGCGTCCGCAATACGTTTGAGTCCGGGAATTTTATTGTCGCTGTCGATAGCAATGGCACCCGGAAATGCCGGGCCACGGTTATCAATAAAACAGCACTCTACAATCACCGTACCGATGCTGCCCGCGCGGGCGCGATAGTACTCGACCAGCTCGCTGGTGACCGTGCCGTCGTAAAAACCGGTACAGGTGGTCATCGGAGCCATGACCAGCCGGTTTTTTAAAACAGCGCCATTGGGCAGGGTAAGTGGATTTAGAATGGGAGTGAGAGATTTCATTGCGATAAACTCCAAAATTTATAAAGTCTGGAAATTTTTAGCGGACGCAAATTATCGCTTAATTAAGTGGTCCGATGTCATAACGTTAATATACTCTTTTCTTTGCTTTCTTAAGCGATAACTTTACTTTTATAACTTTTAAACGATTTTTATTTTTTATTTGCCGGGAGAGTAAAACGAAGTTATATTAATTGTTAACTATCAGTTACCAAAAATCAACCATTCATTTACACAACAAACAAGTCAATTAAAATCATAGCGTTATGGAAAAAACGCTTGCTTTACAGAGTCATTTTGTTGTTGATCAGCTTCACAGAGTCGTCAAATCCCTGACGCAGTAAAAATAAATTAATAATAAATGTTAAAAAACGGGAATAATGAATTAATTTCTTTGATCTGGATCAAAATTCTTATTTCTGGAAATCGCATTATATTTACATGGATTTAAAAGCGCTGCTCATTATCACAGCAGCAGATTAAAAAAATCAGTGCATCGCGGTTTATTCACACTATTAAGAATATAAAAGAAAGTCATCAGTGAAGGTCCGGGGCGCAAATCGCATTCTTATTAACTTGCAGATAAAAAACTATGAAAACACTCTCAGCTGTTACTGAACCCCCAAAAGCCGATCCTGTGGCGGCGGGTAAAAAGAAAGCTATCATGCTGGCGCTGCCGGTAATCGTTGCCGTACTGCTGTTGCTTGTTCCCACCCCAGCCGGACTCGAACCCTACGCCTGGCACTTTTTCGCCATTTTCGTGGGCGTGATTGTCGGGTTGATTTTTGAGCCTCTGCCAGGTGCCGTGATCGGTCTGACTGGCGTGGTGGTCATCGCGCTGTTCAGCCAGTTTCTGCTCTTCAGCCCGGCTGAACTGGCTAACCCGAAATTTAAAGTCGCCAGTGAGTCCTTTAAGTGGGCGGTCAGCGGTTTTGGCAACTCTACAGTCTGGCTCATCTTCGGTGCCTTTATGTTCGCCGCAGGTTATGACAAAACGCAGTTCGGGCGTCGCCTTGCGCTGATTCTGGTGAAATATCTGGGTCGCCGGAGCCTGACGCTGGGTTATGCCATCACCTTTGCTGACCTGTTACTGGCACCCTTTACCCCGTCAAACACCGCGCGCAGTGGCGGCACGATTTACCCGATTATTGCTAACCTGCCGCCGCTGTATGGTTCTAAGCCTAATGACCCGAGCGCCCGTAAAATCGGCTCTTACCTGATGTGGGTCGCGATTACCGCAGCCTGTATCACCAGCTCAATGTTCCTCTCTGCACTGGCTCCTAACCTGCTGGCGCTGGCGCTGGTGAAAAGCATCATCGGTTTTGATATTTCATGGGGCATGTGGTTCCTGGCCTTCCTGCCACTGGGCTTGCTGCTGATTCTGACCATGCCGCTGCTGGCTTACTGGTTCTACCCACCTGAAGTCAAAATCAACGATGAAGTACCAAAATGGGCTATCGCTGAACTGGAAAAACTGGGCCGACTGACCCGCAACGAAATCCTGCTGCTCGTGTTTGTGGTCTGTGCCCTGCTGATGTGGATTTTCGCCACCTCGTGGATTGAGCCTGCGATGGCGGCGTTACTGGTTGTCGTGCTGATGCTGTGGACCGACGTCCTGAACTGGAACGACATCACCAGTAATAAACCGGCCTGGAACACCTTTGCCTGGTTCGCGACCCTGGTTGCGCTGGCGGATGGCCTGGCCCGTGTCGGTTTCATCACCTGGTTAGGTAAAGAGGGTGGCATGCTACTGCAGGGTTATGACCCGCAGGTTTCAGCCGTGGTGCTGTTGATCGCCTTCTTCCTGCTGCACTACCTCTTTGCCAGCACCACCGCGCACACTACCGCGCTGTTACCGGCCATGCTGACCATCGCAGCATCAATCCCAGGCATCAATATGCCCGTCTTCTGCCTGATGCTGTGTACCTCTCTGGGTGTGATGGGCATCATCACGCCATACGGCACTGGCCCAAGTCCGATTTACTACGGTAGCGGCTATCTGCCTACCAAAGATTACTGGCGTCTGGGTACTATCTTCGGTGCCATCTTCTTAGGTTCGATGATGCTGATTGCTTATCCGTGGATGGTGTGGATGTTCTGACGGATACAACATGCAGATCAACGCGTTATAAGATACCATTCCAGCACTTCCTCACCGCACCCACGGTGAGGAAGCATAATAAACGATTAATTCGCCTATGATGTTGTGCCCCGCAGCCTGCACGCGGAGGTTCAGCCGGTCATTAAGTGAGAAAAAATGTCGAACAAACCTTTTGTCTATCAGAACCCTTTTCCGCTGTCCCACGAAGATACTGAATACTATTTGCTGAGTCGCGAGCATGTCTCCGTCGCCGAGTTTGAGGGTCAGGAGATCCTGAAAGTTGACCCGCAGGCACTGACGCTGCTGAGTCAGCAGGCCTTCCACGACGCTTCTTTCATGCTGCGTCCGGCCCACCAGCAGCAGGTTGCCTCCATCCTTGATGACCCGGATGCCAGCGACAATGACAAATATGTGGCTCTGCAGTTTTTAAGAAACTCTGAAATTGCTGCCAAAGGCGTGCTGCCTACCTGTCAGGATACCGGCACCGCGATCATCATGGGCAAAAAGGGCCAGCGCGTCTGGACCGGCGGTGGCGATGAAGCCGCGCTGTCACTGGGTATCTACAACACTTATATTGAAGATAACCTGCGCTATTCCCAGAATGCCGCGCTGGATATGTATAAAGAGGTGAATACCGGCACTAACCTTCCTGCGCAGATCGACCTCTACAGCGTAGATGGCGATGAGTACAAGTTTCTCTGTATCGCTAAAGGCGGCGGCTCCGCCAACAAAACTTATCTCTATCAGGAAACCAAAGCGCTGCTGAGCCCAGGCAAACTGAAAAATTACCTGGTGGACAAAATGCGTACCCTCGGCACCGCTGCCTGCCCGCCATACCATATCGCGTTTGTTATCGGCGGCACCTCGGCAGAGAGCACACTGAAAACCGTGAAGCTCGCCTCAACGCACTACTACGATGGCTTACCGACCGAGGGCAACGAGCATGGTCAGGCATTTCGTGATGTGCAGCTCGAGCAGGAACTGCTGAAAGCAGCGCAGGACCTTGGCCTTGGCGCGCAGTTTGGTGGCAAGTACTTCGCCCACGACATCCGCGTGGTGCGTCTGCCGCGTCACGGCGCGTCCTGCCCGATCGGCATGGGCGTTTCCTGCTCGGCTGACCGCAATATCAAAGCGAAGATTAACCGCGAAGGTATCTGGATTGAGAAGCTGGAATCAAATCCAGGCCGTCTGATTCCGGAAGCGCTGCGTCAGCAGGGCGAAGGTGAAGTGTTGCAGGTGAATCTTAACCGTCCAATGGAAGAGATTCTGGCCCAGCTCTCCGCGTATCCGGTTTCTACCCGCCTTTCACTGACCGGCACCATTATCGTGGCGCGTGATATCGCACATGCCAAACTCAAAGAGCGCATCGATAATGGCGAAGGATTGCCGCAGTACATCAAAGATCACCCGGTCTATTACGCTGGTCCGGCTAAAACGCCTGAAGGTTATGCGTCCGGTTCACTCGGCCCGACGACAGCCGGACGCATGGATTCCTATGTGGACTTGCTGCAAGCCCACGGCGGCAGCAAAATCATGCTGGCAAAAGGTAACCGCAGTCAGCAGGTGACGGATGCCTGCCATAAACATGGCGGCTTTTACCTGGGCAGCATCGGTGGTCCGGCCGCGGTGCTGGCGCAGCAGAGCATCAAGAGTCTGGAATGCGTGGAGTATCCTGAGCTGGGAATGGAAGCGATCTGGAAAATCGAGGTGGAGAATTTCCCTGCCTTTATCCTGGTCGATGATAAAGGTAATGACTTCTTCCAGCACATTGAGCGTGCGCACTGCGCTAAATGCGTGAAGTAATACCTGCGTCAGCTAAGCAAAAAGCCCACTGATTCGGGGCTTTTTTGTTGATTAAAGTAAGGGCTATTGGCTGTCAGAGAGTCTGCGCAGGGAGCACGGTCAGAGGAGGAAAGCATCCCTTACCAGGGACGGTGCGGACCGAGGGTGTCATGGATGACGGCTTTTGCGTCTTTCCAAACTGACCGCGTTCCCTGAGCAGGCTCGATCCAGCAACAACCCTACCTTTCTATACCCGCTGCAACCGCTGCAACGCCACATCAATCTGCACATCACCCTGGGTGAGTTCGATTATCTGATATTTAATCGCCGGATTCTCAATCAACCCGACCAGCGTCGCCGCCACATCTTCACGCGGGATTTCCCCATACGGAATAGCGAGATCAGCATGCACCCGCCCTGTCCCGGCTTCATCGGTCAGCGTACCCGGCCGCAGGATCACCCACTCCAGCTTGCTCGCCACCAGCACGGCATCCGCCAGACGTTTCACCCGCATGTAATTCTCAAAACCCTCTGATGGCGTTTTACCACGGCCTGCATCCGGAAACGCCGAGACCAGCAGGAAGCGCGAGACACCCGCCTGCTCTGCTGCAGCTACCGCCAGCTTCAACCCTTCACCGTCAATGGCATTGGTTAACTCGATCCCGGCTCCGCCCGCACCCGCGGTGAAAACAACCACTTCGTGACCCGTCATTAAACCGGACAGTGCCGTCACGCTGAGTTGCTGAATATCACCCGCAACAGGCTTCGCGCCTGCGGCCTGAAGAGTCTCAGCCTGTTCCGGTTTACGATGCAGCGCCGTGACCGCATGATTTCTGCTGCTCAGCTGACGCGTCAGCTTTTGACCAACCTTGCCCGCCGCCCCGATAATGAAACATGTTGTCATCGATCTGCTCCTCCATTCACTGATTCAGTGCCTGAGTATAGTCTCTGCCAGAAACGAAACAGGCGCCTGATGCGGCGCCTGCTGGGTTATTCCGGAATCACTTTTTCCGCTTTCAGCTTATCAAACAGCTGAGTAAAGGAGTCGAGCGTGCTGCGATAGCCGGTAAAGCCCGCTTTGCGGCTCTTACTCATATCAGTAAAAGCTTCCATCGGACGGCCCAGGTCTGCATCGGTGTGCCACCATGAAGCCAGCTTAGTCACATCTGCCTCACGCAACTGATTCTGCTCTGCAATCGCCTGCCATGCACTGGCGGCTTCCTGCATACGATTTTCCAGCGGCATCATCTGCGCCGGGTACTCCGCAGCTTCAATACCGAAATAGTCTGCCAGTTTTGGCCACATCCAGTTCCAGCGGAAAACGTCACCGTTTACGGCATTGAAATCCTCATTTGCGCCATTTGGTGAAGTGGCAGCCCAGTGCAGCTGCTCAGCCAGCAGGCCCGCATCGGTCATATCCACAATGCCGTTCCACTGCTCAGGCGAGCCTGGGAAGATAAAGGGCCAGCCCTTCTCTTTGCACAGCGTCGCGTAAACCGCCAGCGTCTGCCCCATATTCATCGCGTTACCTACGGCATGACCGATGATGGTATGCGGACGGTGAACACTCCAGCGATAGTCATACTTCTCAGCGCCCGCGAACACTTCATCTTCCTGCGCGTAATAGAAGTTATCGACTGGCTGACGACCCTGCTCTTCGCGGAACGGCGTCACCGGCACCGCCCCTTTGCCGTAAGCTTCAAACGGACCCAGATAATGCTTTAGACCGGTAACCAGTGCCACGTGTGAACCCTTCAGGCGATCGCCGAGTGCTTCAATCACATTGCGCACCATGCCGCCATTAACGCGGATGTTCTCTTTCTCATTTTCCTGACGCGCCCAGACGCTGAAGAAAAGCGCATCCGGTTTTACCTCTTTCAGTGCGTCACGAACGGCGTCAGCGTCGGTCAGATCGGCTGTCAGACTGGCTGCGCCTTCAGGAACCGCACCGCGTCCGCGTGAAAGACCGGTGACCTGCCAGCCTTCTGTTTGTAATTTCTCTGCCAGTGCGCGACCAATAACACCGCTGATGCCAACAATCAAAGCGTGCTTTTTCATTTGATTTCTCCTCGTTTTGCGTAATTCTAAGCCTAATAGAGAATTCAGTTCTTATCTCTGGCATTTATTCACAGCATTCTTAACCTGAGTTCATCAATCAATGCACGATCATCGCCTCAAAGATATTCTGCCGTTTGTTGCCAGCGTCGAGTGCGGCAGCTTTACCGCCGCGGCTGAGCGGCTGCATGTGACCGGTTCGGCAGTCAGTAAAAGCGTCAGCCGCCTGGAGACGCGACTGGGCTCGCGGCTGCTGGAACGCACCACGCGAAGCCTGCACCTCACCGACGCGGGCAGCGCCTATTATCAGACCTGCCTGCGCATCCTGGAGGATCTGGCCGAAGCCGAGGCAGTGCTGGCGGCGCAGCGCATCATTCCGTCCGGTCGTCTGCGTCTGGCGGTGCCCACGACCTATGGCCGTCTCAACGTCATGCCGCTCTTGATGCCATTTTGCCAGCAGCACCCGGAACTGGCGCTGAGCCTGAGTTTGTCCGATCGCTTTGTGGACCTGTTTGAGGAAGGCGTGGATGTGGCAGTACGGATCGGCGGTGCGCCTGACCTCCCTGCGTCCCTGGGATGGCGCAATATGGGCCGCGAGCAGATGCAGTTCTGTGCCTCTCCTGCTTATCTGGACCGTGAAGGTCGTCCGGAGAATGAGGCGGCGCTGCTGAATCATCCCGCCATCCTTTATGAGCGCGTGGATGGCTCGACCAAACCCTGGCTGTTCACCACTGAAGATGGTCAGCCACACTGGCGCGAGGTGCCGTTCAGGCTGGCAGTGGGCGACGTTGATGCGCAACTGCAGGCGGTCATCGCCGGACTGGGTGTGGCCCAGATGCCTTCATGGCTGATTCAGCGCGCCGTAGCAGCCGGCGAACTGGAGATTATCCTGCCGCAGTTACAACCTGACGGGCTGACGCTAAGCGTGGTATGGCCACGGCGTAAACAGTTTCTGCCAAAAGTAGACGCGCTGTTATCCGCATTAAATGCACTCACCATCCGCTAACCTCAACATTCCCCCTTCTTCTGGTCAGGATATTTCATCCTGACCCTGATTCATTACACTCTGCTTTCCCGAAATTATTCCCATTTCGCCCTGACAAAAACATCGCTTTTTTATTAACGTGAACAATAACCCTCTTTAATCTAACGATTTTTATTACGCCCTGATGGAATCCAATCAAAATAAAAAAGGCGCAAGGGTTGAGCTCACATAATGAAAACTAAGTTTCAAATATAATTTAACCCGAAATAAAAATATCAGTAGGGTGATGGCTTCTTCATGTTCTGACGTTTTGTCTTTGCCGTAATGACCAGGAGTATTCATGGAAAAAGAACTTTATATTTCGTCGAACCCGGCCTCCGGTCCCAATAGCGCCACCCGCACCGAGCCTTTTGTGAAGATTATTGCGTTGGTTGCCACTTTAGGTGGGTTGCTATTTGGTTATGACACCGGTGTGGTCTCGGGTGCGCTGCTATTTATGCGTAGCGATCTGCATCTCACACCGTTTACAACGGGACTGGTGACCAGCTCCCTGCTGTTTGGCGCGGCCTTCGGCGCACTGGCGGCCGGCCATCTGGCAGATGGCCTGGGCAGACGACGCATTATCATCGCACTGGCGCTGATTTTTGCTCTGGGTGCGGTGGGATCAGCCCTGGCACCGGACGTCACCTGGATGATCGCCTCGCGTCTGTTCCTGGGGTTTGCCGTGGGCGGCGCGGCAGCCACCGTGCCGGTCTACATCGCGGAAATCGCACCCGCTAACAAACGCGGCCAGCTGGTTACCCTGCAGGAGCTGATGATCGTCAGCGGTCAGTTGCTGGCTTACATCTCAAACGCCACATTTAACGACATCTGGGGCGGTGAAAACACCTGGCGCTGGATGCTGGCGTTATCGATTGTGCCCGCCGTTCTGCTCTGGATCGGCATGATATTTATGCCAGAAACCCCACGCTGGCACGTAATGAAAGGCCGCAGTCAGGCCGCCCGTGAGGTGCTGGAAAAAACCCGCGCCGCTGAAGATGTTGAGTGGGAACTGGAGGAGATTGAGGAAACCATCGAAGAGAACCGCCAGCGTGGCAAAGGCCGCCTGCGCGATCTTGCGACGCCCTGGCTGATGAAAATTTTCCTGCTGGGCGTGGGCATCGCCGCCATTCAGCAGCTGACCGGCGTCAATACCATCATGTACTACGCGCCGACCATGCTGACCGCTGCCGGACTGAGCAATGATGCGGCGCTGTTTGCCACCATCGCCAATGGCGTGATTTCGGTGGTGATGACGCTGGTCGGTATCTGGTTAATCGGCAAAGTGGGCCGTCGCCCGCTGGTGTTAATTGGCCAGATGGGCTGCACCTGCTGCCTTTTCTTTATCGGGCTGGTCTGCTGGCTGATGCCGGAATACCTCAATGGCACCGTCAATCTGCTGCGGGCGTATCTGGTGCTGGCGGGCATGCTGATGTTTCTGTGCTTTCAGCAGGGCGCGTTATCACCGGTGACCTGGTTACTGCTGTCAGAAATTTTCCCCGCTAGGATGCGCGGCATCTGTATGGGCGGCGCGGTCTTCTCACTGTGGATCGCTAATTTTGCCATCTCTATGGCCTTCCCGCTGTTATTAGCCGCGTTTGGTCTGGCTGGTGCCTTCTTCATATTCGCGGCCATCGGCATCGGCGGTTCTGTTTTTGTTGTGAAGTTTATTCCCGAAACCCGGGGAAGAAGTCTTGAGCAGGTCGAGCACTATTTCTATGCGCTTTATAACGGCAAAAAATAGTGCCTGCTGCGCAGTAAAAAATAACGGCCCGCGTCATGACGCTGACGACCCGATTGCTATTAACACCGACACCCTACGTTCAAGGAAATTGTTATGAGCCTGAATATTCCCAACGCGCGCTTTTGCATCAACCGTAAAATAGCGCCCAGCCTCACCCTTCCGCAATTTTTTAACCTCGTCAGCCAGCTGGGTATTCATAATGTCGAGCTGCGTAATGATATGCCCAGCGGACGCGTTACCGACGATCTCAGCGGTGACGACGTCAGGGCCCTGGCGCGTGAGTCAGGTATTCGTATTGTCACTATCAATGCGCTCTATCCGTTTAACCAGCTGAATGAAGAGGTACTACAGCGCGCCCACCAGTTATTAAGCGATGCGCAGGCAGTTGGCGCGGAATCGCTGGTGCTCTGTCCGCTCAATGACGGTACGCCCATCAGCGCAGCCGATACCGTCGCTGCACTGAAAACCCTGGCACCGCTGTTCGCCGACGCAGGTATTCAGGGACTGGTCGAGCCGCTGGGCTTTCCTCAGAGCTCACTACGTTCGGCAACTCAGGCGCAGACACTGATTCATGAAGCAGGCGTGCCGTTCAGATTACTGATTGATACCTTCCATCATCATCTGTTTGAGGATGCGGAACAGACTTTTGACCAGGAGATCGATATCGGTCAGATCGGGCTGGTGCACCTCTCCGGCGTCACTGACCCACGCCCGGTCAGCCAGCTCACCGACGAAGAGCGCATCATGCTCAGCGCGGACGACCGCCTGCAAAGTAAGCAACAGGTTGAGCGGCTGGAGAAGATGGGCTACAGCGGCCTTTACGCTTTTGAACCTTTCTCGTCGGTAATGAACAGCTGGCAGGAAGCGGACATCACCCGCGAAATACGCGACAGCATTCGTTTGTTAAATCACTCAGCTTAAGGGAATCATCATGACAATTAACATTGGTGTTATCGGCACCGGCGCAATCGGCCGCGAACATATCCGTCGTTGCAGCACAGTGTTACAGAATGCGCGCGTGGTGGCGCTCAACGACATCAACCGCGACAACTGCCAGCAGATTGTGAATGAGCTGACGCCGGAAGCACGCATTTATGACAATGCGTTGGATCTCATTAACGATCGGCTGGTGAATGCGGTGCTGGTCGCCTCCTGGGGTCCGACACATGAAGCCTTTGTGCTGGCCTGTATCGAAGCGGGCAAAGCGGTGTTCTGCGAAAAACCGCTGGCGGTCACCGCTCAGGGCTGTATGAATATTGTTGAAGCGGAGATT
Organism: Pantoea sp. ANP04; assembly: GCF_041982285.1. NCBI lineage: Bacteria > Pseudomonadati > Pseudomonadota > Gammaproteobacteria > Enterobacterales > Erwiniaceae > Pantoea > Pantoea sp. ANP04. The sequence goes on along the minus strand of NZ_JAUTYS010000002.1, from coordinate 481,786 downwards.
CAGGCGGGACGGCAGCTGGTGCAGGTCGGCTTTATGCGCCCTTATGATAGCGGCTACCGTGCGCTAAAAGCGGTCATCGACAGCGGTGAGATTGGTGAACCGCTGATGCTGCATTGCGCACACCGTAATCCGGAAGTGGGTGACAGTTACACCACCGACATGGCAATCACCGATACGCTTATCCACGAACTCGATGTGCTGCGCTGGCTGCTGAATGATGACTACGCCAGCGTACAGGTGATCTTCCCACGCAAAACCCGCAAGGCATCGTCACATCTGCGCGATCCACAAATCGTGCTGCTGGAGACAGCCAAAGGCGCGCGTATTGATGTCGAAATCTTTGTGAACTGTGAATATGGCTACGACATTCAGTGTGAAGTGGTGGGTGAACGCGGCGTTGCCCGCCTGCCGGAGCCCGTTTCTGTGCAGACACGCAGCGCGGCAAAACTCTCGACTACCATTTTGACCGACTGGAAAAAACGCTTTATCGATGCCTATGACGTGGAGCTACAGGCGTTTATCAACAACGTCATCAGCGGTGAGATGACGGGGCCCTCGGCGTGGGATGGTTACGCGGCGGCAGTCGCGGCCGATGCCTGTGTCGCGGCACAAACCTCTGGCGAGATTGTGCCGGTTAAGATGTCGGTTAAACCGGCGTTTTATCGCTGATAAAAACAACGCATGGCGGAGTCCGCCGTGCGTTCATCTTTTCCCATGGTCAGCGCATGGTCACGCGCAGGTAAATCCGACGACAAAGCAGGTGTTGGCCGCTGGTTTATCATGGTGCTGTGATCACAATGGCCACGCGGCGGTTTTGCGCACGCCCTTGCGCGCTGTTGTTGCTGGTAACCGGAGCACTCATCCCCAATCCACGCGTAACAATATTTCCACGGGGTATCGACGCACCTTCCGCCCACTGTGCCGCTACGGCATTCGCTCTTTTCAACGACAGCTGCTGGTTATAATCGGGTTTGCCATAATTGTCAGTGTGCCCATCGATGCGCACATGCTCAATACCGGTCGATGCCAGGTTTTTCGCCATCCCCTGAATATTACTTTTGCTTGAGGGAGTCAGTTCTGATTCGTTAACACCAAACAGGATTTTATCGGATAATCCCAACCCCCAGCCTTCACTATTTCGGGTAAATCCAGCACTTTTCATCGCGGCGATTTGTGCCTCACTAAAATGCTCTTTAGACTGACAACCCACCAAAGCCAGAGTCAGGAGCATCAGGGAAATATTCTTTTTCATATTCACGTCTCGTTCACGCCTTCATTAAACTTTATTTTTTCGCTTATTCTTATACATATTCATATCAGCACGTTCGAGGATCGATTCAACCGTATCACCCTGTTGTGACCACGCATATCCGATGGTCATTGAGGTTTTTATCGGCATACCTTCTGCAATACTGATTTCTTCGCTGATCGCAGCATGAATGTTCTGCATGAGTTGCTGCAATTGCTCATCACGGGTCCGGCTGCTCACCAGCATGGCAAATTCATCTCCGCCTAATCTGGCAACCAGATCCTGTTCAGATGCCTGTGATAAAAGGCGCGATCCTATCGCTTTCAATACCTCATCCCCGGCGGCATGTCCCCAGTTATCATTAATGCTCTTAAAACGATCGCCATCGAGAAATAACAGCGCAAAGCGCTCATTGGCAGATTGCAGAGCGAGGAGTTGTGTCAGTCGGGCGGAAAATGCAGTGCGGTTGGCAAGGCCGGTCAGCGGGTCTTCCAGCGCTTTAGCAGCCAGCGAGCGATTATCACGCATAAGCGAAGCCTTCAGCGATTGCATTTCCTTAAGCAGTGAATTCAGATCGTCTGAAAAGAGCTGAAACTCTTTAATTGGGCCACCCTGGATTCGCAGTGAAAAATCACCAGAATGAATCACATAGTGAATTGAGCTGGTAATGGTGCGCAGTGTTGCAACCATACCCCGATGCAGAAATTCACTCAGCAGAAGCGAGATAACCAGCACACAAAGCATGCCGCTGCTAAGAATCATAAATGAGTAACGAAGGAAGTTTAACGCGCCGGTCACCGTGCCTTCCAGCGTCAACGTCCCGACGACAGCATCAGCATGAATGATATTGACGTTAAGAGGTTTGATATAAATCCACTCGCGCAGTAAGCGTGAATACCAACCCGACGGTTCCTGTTGTGCATTCCACTGAACCAGAACAATGTGATCACGGGTAACCAGCTTCGCGGAAGCGAACATGCCTTCATTGCCAAGCCGTTCGATTTTATTACGTGCGTCGTAGCTGTCGGCAAAAACGGTAGCCGCAGTTAGCGTAGTACTTAGCGTCGAACCGATTAATTCGAGATTTCGTTTCTCATATTTTTTAATAAACAGCAGCGACGTTGATGAGAGCAATAACCAGCACAGCAGGAGTATCACTGCAGCGTTGATGGTGCTTATCTTCCGCAGTTTATTGCGGATGGACGATTTATCATGTCTTAATTTATCAAATTTCATCTTATTCGCCTCCCTCGCGGGAGAGCAAAAGCACATCAGGACTCACCCTGACACCGCTTCTGGCAAGGGAATCGAGGTTAACGGAAAAATGCGTATGATTAGGCTGAAAAATCATGCAAAACGCGGCACCCACCGTACACTCCGCATTATTCTCCGCGAGGCTAAGAACGGCCCTTCCCGTAAAATGCTGCAGAGAGTCAACCTGCTGCTGGGGCGTCTGATCGCCGAAATAAACAGCATCGCATCGGTGCATACTGAAGTCGTTAACAGAAGCAAGATACACAACAGTAAATGTCGCGGTTGAAGACGCAGGATTTTCCGGTAAAGAGAGATGTCGCGCTGAAGATAAAACACATAATTCTGGTCGTTTCACACCCGGCCAGTGGGTGAAACTGATAATACCACTGACAATGCGATTAGCTTTGCCATCCTGTATTTCGGCCCAGGCTAAATGAGGAATGACGATGAGCAGAAGAAACGTCAGGGCGATTGTGCAGATGTGTCGTAGCAGAAGCAGTAAAGCGACATGGTGATGGGTTTGATATTTATCTATCATACTGCGTTCCAGTAATACTACACACGGCAGGAAACCTGAATAAACGTCGAAATGTTAGCACAGCAGCAGTTACAAATGTTAACAAACTTCAATCACTATAATTTATAGCGGCCCTGATATTTATCTCAGCTTACACGCTCATTTGCGATTTTATCATCAGATTAAGCAAACCATCAGAAAAAGCGCAGCGTGACCTGCACGATTAAGCTTTTCCTTTGCCTCGTCTCTTCGTATCTGGCGTAAATATCGCGCATGTAATCAGTCAAAATAGGGTTTTAAAATGTCTTCTGTCCAGTGCATAAAAGCCCTGATACGCCGCGACAGATTGCGGCGGTGCGCGACCACAAATACGCGCTAAGCGGCTCGGGACGCAGATCGGGAAGCACTTCAACCAGTTCACCACAGCACACTCCCGCTCTGCTTTACTCTTCCAGACCTTGTCAGGCGTCTTTAACCGGCGTCGGTTTCCTGTGCGGGTTTTACATCAGAACAGCCTTCTGCCTGGGCAATTTTCAACAATCGATGAATAATCGCCCGCTATTCTCAGACATAGCCCATCATTTTTAACAGCGCCTGCACCTGATCCATTGCCTCGCTGCGATGAGAGACGCCCAGTTTTTGGTAGAGATTACGGATATGCGTTTTGATGGTGGTGGATGCCACCGCCAGTTCCCCGGCGATTTGATCGTTGCTGTATCCTGAATAGATCAGGCCCAGCACCTGCCACTCACGCTGCGTCAGTGGACTGGTACGGATCAGTTCCGGCACGTCAGGATGGTTGAGCAACCGGCTGACAAAACCTTCATCGAAATGGGCAAACTTATGTCGATGATATTTATTAATTTCAAGCAGGATGCGGCGGGCGCGGTGACTGTCCAGCTCATTCAGGGTATTTAGCTGAATCAGCTGCCGCAGTTGTTGCGCCATCATCTCGCCTTCAATGACAAAATGGCTGATAAATCCGGTGCTGCGTGCCAGTTTCAGCGCCTCAATCAGCACACGCTGCGCCTCCGCTTTGCGGTCAGTCTGCCAGTAGATCTGATTCAACAGCAGCAGATTACGGTTTAAATCGCTCATCAGGCGCAGGGCACGGGCGTTCTCATTCAGTTCCTCAAGCACCACTTCTGCCTGGCTGACATCACCCAGCAGGATCTGTGCACGGGCAATGTTACGCCACTGTCCCTGCAGGAAATGATTGTTAGCGAAAGCGGGTTTGGGTGTCTGCCGCATCCAGTCGCGTGCGTTCTGGCTGTCGCCGGTCATCTGCCAGTAGATCACCCGAACCTTATCGGCATTGGCGATCCAGTCACTGTGCCAGTTGCCGTTGTTCAGCAGGTTTTCCAGACGGTTCAGGTAGCTGCGGGCGTTATCAATGTTGCCGCGCGCCAGTGAGCACTGTACCAGCAGTCCCAGACACTGAATCTGCTGTTGCGGCTGGTAACCGTTCAGCACGTTGATCCCTTCGCGCGCCGCCTGCTCTGCCTCTTCCAGTCGGCCCCAGGCCCATAACAGCTGAGCGCGAATGCGCAGCAGAAACTCATGCAGCGGGAACTGCGCCAGATGCTGCTCTTCCACCAGCACAAAGGCGCGGCTCTGGATCTCATAGGCGGCCTGCAAAAAGCCCTGAGCAAACAGAATCTCGCTCTGTTGAATCATGCTCCAGAGCGCGTAGTGCCAAACCTCATCGCGACGTGCCATCTGTTCGGTCTGACGCATCAGCTTGAGTGAATCATCTAACTCACCTTTGCAGTGCATCACTTCGCCATGTACTGAGGTCGCCACAATACGGCTGTAGTGACGGCTGGCTGGCAGGGTGTCGAGCGCCACTTTCGCCAGCCGCTCCGCTTCGTCGGTATTGCCATCGTTGATCGCCACCTGGGCGCGCAACGCATTAAATTCACCGCGCAGAGCGGCATCAATCTCGCAGCGGCTGGCCTGTTCAAAACGTGCCAGCAGACTATCGACTTCAGAAAAGCGATGCTGGGTCTGCATCAGCCACGCCTGCAGCAGCACCAGCATAGGATTCTCCAGCATCATCTCCCACGGCAGCGCTTTCAGGGAGTTCTCCAGTAACGGCAGTTCGCTCTGATTAAACAGCGTCCAGGCGTGCTTCAGCAGCACATCCCGCAGCATGCTCGCGTCACCGGAGGCGAGCGAGTGGTGAATCGCCTCGCCAGGAAACCCCTGCGCCATCCAGCTTTCAGCCGCAGCCCGATGCAGCGCAGGCAGCTCTGCGGCCAGCTCCCACTGACAGCGCTGACGCAGAAAGTTCCCAAACAGCGGATGGTAGCTGAACCAGCAGCCGGAATCGTCCATGCGCTGCAGAAATAACCCCTGACGTTCAATCTCCTCCAGCCGCATCTGGCCGTTATCTTCGTGGGTTACGCAGGCTATCAGCTCATCGTTCATTGAACGCAGCAGCGCAGTTTTGAGTAAGAAATGGCGGGTGGAGAGATCGACATTATCCAGTACCTCTTCCACCAGGTAGTCAGAGAGATGGCTGGCATTAATACCAGAAAGCCGCCGGGCTGAATGCTGCGCAGAGCTGGCACCCTGTCGTGCCGACAGCACGATCAGTTGCAGTGCCGTCGCCCAGCCTGCGACATCATCACAAAGGCGGCTGCTCTCGTCGCTTTCCAGCGGCGCCGACAGACGGCAGTCAAAGAACTGGCGCGCTTCCTGATGTGTAAATGCGAGCTGCTGGCTGCCCAGTTCAATCAGTTGCTCACGCACCCGCAGGTTAGCGATACCCAGCTGCGGCAGGTTACGCGACATCAGAATAAGCGTCAGATTCTCCGGCTGATGACGCAGGAAAAAGCGCATCGCGTCATGAATGACCGGATTGGTGATGAGATGGTAGTCATCAACAATCAGCCACAACGGCTGCTGCCACTCCACCAGTTCGATAAAAAGCTGAGAAAACAGTGCATTGAGATTCACATATTGCCGCTTCTGCGCCAGCAGCTCAGTGCGGGGACAGCCGCCATGTGTGGCCTGTTGCAGTGCAGCTATCAGGTAATCGACAAAGCGTTCCGCCTGATTGTCGCCCTCGTCCAGAGATACCCAGCCCAGATCGCGCTTTCCCGCCGCCCACTGAGATACCAGTGTGGTTTTGCCGTAACCTGCCGGACTGGTGACCAGTACCAGCCGATAGTTACCGACAGCGGTGAGCTTTTGCAGCAATCTTTCACGGATGACGGTGCCTTCAAGACGGACCGGGCGGCTGAGTTTGGCGGGTATTAACATGGGCGCGCGTTTCTCCATTCGTCGAGCGCATCATTATTTTACGCTTCGTAATTATTCCTTACACAGGTTCAGCATTTCGTCTGATGAATGCAAGCAAACCCATTAACTAAACTTTACAAAAGCGTGCGCAATCACACTCCTGCGTCGATTTAGGAATAGCCTCATTCTCTCCACCCTCCCTATCCTCCTGCCCTAATCCTTTTCGGGAGGATGAGTGATGATTTCCGCCCGGGCACACTGTGACCACATTGACCCACTTTCTTTTTTTCAGGACATCAATCATGACACAGCCCGATTTTAACCCGACTCAGTTTACTGCTGCCCTGACCCGTCAGTGGCAGCGTTTTGGCCTGCACGACGCGCAGGAGATGAACCCGTCGCAGTGGTGGCAGGCCCTCAGCGGTGCACTGGCCGATATGCTGGCGGCGCAGCCAGGTCGCCCGGCTACAACTGAACTGCGCCATGTTAACTATCTGTCGATGGAGTTTTTGATAGGTCGCCTGACCGGCAACAATCTGCTGAATCTGGGCTGGTATGACGCGGTGAATAATGCGCTGGCCGCCTGGAATGTCTCACTCACCGACGTGCTGGAAAACGAAACCGATCCGGCGCTGGGCAATGGCGGTCTGGGTCGCCTGGCGGCCTGTTTTCTGGATTCTATGGCAAATGTGGGTCAGCCTGCCACGGGCTATGGTCTGAACTATCAATATGGTCTTTTCCGCCAGCGTTTCGAACAGGGCGCGCAGATTGAAGGGCCGGATGACTGGCAGCGCGATCGCTATCCGTGGTTTAACCATAACGCTGCGCTGAACGTGCGCGTCGGTCTGGGCGGTAAAGTGATCACTGTCGAAGGTGAGCCGCAGTGGCAACCGGCAGTTGAACTGGTCGGGGAAGCCTGGGATCTACCGGTAGTAGGTTATGAGAATGGCATCAGCCAGCCACTGCGTTTATGGCAGGCGAAACATGTTCAGCCGTTCAACCTCAGCCGCTTTAACGACGGCGATTTTTTGCGTGCGGAGCAACAGGGCATTGATGCAGAAAAACTCACCAAAGTGCTCTATCCCAATGACAATCATCAGAACGGTAAAAAACTGCGTCTGATGCAGCAATATTTCCAGTGCGCCTGTGCGCTGGCTGACATTCTGCGTCGTCACCATCTGGCCGGACGCAACATCGAAACCCTGGCTGACCATGAAGTGATCCAGCTTAACGACACCCATCCGACGCTGGCGATCCCGGAGCTGATGCGTCTGCTGCTGGATGAGCATCAGCTTAGCTGGGATCGCGCCTGGCAGATCACCCAACACACCTTTGCCTACACCAACCATACGCTGATGCCGGAAGCGCTGGAATGCTGGGATGTGCGACTGGTGCGCAGCCTGCTACCGCGCCATATGATGATCATTAATACCCTGAACGCGCAGCTGAAAACGGCAGTCACCGCACGCTGGCCGGATGATGACGCAAAGTGGGCAAAACTGGCACTGGTGCACAATAACCAGCTCCGCATGGCCAACCTTTGCGTCACCAGCGGCTTCGCGGTCAATGGTGTGGCGGCACTGCACTCAAAACTGGTAGTGCAGGATCTCTTCCCGGAATATCACCAGATGTGGCCGGAAAAATTCCATAACGTGACCAATGGCATTACACCGCGCCGCTGGATTAATCAGTGCAACCCGGCGCTGAGTGCGTTGATTAGCCGAACGCTGCAAAAGCCCTGGTTGAACGATCTTGATGCCCTGCAGGGACTGGAAGCTTTTGCGGATGACGCCACGTTCCGCGCGGAATATCGCGCCATCAAACAGCAGAATAAGCAGGCACTGGTCGGGTGGATCAAAAACCGGACGGGTATTGAGATCAACCCCACCGCGCTGTTTGATGTACAGATTAAGCGCCTGCATGAGTACAAACGTCAGCATCTGAGCCTGCTGCACATCATTGCACTGTGGCAGACGCTGGTCACCGATCCGCAGGCGAACCGTGCACCGCGCGTGGTGCTGTTTGGTGCCAAAGCCGCGCCGGGCTATGCGCTGGCGAAAAACATCATCTACGCCATCAACAAAGTGGCCGAAGTGATCAATCAGGATCCGCGCATCGGCGACCGCCTGAAGGTGGTGTTTATTCCCGATTACAACGTCTCCGTCGCCGAGCGCCTGATTCCGGCCGCCGACCTTTCTGAACAAATTTCTACTGCCGGTAAAGAGGCCTCCGGCACCGGCAACATGAAGCTGGCGCTTAACGGTGCGCTGACCATCGGCACAATGGATGGGGCCAACGTCGAGATCGCCGAACAGGTCGGCAGCGAAAATATCTTTATATTCGGGCATACCGTGGAACAGGTGGTGGCGTTAAAAACGGGCGGCTATGCCCCGGATCAGTGGCGCACAAAAGATCCACAGCTCAATCAGGTGTTACAAGCGCTTGAAGATGGCACCTTCAGCCAGGGCGACCTCCACGCTTTTGACGCGATGCTGCACAGTCTCGGCCCGGAAGGCGGCGATCCTTATCTTGTTCTGGCTGACTTCCAGCCCTACCTGGACGCGCAGGCGCAGGTTGAACGGCTGTGGAGCGATCAGGAGGCCTGGACGCGTGCCACCATCCTGAATACTGCCCGCTGTGGCATGTTCAGTTCCGATCGCGCAATCCGCGATTATCAGCAACGCATCTGGCAAGCGAAACGCTAAGGAACGCCATGAAAACAGATCCGGTTATGGATGATTTTTCCCTGGCGGGCATCGCTGCTGAGTATATCAATGCGCACGGCAAGCCACAGGCGATCCCGACCCTGACCCGCCAGCGTTTGCTGGCGGTGATGCAGCCTCCGCATCCGCTGAGCACGCCGCTGCCACCCGTGGTGATTTTCCGCAGCGGCGATCTGCTGAGCCTGTCGCCACAGCTGAGTGACGATGCACACTGGCATCTCACCCACGAGTCGGGTGAGATGAGCTCGGGTCGCTGCCAGCCCGCGCAGCCACTGCATCTGCCGCCGCTGCCCGAAGGCTATCATCAGCTGACGCTGCAACAGGGCACGCAGCAGTGGTCGTGCCGGGTGATTATCGCCCCGGCCCGCTGTTATGAACCGCCAGCACTGTTGAAGGGTGAATCATTGTGGGGCGCCTGCGTGCAGCTCTACACCCTGCGTTCTGCGCAGAACTGGGGCATTGGCGACTTTGGCGACCTGCGCCGGATGCTGCCAGACGTTGCGGCACGCGGCGGCGCGTTTATCGGCCTTAACCCTATCCATGCGCTGTTTCCCTCCAGCCCGGAAAACGCCAGCCCTTACAGCCCCTCGTCCCGGCGCTGGCTCAATGTGCTTTACATCGATGTGAACGCGGTCACTGACTTCCAGTTGAGCGCGGTCGCGCAAACCTGGTGGCAACTGCCCGAAACGCAGCAGACGCTGGCGCAGGCTCGCGCAACTGAATGGGTCGATTATGCTGCGGTAGCCCGGCTGAAAATTCAGGCGCTGAGCCTGGCGTGGCCGCAGTTTATCCAGCGTGATGCCGCTGATCCTGAGGTGCAGGCGTTTAATGCGTTTATCCAGGAAGGTGGCGAAAGCCTGCAGCATCAGGCGCTGTTTGATGCGCTGCATGCCGACCAGATGGCGCAGGATAGCGGGCGCTGGGGCTGGCCGGTCTGGCCGGAGGCGCTACAGCATCCTGGCAGCCCTGCGGTGCAGACATTTTTGAAACAGCATGAGGATCAGGTGCGTTTCTGGCTGTGGCTGCAGTGGCTGGCCGCGCAGCAGTTTGAAAACTGCTGGAACAGCTGCCAGCAGCAGCAGATGCCCATCGGACTGTACCGCGATCTGGCGGTGGGCGTCGCGCAGGGTGGCGCAGAGACCTGGAGTGAGCGGGATCTTTACTGCATGGAGGCCAGCATCGGTGCACCGCCTGATATTCTCGGCCCACGCGGTCAGGATTGGGGGTTGCCGCCCATGGATCCGCAGGTGATGCATCAGCGTGCCTGGGAGCCGTGGATTGCCCTGCTGCGCGCCAATATGCGCCACTGCGGCGCACTGCGTATTGATCATGTGATGGCGCTAATGCGGCTGTGGTGGATTCCCGCTGGCGAAGGCGCGAGGCACGGGGCGTATGTGCACTACCCGATTGACGATCTGATGGCGATTCTGGCGCTGGAAAGCCAGCGTCATCGCTGCATGGTGATTGGCGAAGACCTGGGCACCGTTCCGGAAGCGATTGTCGATAAGCTGCGGGATGGCGGGGTTTACTCCTACAAGGTGCTCTGGTTTGAACAGACCTCAGAAGCCGGTTTTAGACCGCCCGCCAGTTGGCCACGGCAGGCGATGGCCGTTGCCACCACACACGATCTCCCGACACTGCGCGGCTGGTGGCAAAGTGACGATCTGACTACCGGCGCGCAACTCGGTCTTTATCCGGACAAAGTGGTGCTGGCCGGGTTGTATCAGGATCGACTTCGGGCAAAGCAGGCGCTGCTGAACAGTTTGCATCGGGTCGGCGCGCTGCCGAAACGTGCCGGACGCGATGCACGCCGCACCGGCATGAGCAAAGCATTAAACCGGGCGATGCAGCGCTATCTGGCCGACAGTCACAGCGCCCTGCTGGGACTGCAACCGGAGGACTGGCTGGATATGGCCGCGCCGGTGAACATCCCTGGTACCAGCGACGAATATCCGAACTGGCGACGCAAGCTGAGCGTGCCGCTGGAGACGCTATTCAGTAATTCGGAGACCGAAAGGTTGTTGCGCGATTTGACGGCGCGACGGAAGCGGTCAGTGCGTGGTTGAAGATTAACGCGTGACTCAGACGCGTGTCTGACGCCGCCTGATTTACATAATTTTCAGTTATTACAGCGTGCGGGCCGCCAACGGCTCGCACGCTGCTATTTTACTCAGCGCCTTTCATCAGAGATGAATTACCCCTGAGCAAGGCGTCTGAAAACACAAACAGGATCGTGGTCAGGATTTATGACACTTACGAGTTTGTATTATCCCAATCCTGAGATTGCTTTAACAGCAATGCCCAGTCGTCTGGTGGGTAGCCGTTATGCAACATTCCTGAAAATACTTTATAAGCGTCACGTTTACTGCCATAGGCACGTTTGGTCTCGGCGTCATTCATCCATGCAAGGATAATGGTTTTATGTTGTTCGCTGAATCTAAAGAACAAACGATACTGCATTAAAAACTTCGCACGGAACCAATGCTTATTTTGTTCTCCCAGCGTATCGCCCTGGCGAAACATTGCATGATGTGGATCGGCGCAAATCTCACTATTGATAACTTTAAACACCGCGGCTAAAAGCTTAGTCGTCGCTTTTCGCTGGTAACTTTCAGGATATTTAGCCCTGAGTGACTCCACTTCATTGGTCAGCGCAATCAGCTGTGATTCAAAACAGGGATGAACATAAACGTGCCATCCATTCATAACCGTGCCATCTTCCATACCTGATTACTCATCGTCCATGAGTGGAGCATCCAAATCAACGTCCATACCTTCGGTCAACGAAGTAATGCGAGTTAATAATCCTCGATCCAGCGTTTTGATATTTGAAGGCGTGTTGCACATATCAGCAGCAAGAAAACTCAGAAAGCTCGCCATCACCGGATCATCATCAGTCACCGTTTCCTGACGGGTAATAAGGACTTTGCCGCCAGGCAGAACAGCGTATTCGATATTCTCACCAGGTTGCAGATTCATCGCATCACGAACTGCGGCAGGGATAGTGGTCTGGCTGCGGGCTGTCAGTTTTGATGTAGCGCGCAGAGAGATGTTGGTATGAGTCAGCGTTCCCATTTCAGATTCTCATCAGGAAAAACAAGATAACGCAACAGTAATGCAAGTGCATTGGCAATGCAAATGCATTGATCGCGACAACCACGACTGTTTTGTTACTCAGTCACCATTAAAAGTTTCTGATTACTCTTTTCCGTATCGCCTGAAAAGTGACACCCTGTTTTACTTCCTGCCAGATATCACACTCTTCGCGGCTGATATGCACAGGAGCAGAAATACTCCGACGGGTGATAACCCCAGGTTCACCCGCCATCACGATACCCATGATTTCAGAAAGATATTTCGGGCCTGAGTTGCCATGTAACTTCGCCTGAAATGGCCAGAAAATTCATCCCTGAAACAGCTCAGGAAGCCTATATTCATCGAACGCTATTGCCCACAGCCTGACTTACGCAATGCGTAAAGCCACACAAAAAAAACTGCAATCAGGATCTCCACAACAAAAAAAGGTGCGCCGCAGCGCACCAGATGGGACAACATCAATAGCGTCGGGGCAGCTTCACCCCTTGCCTTTAACACTACTGATAAAGGTCTGCCGTGCAGAGGTGGAACCTAGCCGCTCGGCTTCATCCAGCAGTTTCAGCGCCTTGTCGATATTGCCGCTGTTCACCGCCTGGGTGATCTTCTGGTTAAAGTAACTCTCGGTGTCGCTCATGATCGGTTCCGCACGGACTTTTGGCGCGGGCGCTGCAGCCGGTGCAGGCGCTGGTGCTGCGCTGTACGCTGCCGCAGGTGCAGTATTGCCGACGGTGACGGCACTCGCGCCGGATGAACCAAACAGCGGTCCGACAAGAATCGAGGAGCCGGAACTGGTCTGCATCTTCAGCTTGATCGTGCCTTCGCGGCTGTGGCTGGCGACCGGATCGGGAATATCCGGCACGGCATGGCCAGTGCCCTCTGCGTAGGCCTTGGCTGGATCGAGCAGCGTGGTGGTCTGGGTCAGATCGCTGTCGGTGGTAAACACCAGCAGGTAGATTTTTTGCTGACCCAGCGCCGGGGTCAATTTCATCACCCCTTCCAGCCGATCTGCCGCCATTACGCCCGGCTTCTGATAAGTGAAATAGCGGCTGGGGAACCAGGCCGCAGGACGCAGGTTTTCATCCAGCACCAGCACGTTCGGTGCGAAAACCCGACCGTTTGCCACTTCACTGCTCAGCGTCAGCGTCAGTTCGCCGATATTTGCCGGCAGACTGTAAGCCGCGACCGGCCCGGCAATGTGAGGTGCATTCAGCGTCTGTCCACTGTTGGCGAGTTTTGTAGTCTGCGTCTGAGAGGCCGCCAGCGGCTGCCAGCTCAGGCGTTGCAATGTTTCAGGTGCCACGACGGGTGCAGAAGAGAGATCCTGCGGCACCAGATTGACCTCCGCCAGGGCGGGAAGCGCATGTCCTGTCAGTAACGCCGCACTCAGGCAGAGTGCAGCCAGCTTTTTCATTTTCATTATGCGTACCTTATTGCAGGTCGCGGCGTGAACCAGGCAATGGCACACCGCGACCAAAGTGATCCATCAGGCGCAGGGGCGCGCCCGTCAGAACAGGGATTGGTTTACCACCAGATTTCCATCTGCGCGCCGAAGGTCACTTCGTCATCTTTACCACGGCTGTTGGTCAGGATGCCGTTGCCGGTAGAGTCCGCAGAGGCGAAGGAGGTGAGATCGCCCGAGGCATCTTTGTTGTAGCCCCACTTCTCATCCCATTTGGCGTAGGTTGCGAACAGACGCAGCGCCGGACGTGACCAGATGCTGTCACCGGCCTGCCACTGCTGTGCCAGTGTCACTTTGTACTGGCCGTTGCGCTCATTAGCCTGCTGCGATTTTACGTTGTCATAGCCCAGTTCCAGCAATGTGCTCATGATCGGCGTCCATTTGTACATCGGGCGCACACCTACGGTGTACCAGTCGGTACCCCGGTTATTGTCCAGATCGATGTTCTGGTACATAGCGACATACATCAGGTCCCAGCGTTCTGCCAGCGAAATGGCACCGTGGTCAAGCACGCGGTACATCTTGCCGTTGTTATTGAGGTTGGTGCCCTGCGGCACGCCTTTGCCCTGCGAAGTCATCGCATCTGTTGCGTATTGCAGCACAAACTTGTTGTAACCTTTCAGCATGCTCTGGGTATGTTCAGCCGTGAACATCCAGCCATCTTTCGATGCGCCATCTTCGATGCGGTAGCCGTCACGGGCATTGGCACGACCATAATCGACCCCCAGTTCCAGCACGCCGTTCGGGTTGGTTTCCAGTCCGGCCAGACGCACATCAAACACATCGTTGGCGGTGCTGGTCGCGAAGTCACGGATACGGTCGCTGGAGAAGGTGTACGAGCCGCCCGCTTCAGACGAACGGGTTGCGGCGAAAGAGAGTTTACCGAAGCCGAGATCCACATCTTCCAGACCGGCGCCCGGACCCGAGATATCCCAGTAGTAGAAGTCGATCATGTGGACGTCATGACGCTGATAGAAACGCTTACCGGCCCAGATGGTCGACCCTGGCAGCGAATCAATCAGGTTTTTACCTTTGACGTTAGCCTCACGGAAAGCAGGTGATGTCGCTTCCCAGTCATTCTGCTGCGCCACGGAGTAAGCCACGTTGGTGTCGAAATAGAAGCTCTTGTCGCCCTCTTTCCACACTTCCTGGCCTAATTTCAGTTCAGCGTAGGTTTCACATTCATTGCCCAGACGGTACTTACTTTGGGCGCCAGTGGCCTGGAAACATTGCTGTTCGCCACCGCTACCCGTCCAGCCAATGCCGGAACGGGCGTAACCGGTAAAATCAACCGCCATCGTTGGGGCGGAGAGGGTGCCCACCGCGACGGCAACGGCAATGGGAAGTTTGCGCAGAGTTAACATTTTCTATCTCCTGAGGTCATTGCTTTTATTGTTTTTGGCAGGGCTATACACCCGGCTCCTGATAAAGCCTGCGGCACGCGCTCCCGTCCTCACGGAACAGGTGACAACGCTCGGGCGGCAGGCCAATACCGAGGATGGCGCCCTCTTTCACCAGCACGACGTCCTCCTGGCGGTAGACCAGGTTTTGACGGATAGCGGGAATCTCGATGTGGATCTGTGTTTCATGCCCCAGCTGTTCCACCACCTGCACTTCCCCTTCCAGGGTAACGTCGGCGATATCGCTGGAGAGCAGATGTTCCGGGCGAATACCCAGTGACATATTGCTGCCAACCTGCACGCCGGCACTGTCAACCGGCAGCCAGACCAGTTGCTGATTCGGCAGTCGTACCTGAACCTGATCGATGGCGGTGGCGGTCACTTTGACCGGCAGGAAGTTCATTTTGGGTGAGCCGATAAATCCGGCGACAAAGCGGTTAGCGGGATAGTGGTAAAGCTCAAGCGGTTTGCCGACCTGCGCAATGCGCCCGGCATCGAGCACCACGATCTTGTCAGCCAGCGTCATCGCTTCGATCTGATCGTGGGTCACATAAATCATGGTGCGTTTCAGGCGCTTATGCAGACGGGAGATCTCAATGCGCATCTGGACGCGCAGCGCGGCGTCCAGGTTTGACAGCGGTTCATCCAGCAGGAAGACGCGGGGTTCGGCCACCAGCGTACGGCCAATTGCCACGCGCTGACGCTGCCCACCGGAAAGGGCCTTAGGGCGGCGATCAAGCAGATGCGCCAGCTGAAGGATCTCTGCCACCTGATTGACGCGCTGATGGATCTCCGCTTTTTTCACTCCGGCCAGCTTCAGGCCAAAAGACATATTTTCCGCCACGGAGAGGTGTGGATAGAGCGCATAGGATTGAAACACCATGCCAATGCCGCGCTCAGCAGGTGGCACTTCATTCATTCGCTGGTCGCCGATTAACAGCTCGCCGCTGGTGATGGTTTCCAGACCGGCAATCATGCGCAGCAGTGTCGATTTTCCACAGCCTGATGGGCCGACGAATACAACAAATTCCCCTTCACGAATAGTGAGATCGATATCTTTCGACACCACAGTTTCGCCCCAGGCTTTCGTGACATTGCGTAACACAACGCTCGCCATGATCCCTTCCCTCTTAGCTGCATAATCGTGTCTGCTCAGCGGCAGACGGGTTCCGGGGCTCACTATGCGAGAGGAAACAATCGGTAACATCCTCCGCCGTAACGCAAACTGCTGGGGGAGGAGTCGGGAGGAGGAGAAACACGGGCTGACGCGTCAGCCCGCGCCTTGCCACGCTTTTTTGTGATCGCTAACGCAGACCCGAAGATTGTTTTGCCGCTTAAGCACCCGCTTAAGGCGCTTTTTGCCAGTGGGATCACAGAGGCAGGCTGAGGGGCGTAGAGCGGAGGAGGATGAGATGCCGGTGTGGATACGCACAATGATGCCGACAGAGCATTCACCACTTCCGCTAACAGGATGGATTTATGACGACGAAAACCGGAGCACGCATTCTGGCCCTTTCTGCCCTCTCTGCTGTGCTCTTTTCAGCAAGCGCGATGGCAAAAATTGAGGAAGGTAAACTGGTCATCTGGATTAACGGTGACAAGGGCTACAACGGCCTTGCCGACGTGGGTAAGAAATTTGAGCAGGAGACCGGCATTAAAGTCACGGTCGAACATCCTGACAAAATGGAAGAGAAGTATCCGCAGGTCGCGGCGACCGGCGATGGCCCGGACATTATCTTCTGGGCACATGACCGCTTTGGCGGCTACGCACAGTCGGGCCTGCTGGCGGAGGTGACGCCGGACGCCAGCTTCCGCGAGAAAATCTTCCCGTTCACGTGGGACGCGGTACGCTTCGACGGTAAGCTGATTGGCTATCCGATTTCGGTTGAGTCGCTGTCACTGATTTACAACAAAAAACTGCTACCGAACCCGCCGAAAACCTGGGAAGAGATTGCCGGACTCGACAAGCAACTGCGCGCCAAAGGCAAAAGCGCCATCATGTTTAACCTGCAGGAACCCTACTTCACCTGGCCACTGCTGGCCGCAGGCGGGGCTTACGCCTTTAAGCTCACCGATGGACATTATGACGTGAAGGATGTTGGCGTCGATAACGCCGGGGCGAAAGCGGGCATGCAGTTCCTGGTCGATCAGGTTAAAGCCAAAACCCTGAATGCCGACACCGATTACTCCATTGCTGAGGCTGCCTTTAACAAAGGCGAAACCGCCATGACCATTAATGGTCCGTGGGCGTGGGGCAACCTCGACAAGAGCGGCATCGACTACGGCGTCACTGAACTGCCAACGCTGAACGGCAAACCATCGAAAGCCTTTGTCGGCGTGCTGAGCGCCGGGATCAACGCCGCCAGTCCTAACAAAGAGCTGGCGAAAGAGTTCCTGGAGAACTATCTGCTGACCGATTCCGGACTGGAAACGGTTAACAAAGACAAGCCGCTGGGTGCCGTGGCGTTGAAATCTTACCAGCAGACGCTGGAAAAAGATCCGCGTATCGCCGCCACCATGAGCAACGCTAAACAGGGCGACATCATGCCAAACATCCCGCAGATGGCGGCCTTCTGGTACGCGATGCGCACCGCCACGCTGAATGCGCTGGGCGGTCGTCAGAGTGTTGACGCCGCGCTTAAAGATGCCCAGGCCCGCCTGAAGAAGTAATAATCCCATGCCGGGGTTATCCCCGGCTTGAGTGACCGTTAAGGAAAACCGCATCATGTCAGGAAAACCGAAAACGCACAGTCTGTTGCTGAAAGGCGTTCTCATCGGAATCGGCTGTCTGCTGGTCGGCTATCTGCTGATACTGATGTACGCGCAGGGTGAATATCTGTTTGCGTTGCTGACGCTGATCCTCAGTGCAACCGGGCTGTGGATTTTTGCTAATCGTCGCGCCTATGCGTGGCGTTATGTCTATCCCGGCGTGGCAGGAATGTCGCTGTTTGTGTTGTTCCCCCTCGCCTGCACCATCGCTATCGCTTTTACCAACTACAGTAGCACTAACCAGCTCACCTTTGAGCGGGCGCAACAGGTACTCCTTGGCCGTACTTTCCAGTCGGGCGAGGCAGTCAGTTTTTCTCTGTTCCCGGCAGGCGATCGCTGGCAACTGGTACTGAACGATGGCAAAGCAGACTTCGTCTCTCCGCCTTTTCAGTTTGGCGCTGAACAGACTCTGAAAATGATGCCTGCCACGCCACCCGCTGGCGAACGGGCGACGTTCAGGGTTATCACGACTAACCGCCAGGCACTGAGCCAGATCCGCGCTGAGTTGCCGGATGGGCGTCAGTTGCGCATGAGTTCGCTCCGCCAGTTCTCCGGCACCCAGCCGCTCTATCGGGTTGGCGCAAAAGATGAACTGATCAACCAGCAGAGCGGCACGCATTACCGCGCCAATCCGCAGACCGGCTTCTATCAGGCCGTGAACGCGGACAATAAGTGGGGCAACGAAACCTTAAGCCCCGGATTTACCGTGAATACCGGCTGGAAGAACTTCGTGCGGGTGTTTACTGATGAAGGGATTCAGAAGCCGTTCCTGGCGATATTTGGCTGGACGCTGCTTTTCTCGCTCATCACGGTGGTGCTGACCGTAGCCGTCGGGATGGTGCTGGCCTGTCTGGTGCAGTGGGAAGCGTTACGCGGCAAAGCGATCTATCGGGTGATGCTGATCCTGCCCTATGCGGTACCGGCGTTTATCTCGATTTTGATTTTCAAAGGACTGTTTAACCAGAGCTTTGGGGAGATCAACGTGATGCTCAGCGCGCTATTTGGCGTGAAGCCTGCGTGGTTCAGCGATCCCACGCTGGCACGCACCATGCTGATTATCGTCAACACCTGGCTGGGCTATCCCTACATGATGATCCTCTGCATGGGACTGCTGAAAGCGATTCCCGATGATCTCTATGAAGCCTCGGCGATGGACGGAGCAGGACCGCTGCAGAACTTCTTCCTGATTACGCTGCCGCTGTTGCTGAAGCCGTTGATGCCGCTGATGATTGCCAGCTTTGCCTTCAATTTTAATAACTTTGTGCTGGTACAGTTACTGACCAACGGCGGACCGGATCGTCTTGGCACGACCACGCCAGCCGGTTATACCGATTTGCTGGTGAACTACACCTGGCGCATCGCCTTTGAGGGCGGGGGCGGGCAGGACTTTGGTCTGGCGGCTGCCATCGCCACGCTGATCTTCCTGCTGGTGGGTGCGCTGGCAGTGATTAACCTGAAAGCCTCGCGGATGAAGTTCGACTAAGGAGTTGTTATGGCTATGGTACAACCCAAATCACAACGGCTGCGTCTGTTCACCACGCATCTGCTGCTGCTGGTATTTATTGCGGCGATACTCTTCCCGCTGCTCATGGTTATCGCAATTTCACTGCGATCCGGTAACTTCGCCACCGGCAGCCTAATCCCGGAACAGATCTCCTGGGAGCACTGGCGGCTGGCGCTGGGTTTCAGCGTTGAACATGCGGATGGAAGCGTGACACCGCCGCCCTTTCCGGTGCTGTTATGGTTATGGAACTCGATCAAGATTGCTGCAATCAGCGCGCTAGGCATCGTGGCACTTTCGACCACCTGCGCCTATGCGTTTGCGCGTATGCGCTTTGCCGGTCGTGCCAGCCTGCTGAAAGGGATGCTGATATTCCAGATGTTCCCGGCGGTTCTGTCACTGGTGGCGCTCTATGCGCTTTTTGATCGGCTCGGTCAGTATCTGCCGTTTATCGGGCTGAATACCCATGGTGGCGTAATCTTCGCCTATATGGGCGGCATCGCGCTGCATGTCTGGACGATTAAAGGGTATTTCGAAACCATCGACGGATCACTGGAAGAGGCCGCCGCGCTGGATGGCGCAACACCATGGCAGGCGTTCCGGCTGGTGCTGCTGCCGCTGTCAGTGCCGATTCTGGCGGTGGTGTTTATTCTGGCGTTTATCGCAGCGGTCACTGAAGTGCCGGTTGCTTCGCTGCTGCTGCGCGACGTCAACAGCTACACCCTTGCGGTCGGGATGCAACAGTATCTCAATCCGCAGAACTATTTGTGGGGAGACTTTGCCGCCGCGGCGGTGCTCTCCGCGATTCCGATCACCCTGGTGTTCCTGCTGGCGCAGCGCTGGCTGGTAAGCGGTTTAACCGCAGGCGGGGTGAAAGGCTAAACGATCATCATTGTACGTTGCCACTGCTTACACAACGCCTGTTGTGGTTGAATGATTCGGCGGCCTGCGGGCCGCCTTTTTTATCCTACGCTGACTCCGATGCACGGCTGCCAGTTACCAGCGCGACGACCATGGCCGTTATTGCCTGCTCGCCTTCCGGCTTAGCGACATCGCCACGTGTCACGGCGGCGGCGATAGCATCCGCGCCCCCCAGCAAGCCCCACATTCCTGCTTCTGGTATCCCGCTGCTGCCAGCGAAGGGCGCAAACCAGCGCTGACAGCGGGCGATAAAATCGAGCTGATAGTGGCGTTTGACGGCGGCCAGTTCCGGTGAGGTGCTGAGTGCTGACAGCAACTCTGGAATCTCACGTCCTTCAGTCATCACACAATCCACATAACAGGCGGCCAGCACTTCCGCTTTTTTCTGCATCACCATCGGCGCAGCATTCATCGCCGCGTCCATTCGCTCGGTCTGGCGACGATCAAAATCGTCATACAACGCTGCCAGCAATCCATGACGGGTGGTGAAATGATCGTAAACCACCGGTTTACTGACGCCCGCCGCTTCGCCGACCCGTGCCAGCGTCAGCGCTTCGCTGCCTTCGGTTTGCAAAATCTGCCACGCGACATCCGACAACTGCCTGCGTCGGGCCTCACGTGACAGTCGTTTCCGCGGTACTTTCTCAACGGTCATGTTTTTCCTGGTGGGGGAACAGACGCTGGCCCAACGCCTGCGCCAGCTGATAGTGTGACTCAGGATAACCCTCATCGCCGCTTAGCAACAGTTCACTGGTCACCACCGGCGCGCCACAGTAGTCAAAAATGCCGTGATCAATCTGATTTCGCATGCTGCCGAAATAGCCGCGCCGCAGAAAAGTTCGCGTATCCGCGCCCCCGATTGCAATCAGATGCACAGGAAGATGATTGAGGCGCTTCACTATCCGACCCTCCTGTTCATCAAAGGCCCATCCGGCAATGAAAACCCGATCTATCCAGCCTTTGAGCTGGGCAGGAAATGACCACCAGTAAACTGGATAGACCAGCACCAGCGCATCAGCGCGATTTAACCGCTGCTGTTCAGCCAGCACATCCGGCGATGCCTCCGCCTGGCCGTTGAAATGCCGGTGGTCGGTGAGCGTGAAACGCGGATCAAATCTTTCAGCTGCCAGATCGGCTTTTTCAGCCGTGTGCTGGCCGGTCGAGATAATGCCCTGCGCCAGCTGGTCCGCCACGCGGTGGGTATGCGCATCCTGATTGGGATGAGAAGTCACTATTAATGCATGCATCGTCGTCACCTTACCTGTTCAGCCATTAAGCTACTAAAGGTAAGTTACTATTGGTAGGTTATCAAGCGTCGCTGTTAACTCTTTTTGCAGACCGCATCTCAGGTTAAACGCACCTGATGCCGGAAGGGTCCGCACAACATGGTCTGAACACAGGCGGAATAAAAATGCTTCCTTCCTGTTCACCGTTAAAAACAATCTGCAGAGCTCTGTGCCAGCGTCAGATATAAAACCTACCGACGATAAGCCAGTGAGCGCACCAGCCGGTCGCCGAGTTTCTGAATCAGCATTACCAGCGCCAGCAGCACCACAATGGTGGCCGCCATGATCTGGTTGTCGAAGCGCTGATAACCGTAACGAATCGCCAGATCACCCAGTCCGCCGCCACCGACCACGCCCGCCATCGCCGAGAAGCCAATGAGCATCACAATCGTCAGGGTAACGCCCGCCACCAGTGCGGGTAGCGCTTCCGGCAGCAGCACACGGCTGACGATATGCCACAGCGTGCCGCCCATTGATACCACCGCTTCAATGCGACCGCGATCAACCTCATCCAGCGCGTTCTCCACAATACGGGCAAAGAAAGGAAACGCGCCCAGCGTAATCGGCACAATGGCGGCAGTGCTGCCCAGCGTGGTGCCGACCAGCAGACGGGTAAAGGGGATCAGCGCAATCAGCAGCACCACAAACGGCAACGCGCGTCCGGTATTGACCAGCGTATTCAGCAGCAGTGAAATCCCACGATTGGGCAGAATGCCTTTTGGCCGGGTCAGAAACAGCATCACACCCACCGGCAGCCCTATCGCGACCGTGAAAAGTGCCGCCAGCAGCACCATGTACAGTGTTTCGCCAGTGGCATTCAGCAGCAGTTCCTGAAACCGCTCACTACTCATGCTACGCATCGGGTTAATGCCTCATGCTGATATTTTTTGATAAACGCCCGGTCTGCTTCGCCATCCCTCAGCAGCATTTTGCGCAGGCGTCCCTCTTCACGTCCCATGATCTGGCTCAGGCTGCCGCTTTCAACCAGCTGGCCATTCTCCAGCAGTGCCGCGCCGTCACAAATCCGCTTCACCACCGCCATTTCATGGGTGATCAACACAATGGTGATGTTGAGCTGCTGCTGAATGTCGGCAAGCAAATCGAGAATCGAGGTGGTAGTTTCGGGATCCAGCGCGCTGGTGGCCTCATCACACAGCAGATAACGGGGTCGGGCGGCCAGCGCACGGGCGATGCCGACACGCTGTTTCTGCCCACCTGAGAGTTGTGACGGCCAGGCTTTGCCAGACGATTCCAGCCCCACCAGCTTCAGCAACGAGGCCACACGCTGGCGCCGCTCCGCCGCTCGCAACCCGGCAATCTCCAGCGCCAGATCGACGTTGTCCTGTACATTGCGCGAATGCAGCAGATTGAAGTGCTGGAAGATCATCCCCATCTGCTGTCGCTGCTGACGCAGTTGCGCCAGGCACATCGCGGCGAGATCCTGTCCGTCAATCTCAATCTGACCGCTGGAAGGGCTTTCCAGCCGGTTCAGGCAGCGTAGCAGCGTGCTTTTACCCGCCCCGCTTCGTCCGAGGATGCCAAAGATGGTGCCCTCTTCGATGGTGAGTGAGATGTCGTCCAGAGCTGGCGCAGGTGCGCCAGCGTAATGTTTACTGAGATGGCTGATTTTAATCATGCTGCTCGTCCGCAACCGGAATCACAGAGCCCTGATAATTTTTACGGATAAATTCCGCCACCTGCGGCGAGCGCAGATCTTTTGCCAGCTGTAACACGCGCGGATCTTTAGCCCGTTCAGGCGTGGTCACCAGCAGGTTGGCGTAAGGGTTATGGGCCGCGGACTCCAGACCCAGCGCATCTTTCGCGGGCGTCAGCCCGGCTTCCAGCGCGTAGTTGCCATTAATCACGGCGGCATCCACATCATCCAGCGAGCGCGGCAGCTGTGGCGACTCAATCTCAACGATTTTAATATTCTTCGGGTTTTCACTGATATCTTTCGGCGTCACCAGCGTCGAACCCGCCTCGCCCTTCGCGCTTAGCTTGATCACGCCTTTGTCCTGCAACAGCCACAGTGCACGGCTCAGGTTGGTGCTGTTATTCGGCACAGCAATGCTGGCACCCTCTGGCAGCGCCGCCAGTGATTTCACCTTGCGCGAGTAAATTCCCAGCGGCTCAATATGCACGCTGGCAACGACGGCAAAGGTTTTACCCAGCGCTTTCTCCTGATCTTTCAGATAAGGCAGATGCTGGAAGTAGTTGGCATCCACATCTCCGGCGGCCAGCAGTTCATTGGCATTCACGCCGCCGCTCAGCTCGACAATTTTGATATCCAGTTTAGGATCCAGAGTTTTGACATACTCCAGGATTTCCGCGTGCGGCAGGGGATCAGCCGCCACGCGCAGCGGTGCAGCCTGTAAGCTTTGAGCAATCAGCAGTGAAAGACCGGCCAGGGCCAGAAAGCGCTTTTTAATCATCATTTATCTCTTATCGTTATCAGTGAGTGTTATGTTCGGGATAGAAACGCCGCGCGACGTCCGGATGCGAACGCAGCCGGCCCTTGAGGTAGTTCCAGCCCACTTCGCGCAGCAGTGGGTTAAGCGGATCGCTGCCCGGTCCCTGCGCCAGCCGAGCCAGCTGAGGAGGCAGTTGATAGACTGGCACCACCGCATCCAGCTGGGCACCCAGGAAGAAGGCGATGGATAAGCGCTCGCTGCTTTGAGGTGGCGAGACCACGCGATGCACCGTCGCGCGCAGGTAGCCGTTGGTCGCCAGCTCCAGCAGTTCGCCAATGTTCACCACAAAGGTACCCGGCAGCGGCGACGCATCGATCCAGTTGTCCGGTGTCACTTCAACCTGCAGGCCCGGCTGGTCATCCTGCAACAGCATGGTCAGGAAGCCGGAATCTTTATGCGCGCCAACACCCTGGCGTGATTCGCCCTCGGTGCGGCCCGGGTAACGAATCAGTTTGATATGTTCGTTGGGATAGTCGCCGTAGAGGTTGTCGAAAGCGTTGCGCGGCAGATTAAGTGCCTGGGCAAAGGCGCGCAGTAACGCCAGCGCTACCTCTGTCATCTGCTGCTGCCAACGGGTGACCACGGTTTGCAGTTCAGGTAAGCCTTCAGGCCACTGATTCGGCCCCTGCATCCGTTGCCAGGTGGGGGAATCGGCAGTAACGGGCAGCGCTTCCCGTTCCGCACCAATATCGAACTGCTCACGATAGTCGGGCTGGCTGCGGGTTATTTCCACGCCCGCCAGGTTATAACCACGAAAATGAGGCGAGTTAGCCATCGCTACTGCGGATTTTTCCGCCTGTGGCAGGGCAAAAAATTTCCGCGCGACGTCCTGAACCTCATCTGATAATTCACGGTCGATGCCGTGATTGATTAAATAGAAGAAACCGACATCACGCGCGGCCTGGCTTAACTTTTCCAGCACCTGTTGCTGCTGCTGTTGATTACCTGACAATAATGCGAAATCGATGACCGGCAATTCTGCTGTTGTTAACGCGCTCATGAGAGAGACTCTGTTGGCATGGAATAGCCTTACACTGCCATTCCCTTTATGCGTTAACTACCAACTAATCCTGCTATGGATATGCGGTGGATGGAAATATACCACCACCCCTTAGCCATCCCTGCCGAAGATTACTCTGCACGCGAGATCCTCTTTTTCGGCAGTCATTGTGGCGAAAACAGCCATAAACAGATCCACACATAAAAAGAGCTATTAACAGGCAATATTTCCAAATATTTATGGCCGTAAGCACTCAGGAGTCAGAGCGCCGTGCTGAATTATCTTTCAAAGTTAGTTTTTTCGGCTGAAAACTTGCAAAACCTTACAATCGTGGTCTATGGTTAACCGGCTGCGGCTTTTGCCGCTTCACTTAAAATTTTTCGGCTTCTTATAGCTTTCATTTCCACGGTTTCTTCTGAACATTGTTTGCGGCTGCGAAAGCTATAAGACTCCTTCATTGATGCACCTGAGGAGAATATGGACACCAGAAACTCATCGTCTGAACACCCAAAGAAACATTTCTGGAACAGGAAGCCTAAAGAGCTGACTGTCGACGACATTACCGTGATCGATAACGACATGCTGAAGCGTGCGGTTGGCGCAGCGGCATTAGGTAATGCGATGGAATGGTTCGACTTCGGGGTATACAGCTATCTCGCCGTGATCATCGGCAAAGTCTTTTTCCCTGATGCCAACAACGCGGTTCAGTTGATTGCCACCTTTGGTACGTTCGCAGCGGCCTTCCTGGTGCGTCCGATTGGTGGCCTGGTATTCGGGCCGCTGGGTGACCGTATCGGCCGACAGAAAGTACTGGCGATGACAATGATCATGATGTCGATCGGGACATTCTGTATTGGTCTGATCCCGGCATACTCTTCAATCGGCATCATGGCACCCATTCTGCTGCTGGTGGCCCGCCTGATTCAGGGCTTCTCGACCGGGGGTGAATATGGCGGTGCCGCGACCTTTATCGCCGAGTACTCCACCGATAAACGCCGTGGCTTTATGGGCAGCTTCCTGGAATTCGGGACCATTGGCGGCTATCTGATGGGTGCCAGCCTGGTGACGGTCATGACGACCGTGATGTCCAATGAGGCCATGATGTCCTGGGGCTGGCGCGTGCCGTTCTTTATCGCCGCGCCGCTGGGCCTGTTTGGTCTCTATGTGCGACTGAAGCTGGAAGAGACGCCAGCATTCCAGCAGCATATGGAAAAACAGGAAGCGCTGGAGCAGAGCAAACCGCGTCTGACACTGATGCAGATGCTGAGCAAATACCGTGCGCCGATGATGAAGTGTATTGGTCTGGTGCTGCTGTTTAACGTTTCTAACTATATGCTGACGTCGTACATGCCGAGCTACCTGACCGGGATACTGGGTCTGCCAGAGTTAAGTGGCCTGCTTCTGGTGATGGTGGCGATGTTTGTGATGATGCCGCTGACGCTGCTTTGGGGTCGCTGGACTGACCGTATTGGTCGTCGTCCGGTAATTGCCTTTGGTGCGGTGGGCCTGATTCTCCTCGCTATCCCGAGCTTTATGCTGATCGGGTCCGGGAATATGTGGGCGGTATTTGGCGGACTCATGATTCTGGGTGTGTTGCATACCTGCTTCAGCGGCACCATGCCTTCGACGCTGCCAGCCCTGTTCACCACCGATATCCGTTACAGTGCGCTGGCCATTGGCTTTAACCTGTCAGTTTCCCTGTTTGGTGGTACCACACCGCTGATTACCGCATGGCTGGTGGATACCACTAAAAACACGATGATGCCGGCCTACTACATGATGGGCGCGGGTATCATTGGCCTGCTGACTATTCTGACCGTTCGCGAGACGGCCCGTCAGCCGCTGACCGGTTCTTCCCCTGCGGTGGCGACTAAGGCAGAAGCACATCGATTAATCGACAAGCTGCGCAAACGAAATAAACCCGCCGCGACAGCGGGTAAATAAGTGTTCTGACACCCTGCTCTGCAGGGTGTTTTTTTATCTGCGACCGGACGCTCCGCCCACCTTATTTAACCGCCCTTACGCGTGCCACAAGCGTTTCTTTATTCCGGGTGCAGATTATTCATTACTGAAGCGGCCCACTGTGCTGGCCGCCCCCAGCGCATGGCCTTTCAGTTGCGTGACCAGTTCTGCCTGGGTTAATCCCGCCTTCAACTGACCTGCCGGTAAATCGGTGGCGATCAGCACAAAGTTATAGTGATGCAGACCACTGCCTGCTGGCGGGCAAGGCCCGTAATAATGCAGCGTGCCTGGCGTATTTTTTCCACCGGTATAATCCTTGCCCTTTGTCAGCGCCCCCTGCGCAAAAGACGTGCGGCTGGCAGGAATGTTATAGGCCACCATGTGCGTGACCCCCAGCCCTTTGGCCCCGACCGGATCGGTCATCAGCAGCGCAAAACTGCGGGTTCCCGCAGGCGCAGCAGACCAGTTGAGTTGAGGAGAAATATTCTCACCGGTACAGGAAGGATTACTTTTATTGGCACCGGCAAACTTTTTATCCAGTAGCGCATTATCGCTGAAGTCCTCAGATTGCAGCGTAAACACCGACGCCGCCAGCGTGGTCATGGGCAACACGGCAAGCACCGTTGCGCAGAGTAATTTTTTCACCAGCCACTCCTTATCGAATTAACCCGAAAATTTTCCAGACGCATTACATCACTGCCTGCTTACTATAACGGCTTTCGCACAATTGACCCGGCAGCCTGCCTGTTTCGTGGCAGCGGAACGGCAAATCTATGATCTCCGTCGCGCAGACGCCGGCAGCTGACGCGTTGCCCTGTCACCCATTACCCGATATAAGTTAACGTCTGCGGCTGAAATATCGCCTGAATCCCTATGACTGTCACCAATAAGTGGACACTATGCAGATTGAAGACCTCCGGATTTATGTCGCCGTGATGCATGCTGGCAACTTTACTGCAGCGGCTGAGCAATTGATGTTATCGAAACAGTATGTCAGCCGCCGTATGGCTGCGCTGGAGGCGTCATTAGGGGTTCGCCTGCTGATCCGCAATACGCGCAAACTGTCAGTAACGGATGCGGGGCTGCTGTTTGCGCAGCATGCTCAGCGTATCCTGGATGAGATTCAGGAAGCAGAACTGGCAGTGTCTGAGCAGCAGCAGGCGCTGCGTGGCACCTTCCGCATTAATATGCCGATGTCCTTTGGTATGAGCCACCTGTCGCCGCTGATCGCCGAGTTCCTCAGCCACCACCCGGCATTGCAGTTTCAGATTGAGCTGGCGGATCGCTATGCGGATGTCATTGGCGAAGGCGTGGACATGGCGATACGCATCGGCACCCTGGCGGACTCAACGCTGATTGCCCGTCCGCTCGGCGAGCTGAAGCGGGTTATCTGCTGCAGCCCCCGCTATCTGGAACGTGCAGGCACACCGCAGCAGCCAGAAGCCCTGCTGCAACACGCCTGTCTGCGCTACGGACGTGAAGGTCAGAATGGCTGGGAATTGCAGGTGAATGGTAAACCGAAGTGGCTGGCGGTGCAGGGGCCGATGATGAGTAACAATGGTGAGGTCCTGCGTGATGCCGCACTGGCAGGCTTAGGACTGGTATTGTTACCCGCCTTTATCGTTGAGACTGCCCTGCAACGCGGTGAACTGGTGACCGTGCTGGACGACTATCTGCCGTCCCCGCTCTCCCTGAATGCGGTTTACCCGCAGCACCGTCAGCGCAGCGAAGTAAACCGCCAGTTACTGGCCTTTCTTCAGAGGCGTTTAGCGTCGTCACAGCACTAAAGTTTTTTTAATGCCGCAAAGACTCTGGCGACCGCGACGGCACCCGGATCAGACACGCCGTTGAGGTTAGCACTGTTAAGATAAGATGATCGGCCCGCTTTTGCTTTCCCCATGCTGGCGGTTGCATCACTGCCCTGCTGTGCCGCATCAGCAGCCTCTGCCAGCGATTTACCCGCCACCAGTGCCTCGATAGCCGGTTGCAGCGCATCAATCAGCGTGCGATCCCCGGGTCGTGCCCCGCCATACTGTTTCATCTTGTCCAGACCCTGCAGCAAGGCTGCGGGCAGTGCACCACCTTCCGCCAGCTGCTGCGCGGCAGCGGTGAAAAAGATCGCCATCAGCACGCCGCTGGAGCCACCCATCACCGTCGCCAGTCGTTCACCCGTCACCGCGAGCAGATCCGGTAAGGCATTTAACGGCAGCTTGTTATCCGCACATTCACGCTGGATCTGACGCGCACCTGCAGCAAAGGTCGAGCCGGTATCGCCATCGCCCACCTGGGCATCCAGTTTATTCAGCTCGCTTTCGCTGGCGATCAGGGTTGAACAGATGCTGTCAACGAAAGCCGCCACCGTCGGGTTATCAGAGGGTTGGGCCGTCTGTGCTGTTGCCTCTCTGGGGGCAATAACAGGCTGCAGAGGCGCAATTTTAACAGCCGGAACCCAGCCGCTGACCTCTACCGGCGCGCAGATTGCCTCCTCGAACAGCGGTGTCAACGTCATGGAGGTGACGGAAAAGCCTTTCATGTCCAGCGCGGTCATCAGCGGAGCCGGGCCAATCAGATAATCACTGCCCCGGCTGAGCGGCGACT
The DNA here is from genome assembly GCF_041982285.1 of Pantoea sp. ANP04. Classification (NCBI taxonomy): domain Bacteria; kingdom Pseudomonadati; phylum Pseudomonadota; class Gammaproteobacteria; order Enterobacterales; family Erwiniaceae; genus Pantoea; species Pantoea sp. ANP04. The sequence goes on along the minus strand of NZ_JAUTYS010000002.1, from coordinate 452,334 downwards.
CAATCAGGTCCCGCGTTACCAGACTCATCTCCAGCGCGGACATGCCACCAAGATTATTGACTAACAGCGCGCGTGGCTGATCGTTGTCCGGCACCACTTTCTCCAGCAGATGCTGCACAATCTGCTGACTGTTTTGCGTCTGCATTACGTCAACACCCGGTTCGCCGTGAATCCCCAGCCCCATTTCAACGCTGCCGTCTGGCACCCGCTGGCCGGTCTGCTCATCCGGCAGATGGCAGCTTGAGAGCGCAACGCCCATAGTGGCGATAGCACGACTGGCTGCCTCTGCTGCCTCGGTCACCGCCGCCAAGTCATCCCCCCTTTCTGCGACGAAGCCCGCCACTTTATGCACCAGCAACGTGCCCGCTACGCCGCGTGGCTGAGGGTTATCGGGCAACGCAACATCATCACCGACAATCACCATAGTGACGCTGAATCCCGCTTTACGCGCTTTTTCTGCTGCCAGACCGAAGTTGAGTCGATCCCCGGTGTAGTTTTTCACAATCAGCAGACATCCTGCCTCACCGGTAATATTGATGATGGCGTTGTAAACCGCGTCCACGCTGGGAGAAGCAAACACATCGCCACAGACGGCCGCCGTCAGCATCCCTTTGCCGATAAAACCGACATGCGCCGGTTCATGGCCTGAACCGCCACCGGAAATCAGCGCGACCTGCTGTTTTTGCCAGTCATTACGCATCACGATGCGAATGCGCGGATCGACCTGCAACCGGACCAGATTGCGCCACGGGCTGGCGTAAATCATGCCATCTAACGCGCTGTCGACGAGATCATCCTTTTTATTCATTACGAATCGGGTCATGTATTCTTTCCTCATAGGCATGCGGGTTTGCTGATGAAGCAGTGTTACATACCACTGACGACTGTGAGAAATCCATCAACAGGTCTATAGCCTGATTTCAGACATACCGCACGAAAACCAGCGGGCACAGGCGCAGCGATTTTTACTAATTGATTGATTTTTATCAAATGTCTTTACCTGAAAGTGAGAGAGTCTGCGCAGAACATCCACCGGAGATCACGGATGTTAAAAATTCATTTGTTAACAGAGGATGTTTTAATGACCCAACGTATAATTCTCAATGAAACCGCCTGGTTTGGTGCTGGTGCTTTGCGCCATTTGCCGGAAGAGGTACAACGTCGCGGGATGCGAAAAGCACTGATCGTTACTGACAAAGCGCTGGTCGCGGCGGGTGCGCTGAAACGGGTGACTGATCTGCTGGCGCACCATCAGCTTGACTGGGCGGTGTATGATGAGGTGGTGCCGAATCCTACCATTCGGGTTGTGCAGAAGGGTGTTGCGGTGTTCAGAGAGTCAGGTGCCGACTACCTGATAGCCATCGGTGGCGGCTCACCACAGGATACCAGCAAGGCGATCGGCATTATTATTAATAACCCTGAGTTTGAAGATGTCCGCAGTCTGGAAGGCGCCAGCCCCACCCGCCATCCGTGTGTGCCAATCATCGCCATCCCGACCACGGCAGGCACAGCCGCAGAAGTGACGATTAATTACGTCATTACTGATGAAGAGAAGCGCCGTAAGTTTGTCTGTGTCGATCCTCATGACATTCCGAAAGTGGCGATCATTGATGCGGAGATGATGGCGAGCATGCCAGCTTCGCTGAAGGCTGCGACGGGTATTGATGCCTTAACCCATGCCATTGAAGGCTACATCACACGCGGCGCCTGGCCCCTGACCGATATGCTGCACCTCAAAGCCATTGAGATTATCAGCCAGTCACTGCGCAAATCGGTGGCAGGAAATATTGAGGCGGTTGAGCAGATGGCGCTGGGACAATATGTGGCCGGTATGGGTTTCTCCAATGTCGGCCTTGGTCTGGTGCATGGCATGGCACACCCGCTTGGCGCGTTTTATAACGTCCCGCACGGTGTAGCGAACGCTATTCTGCTGCCGCAGGTGATGGCGTGGAATGCCTCCTGCACAGGCGAAAAATATCGCGATGTTGCCCGCGCAATGGGTGTAAAACAGGTCGAGTCATTATCGCTGGATCAGGCGCGGGAAGCGGCGGTCGCCGCGGTTCGTCAGCTCTGTCGCGATGTGGGTATTCCCCGCTCGCTGCGTGAAGTGGGCTTAAAAGAAGTGGATATCCCAGCACTGGCACAGGCGGCGCTGGATGATGTCTGCACTGGCGGCAACCCACGGACTCCGGACCTGGAGGAAGTGATGGCGTTATATCACCAGAGTTAAGTCACACCCCTTGGCGCTGTAATATATTGCCCGCACTCGCTGGCGGGCTTTTTACATCCTGCAAACGAATAACAGAGAAGTATTCGCCAGCGGTTGTAGGAATGCATTTGCGGCGGCAGCAAAGGTTTTAGCGGCATTTTTCGGCCGGGTTTCAGCCTGAAATCGCCTGATGTGATAGTGCAGTTCAGAGTCCGAATTGCGCGCTTAATCCATGATTTCTTTAGATCCTAAACCGCGCACCTCTTGATCTGGATCACAAAAATCCGCATCATGCGCAGCGAAAACCTTAATGACGCTGCGGAGATTACGATGACACTGTACCAGGGAATGCTCATTTTCTATGCTGTTGTTGCACTGGTCGCTACGCTGATCACGTTCTTCATCGCAAAAGATAAGCTGAGTATCAAACTGCTGAGCGCCTTTTTAGTCGGTGCGACCTGGCCGATGAGTTTTCCTGTCGCCCTGATGTTTGCGCTGTTTTAATTGACAGAATCTGCTTAGCGACCACACTCAGGTAAGACGTCCCTGACCTGCAAACCGGCGATCACCGACGTAACTTTGTTCGTGACGGTTAATAAGGAGCGGCTATGCGCGTTGTCAGTGTGATGATTCTGGTTTCACTTCTTAGTGCATGTAGCGCCAGCGCCCCATGGCACGCTGAAAAACAGGTTCCCGCAGCCGAAACCCGTCAGCAGACCTGCCAGCCCGGCACCAATCCCAGCCAGAATGACTGCGGTCACTTCCCTGAACCTGAATTTCACTGATCGGTAAAACGGCCAACAGTGCTGCGAGATCGCATTTGCGCTATCTCATAGCATTACAAGGCTTTACACGCCGCTAACCGGTCAGTAGAGTAGCGCCCAGACATCAATTCTGATGCGTAAGCGTTAACGTCAAGCAACGCCCCCGCAGCACTGCTGCCTGTGATGATCCCTGCCATGATGCCTGTACAACACGCCGCTAAATCTCCTACTGCGTTTTCAAGCGCTACGTTTTTTTTGTTCGTCCTGCTGCTTACTGCCGCGAACCTTCGCGCACCTATTACTGTCGCTGGCCCGGTATTGCAGGATATTCGTCAGACGTTTGGACTCACTGCCGGTGAAGCGGGCCTGTTTAATTTTATTCCACTTATTCTCTTTGCCCTGCTCGCCCCACCCGCCGCCTGGCTGGGAAATCAGCTTGGGCTGGAGCGGAGTTTGTGGGGTGCGCTGTGTCTGATCACGGCCGGTTCACTATTGCGCTGGCACCCCGCCGAAGCAGCACTGTGGGGGGGAACGCTGCTGCTTAGCGCAGGCATTGCCGCCGCCAACGTCTTGTTGCCACCACTGATTAAACGCGATTTCACCGCCCACACCGCTAAATATATTGGTCTCTATGCTGCAACGATGTCGATCACTGCCAGCCTGGCTTCAGGCATTGCCGTGCCGCTGAGCCAGCTTTCATCGGCCGGCTGGCGACTCTCGCTGGTCGTCTGGGCACTGCCCGGGCTGGTGGCGCTGATTGTCTGGCTGCCGCTGTTGCGTCAGCGGCAGTCAACAGTCGCGGCAACCGATGCGCCCGTCGCGTATCGTCATCCCTGGAAATCAGCCGGGGGCTGGCAGATCGCGCTGTTTATGGCGCTGCAGTCGCTGGCATTTTATACCCTGATCGACTGGTTTGCTGTCTTTGCTCAGGACAATGGCTTCAGTCAGAACCGTGCGGGCTGGCTGCTATTCTGGTATCAGGCGATTGCGATCATTGCCAATCTGGGCTGTATGGTGGTTCTGAAGCGGGTTAAAGACGCCCGGCTCACTGCATTTATTGCCTCATCGGGTATTTTCCTTGGCATGCTGGGTTTGCTGCTTAATCCGCATTGGGCCGCCATCTGGCTGACACTGGCTGGACTGGGCGCGGGCGCATCGCTGGTGCTTTGCCTCTCGCTGTTTAATCTGCGAGCCACTCATCACCGCCAGGCCTCGCAACTGTCGGGCATGGCGCAGTGTGTGGGTTATGCACTGGCGGCATTTGGCCCTTTGTTTTTCGGCGTGCTCCATGAGCAGAGCGGTAACTGGACGCTGCCTTTCGGTGTACTGGCCCTGCTGAGCCTGCTACAGATGCTGCTGGCTCCGCTGGCAGCGCAGTCAAAACCTATTAGCTGAGATTGCGGCGAGCCGCTATCAATTAATGATTCGCTGGTCGCGGATGCGGACAGCAAGAATCGACGGGAGAAGGTAAGTGTCTGAACTGAATAATGCTCTGCTGCAGGCGATCCTGGACCAGGTACGTCCACTGGTGCATCAGGGAAAAGTGGCTGACTATATCCCTGCGCTGGCCGATGTGGCCGCCGATAATCTGGCGATTGCGGTTTGCCTGCGTGACGGCACCCTCTTTCAGGCAGGTGATGCTGAGACGCGCTTTTCGATTCAGTCGATCTCAAAGGCGCTCTCACTCACTGTGGCACTGACGCGCTATGACGACAGCGAAATCTGGCAGCGGGTCGGCAAAGAGCCCTCAGGTCAGCCTTTTAATTCGCTGGTGCAGCTTGAGCTGGAACAGGGTAAGCCGCGTAATCCTTTCATCAATGCCGGTGCACTGGTGATTTGCGATCTGCTGGAAACCCGTCTGACCGCACCACGGCAGCGAATGCTGGAAATTGTGCGTCAGCTCAGTCAGCAGCCCGATATTAATTATGATCGCCATGTTGCCCGTTCTGAATTTGAACACTCGGCCCGTAATGCAGCCATCGCCTGGTTAATGAAGTCGTTTGGTAATTTTGATAATGATGTCACCAGCGTGATGCAGACCTATTTCCACTATTGCTCACTTTCAATGAACTGCATTGAGCTGGCCCGCACCTTTATCTACCTGGCGAATCAGGGAAAAACGCTGGATGGCAGTCAGATGATCACGCCACGTCAGGCCCGACAGATAAACGCACTGATGATCACCAGCGGAATGTACGATGGCGCAGGCGAGTTCGCATGGCGCGTCGGAATGCCAGCTAAGTCAGGTGTGGGGGGTGGAATTATTGCTATCATTCCCGGCGAGATGAGCATCGCCGTCTGGTCACCTGGGCTGGACAGCGCGGGTAATTCACTCGCGGGAACCGCTGTGCTGGAATTGCTGACTGATAAGCTGGGACGTTCGATATTTTGATGCTGAGCGTGAATATTTAGCTCGCCGTCATAAAACACGGCGTAATTTCAGGATGTTGGGAAAGCCGTCTGATTTGAAGGGTGCCGCGCACTGGCGATGTGAGGCACCAGTAATTATCAGAGTGCAAAAAATATCTTAGTGTGAAATTTGTGTCAGATCGTCTTCATTCAGACCGGTCATCTGCATAACCGTGTTGCGATCCATACCATTCATCAGCAGGTTACGCGCAATTCTCAGGCTCGCGCCACGAACACCTTCTTTTCGTCCCTGTTCGATGCCCTGTTCAATACCCTGTTCGATCCCTTTCTCAAGACCTATCTGCTCAAGCTGTTGTGCAATAGTCATAAGTGCGTTCTCGTGTTGGGGCACACGCCGTGCCAGCTCCCGTACAAAGGCTTTGGCGTCTGATGTTTCGCCCGCCTGTACCATGTAGTGTACCAGCGATATCACCTGTGATGAAGAGTGATCGCCTGCCATCAAAATGGATACCAGCCTGTCCATCAGATCTGTCAGATCTCGCTGCCGGATGTGCTTTTGCAACAGGGTCAGAGCCGCCATGTTGCGGTGTTGCATGATCTCATCGTCAGGAATCACCGTGACATCGATCAGCGGAAAACTGTGGCTGTAAAGCCTGTCCGCCAGCACCGGGTCATCAAACTCATCCAGCCACCGGGTCGAATAGGGATAGGGCGTGCGTCTGCCGGTGTAAAACAGGATGGGTATCACCAGCGGCAATGTCTTATGCCCGGCTTCCAGATGGCGCTGCATAGCTGCCACTGCATAGCGCATCAGCCGAAATGCCATGTGTTTGTCAGGTGCTGACTGATGCTCAATAAGTACATGGATATATCCATCGCCAGCGGTTGTTTTAAGACTGTAAAGCACGTCGCTGAAGTACTGCCGAAGGTCATCCTCCACAAACGACCCCGACTCCAGCTTCAGGGTGCTGAGATCACAGCGTATGCGCAGCTCCGGCGGCAGGTGCAGCGCCATAAAATCCCGGGCAATATCCGGCTGAGTCAGAAATTGCCGGAATGTCGCATCATGAGGTGTGGGCGTGCTGTTCTTATTTTTCACTGGCCAGAATCCTTTCTGTTCCTGAAGCGCTTACAACGGCTGAGTCAGCCAGTAAAAGGCGCTAATTCCTGTCACGCACGAACGTTTAGTCACTGATGGAGATAACGAAACTAATAGCCTGATTAATAACCACTGTAAAACGTGTCACCTGAATTCTACGAGGTTGCTCTGAATATCAACGCATGTCAGAGATTAAAACTATTTCCGCAAGGCCCGACTCACCACATTAACCGGCTCGCCCTGCATAAAGGCCCCGATATTGGCCATCACGCCCGTCACCAGATTCTCCACACCGCTGCGACTCGCCCAGGCAATGTGCGGCGTCAGCAGCAGAGTTGGCAGATCCGCCAGCAGCGGATTGTCGGGCGCGGGCGGCTCGCTGCTCAGCACATCCAGCGCCGCGCCCCCAATGACACCCTGTTTTAACGCCTTAGCGAGGTCGGCTTCGTTAATCAGTCCGCCGCGCGCGGTATTGATTAGCAGCGTATGCGGTTTCATTTTCTCCAGCGCCTGACGATCGATCATCTGACGAGTGCTGTCACTCAACGGGCAGTGAAGCGAAATAATATCGCTTGTCGCGAGCATCTGTTCGAAGCTGACATAACCCTCACGCACCCTGTCACTGCCTTTACGCTCGGCGTACTGCACCTGCATACCCAGCGCCTTAGCCAGCCTGCCGACTGCCTGGCCAATGTCGCCCTTGCCCACGATACCCAGCATTGCGCCGCCAATATCCCCTATCGGCTGACGATGCAGACAGAAGTGCTGAGCCTGCGGCCAGTCGATGCGGGTATTGCTGGCGTAAGCCATCATCTGACGGCGCAGGGCAAAAATCGCGGCGATAACCGCCTCTGAAACGCTTTGGGTGGAGTAACCAGGAACATTACTGACCACAATGCCGCGTGTACGACAGGCATCGAGATCAATACAGTCATATCCGGTCGCCGCGACACAAATAAAGCGCAGATCGGGTAAGAGTTTTAAGGTGTCGGCACGCAACGGCACTTTATTGGTGATCGCGACTGTGGCGCCCGTAAGCGCCGACACGATTTCACTGACCGAAGTCTGTGCACGAATTTCCCAGTCAGCATTCTGCTTTCCGGTCGGCAGTGAAACAGGCAGCGTGTCGCCATCCAGCATGACAATTTTCATTCTTAGTCCTTTATGGGTTCGGTTTAACTGCAGCCGAAACATTAATGTTATTTGTATGTGTTCTGGTGGTAACAACTACGTTAAATGATGCTGAAATTAAAGTGAATATGTTCAAAGAGTGCGAATTTTCTCGCTACAGAAGCCACTTTATTTAACCCTTTTATCCCCTTCGCGTTACACTGCCGCCCTGAATTCTGACCCCAAATGCCTGTTAAAATCATGCAGAGATCTGACATCCGACAGCGACTCACAGCCGGTATTGCGATACTGGCCGTGCTGCTGTTGTTTGTTGCCCCGATGATCTCTAAAAATCTGGCTGAACATCGCGCCATGATGCAGGATGCCTCTGCCATGAGCGCAGAGATGCCCATGATGGATCATCACAGCGAGATGGCGATGGCGGATCACGGGATGATGATGGGTTCGGGCTTTGCCTGTGGTTACTGCGATTTGCTGGTTCATGTGCCGCTGATGCTATGGGTCTTTATCCCGTTCATCTGGTGGATGTGCCTGATAAGCCGCGCCCCGCCTCCTTCTGCCATTAATCCGCCGCAATGGCGACGATTACTGCGCCTTCACCGACCGCGTGCGCCACCCTGTTTTGCGTCACACCGACTGCTAACTGATTCGATTGCGTGACAACGTCACCAGATCGCCTTTGTCTTTTGAAAAGTGTGGAATGCTATGTCCTCTAATCGGGAAATGTCCCCTGCACCACGTGGCACTGTTTTTAACCTGTTTCGCCGCCTGCATTTTTATATTGGCCTGTTTATTGCGCCGTTTATTTTCGTCGCCGCTCTCACCGGTACGCTCTACGTTCTTACGCCGCAGCTGGAACAGGCGATTTACCACGATGCCCTGACCACTGACGCGCAGGGTGTCGCACAACCGCTGTCAGCTCAGATTGCCGCTGCCCGTGCCCGTGCCGGTGAGTCCGCGCGCATTTACGCCGTGCGTCCCGCACCAGGCCCGCTGGATACAACCCGGGTGCAGTTTGCTGAGCCTCAGTTGGGTCCATCTGAGTCGCGCTCGCTGTTTATCGATCCCTACACCCTGCAGGTGAAAGGCGATATGACGGTGTATGGCACCAGCGGTGTGTTGCCGCTGCGAATGTGGCTGGATCAGCTGCATCGCGGCCTGTTGCTGGGAGATTTTGGTCGCAATTACAGTGAACTGGCGGCTTCGTGGCTGTGGGTCGCCGCGCTGGGTGGACTCGTTTTATGGGCCGGCACGCGGCCACCACGACACCGTAAAAAAGCGCTGAGTGGCTTTGCAGCAACGCGTCACTGGCACGTCACGCTGGGTCTGATTCTGGCCATCGGCCTGGTGTTCTTTTCAGTCACGGGGCTGACCTGGTCACAGTGGGCGGGCAACAACATTGATAAGATGCGCAGCGACTTCGGCTGGACAACGCCGCAGGTTAACACCGCGCTGAATGGTAACGTTCCTGCCGAAGCCGCCGATCCCCATGCTGACCATCGCGGTGCGATGGAAGGAATGACGATGTCCGGGATGACCATGCCAGCGAAAACCGCGCCGCCGGTGATCCTGAATCAGCCGAATGCCAGCTGGGATCAGGCCCTGGCGGCTGCACGTCAGGCCGGACTTCACGCCACGAAACTGGAACTGCGCCAGCCTAAGAACGCTGAACAGGCATGGACAGTGTCAGAGATTGATCGCAGCTGGCCGAGCCAGGTCGATGCAGTTTCCATCAATCCGGTTAATTTCAGCGTGGTCGATCGCGTTGAGTTCGCCAGCTTCCCGCTGGTGGCGAAACTGACCCGCTGGGGCGTGGATGCCCATATGGGCGTGCTGTTTGGCCTGCCCAACCAGCTGATTCTGGCGCTGTTTGGCTTTGGTCTCTGCACAATGATTGTGCTGGGCTACCGCATGTGGTGGATACGTCGCCCGGCTGTTCCTCAGCTCAGCCCATCGCAGACGCTGTTGTCCGCCTGGCTATCACTGCCGCGCTACGCACAGGGTACCAGTCTGATTGTCATGCTGGCCCTGGGCTATGCCCTGCCCGTTATGGGTGTCAGCCTGATAGTGCTGATTCTGCTGGATATTCAGCGCTGGCGCAGTGCGCAGCGAGCCGCTATCGTTCAGGTGGAAATCGCCCCGGATAAGCAGTCGCCGCTGGCTATCGTTCAGTCGCGCTTCGCCGGTAAACGTAAAGAGATGCGTTATTTTCTGCGCAGCGTCACGGTGCTGGCGCTGATTGTCATCTCGGTAATGGCAAATGCGATGATTGGTGGCGTGATTGATCAGTATCAGATCCCTTTCAGCCACTGGTCACTGACTATGTATATCACTCAGGCGATGATGATCCTGCTCTACTCCACCGTCTTTACCGGGCTGTTGTCGATTCCACTCTGGTATTTCTTTCTGGGTGAAAGTGACGAACAGGGCAAGTAGGCTGCCAGCACGGCAAATTGTCTATTATTCAAAATAACTGACGAAGCCGGGCAAGTCCCCCGGCTTCTCATTTTACGTCTGAGGTCTATGATCGTTGTTATTGGTCACTTTATTTAAGAGCTAATCATGAACATTGTGCGAGCAAATCCTGAGCAACTTTTTGAGTACGGTCCTTTCACCGTTCGTCGCCAGCGGCCCGGCGCTGCCCTGAGCCCGCTGATCAGTGTTGACCTGATGTCGTTAAAACTGGATGCCCGGATTCCGATGCAGCAGCATCAGAATGAAGAAGTGTTCACTTACCTTTGGCGCGGTTCGATGCAACATCAGGACAGCAACGGCGAGCGCACACAGCTCTCTGCAAAGAAAGTGATGGTGGTCAATGCGGGTGAAGGTGTTCAGTACGAAGAGTCGGTGCCGCTGTATGAAGCGGAGCTGTTGCAGGCCGTGATTCGGCCTTCACAGCCGGGCGGGGAAGCGATGACTCAGGTGCTGGAACGCGATCAGGGCATTATGACCAACGGCTGGACCGAACTGGCCGGGCCAGAAACGTCTGACGCGCCACTGGAACTGCGCCAGGAGGTCTATATCTACGACACGCTGCTGGCGCGCAACCATACGCTCAATGTGCCTTCAATGCCGGGATTTGTCGCTTATCTCACCGTGCTTGAAGGCATTATCCGCGTGGGCGATCACCGTCTGGGTCGTGGAGACGCAGTCAGCGGGCTGGATGACACCATTGAAATCGTGGGCGACCGTGAGGCTAATCTGGTCTGTTTCCTGGTGAAGCCCGATAATTTTGCATAAGAAAGCGCGGGACTATCCCCGCGCTGATTAAAGCGTTTTACGTTGCTGCCTCGCCTGAACCCGTTTATAGGCATGATCAAACTGACAGACATCGTCGCGCAGCCAGTGACGCTGCGTCAGCGGGGCATCATCCAGCGCCTGTGGCAGCGGCACGCCTCCCAGCGATCCCCGACAGCAAAAGGCGCGCGCCAGCGTTGGGGTTGCGATGCCAATATAACGGGCAAATTCAGGTAGCGTCATCAGTGTTGTACTCATTTCACACCTCCAGTAATCAGATCTTCCCCGCTATTTTGACTCCAGTTATTAAATGCCTTTATTGATCTGAAACATAGATGTGATACTAATCTTCTGCCTGCTGATGAGATAGCTGGCCTACGTAAACCAAAAAGAAGTGAGGACCCTGTGCGCCATTATGGATTGATGATAGCCCTTCTTTTTTCGGGTTTCGCCACTGCCCACACCCTGAAAACGGGTTTTCCTGTCCCCACCGTCTATGTCGCCGACAAAGGCGAAATGGTGCTGAAACAGGGCGACATTCATTATCAGCGCTGGAATAGTCAGACTCTGACCGGAAAAGTGCGTCTTGTGATTCATGTGGCGGGTCGTCTCTCTGCGAAAGATCAGAGCGAGCCTTTAATCAATGCCATTCAGCAGGCCCGACTGCCGCGAGACCGTTTCCAGACCACCACCATCGTCAATACTGACGATGCTCTGCCCGGCAGTGCCATTTTTGTAGTGCGCAGCATTGCGTCCAGTAAAAAGGCTGACCCATGGCAGCAATTCATTATCGACAGCAGTGGCGTTACCGCTCACAGCTGGCATCTTCTGCCGGAAAACGCGTCAGTGGTCGTCATTGATCCGAAGGGAATTGTGCGTTTCGCCAAAGATGGCGCATTATCTGACGAGGATGTCGCCAGCGTGATAAAAACGCTGCGCGCATTACTGGGTTGATTCAGGCAGAATGCCCCGTTAATTATCGACGTTAAACACGGAATGCTGCTGAATTTACCGACATTTTTATCTCTGTGAACTACGCTTAGTTGTAATGGAATTACCCGCCGTTCTTTGAAAACCTGCCCACTATGCAAGGGCAGTCGGGGACGATTATTGAAGATGGCATCGAAGAATTTCGACCTGCTGTGACTTCCTCTGTAGATAAGGACAGCCATGATGACGGTCTGTGCAGAACAACACGTCAATTTCAACCGCAGTGAGGCTGCGAGCCTGTTGAACGAGATTGAGCAACGGCTCGACCAGCTTTTACCGGTTGAAAGTGAACGTGACCTGGTCGGCGCTGCAATGCGCGACGGTGCGCTGGCACCGGGAAAGCGTATTCGTCCGCTGCTGCTGCTGCTGGCCGCGCGCGATCTCGGTTGCGACGTCACGCCCGCCGGTTTGCTTGATCTCGCCTGTGCAGTGGAGATGGTCCATGCCGCCTCCCTGATTCTGGATGACATGCCCTGCATGGATGATGCGCAGTTGCGTCGTGGACGGCCGACCATTCACTGTCAGTATGGCGAACATGTGGCGATTCTGGCCGCGGTTGCACTGCTGAGTAAGGCATTTGGCGTGGTCGCCATGGCAGAAGGCTTAACAGCGGCCGCCAGAGCAGACGCCGTCGCGGAGTTATCCCATGCGGTCGGTATGCAGGGACTGGTGCAGGGTCAATTCAAAGATCTCTCAGAGGGTGACAAACCACGCAGTGCTGATGCCATTCTGATGACCAATCACTATAAAACCAGCACGCTGTTCTGCGCCTCAATGCAGATGGCCTCCATTGTGGCAGAAGCATCTGCAGAGACCCGCGAAGAGCTGCACCGTTTTTCACTGAATCTCGGTCAGGCTTTCCAGTTGCTGGACGATCTTACCGACGGCATGGCCGATACCGGCAAAGATACCCATCAGGATGAGGGTAAATCGACGCTGGTGAATCTGCTTGGGCCTCAGGCAGTGGAAACGCGACTGCGAGACCATCTGCGTTGCGCCAGCGAGCATCTGCTCTCGGCCTGTCAGGACGGTTATTCCACACATCATTTTGTTCAGGCCTGGTTTGAGAAAAAACTCGCTGCCGTCAGTTAAGGATGCTGCATGAGCCACTACGCGGTCATCGCACCGCCCTTTTATAGCCATGTGCAGGCGCTTCAGCATCTTAGCCAGGCTTTAATCGCGCGCGGACACCAGATTACCTTTATCCAGCAGACGGACGTCAGCGCGCTTCTCACTGACCGGCGAATTGGCTTTTTCCCGCTGGGCTTAGCCTCGCATCCCGCGGGCAGTCTGGCGCATACCCTGCAGCTGGCGGCGCATCCTCTTGGCCCGTCGATGCTGAAACTGATCAATGAGATGGCGCGCAGCACCGATATGCTCTGTCGCGAATTGCCGGTGGTGCTGAACACGCTGGCGATCGATGGCGTCATCGTCGATCAGATGGAACCTGCCGGTGCATTAGCAGCAGAGTTTCTGAATCTGCCTTTCGTTTCGGTTGCCTGTGCGCTGCCGCTAAACCGTGAGGCAGATTTTCCGCTGGCCGTGATGCCATTTGACTATGCAGGGACAGATCAGGCGCGCGAACGCTATCGCACCAGTGAAAAAATCTACGACTGGCTGATGCGGCGTCACGATCGGGTGATCGCCCGCAATGCTCATGCAATGGGATTAGCATCGCGCGAAAAACTGCATCACTGTTTTTCACCGCTGGCACAGATCAGCCAGCTTATCCCGGCACTCGATTTTCCCCGCCAGACCCTGCCCGACCATTTCCACGCGGTTGGACCTCTGCGCGCTGCGGAATCGTCATCGGCTGCGTCGAAGACACGCTATTTCACGCAGGACGACAAACCGAAGGTTTTTGCTTCACTCGGCACCCTGCAGGGTCATCGCTACGGCCTGTTTAAAACCATCGTCCGTGCCTGTCAGGAGATTGACGCGCAGTTATTGCTGGCGCATTGCGGTCGCCTGTCACCGTTTCAGGCGGAGAAACTCGCGCAGGCCAGCCATGTTCAGGTGGTCGATTTTGCCGATCAGGCAGCGGCTCTGGCGCAGGCCGATCTGGCCATCACCCACGGCGGGATGAACACGGTGCTGGATGCAGTTAACCACCTGACGCCGCTTCTGGCGATCCCCCTGGCCTTTGATCAGCCAGGCGTTGCGGCCAGAGTGGTCTGGCACGGTATCGGACGTCGCGCATCACGCTTTACCACCAGCCACTCAATGGCCCGCCAGCTCCAGACCTTGCTGGCAGATGAGAGTTACGTTGAGCAGATGAAAACGCTGCGCACCGCCCTTCGTCAGGCGGGCGGGACAACACTGGCAGCGGACATTGTCGAACAGGCGATGCTGACCCGTAAACCGGTGCTTAAGAGGAGAGATTATGCCGCGGTATGATCTTATTCTGGTGGGTGCGGGACTGGCAAACGGCCTGATTGCTTTGCGCCTGCATCAGCAGCGGCCGTCCCTGCGCATTCTCTTAATTGATGCCGAAAGTGAGCCAGGCGCGCATCACACCTGGTCATTTCATGCGGAAGATCTGACTGAAACACAGCATCACTGGATTGCGCCACTGGTCGTTCATCACTGGCCCGGTTATGAAGTGCGCTTTCCTCAACGACATCGTTCCCTGAACAGTGGCTATTTTTGCGTGACCGCAGAGCGTTTTGCGCAGGTCATTCGTGACAGATTTGCGTCGGAACTGCTGCTGAACACCAGAGTGGCGAACATCGCTTCACGCTCGGTCACGCTGGAGGATGGCCGCGTACTGGACACTGACGCGGTGATCGATGGTCGTGGCTATCAGTCCGATACCGCGTTGCGTATGGGCTTCCAGTCGTTCGTGGGGCAGGAGTGGCAGCTCAGTGAACCACACGGACTGACTGAACCGATCATCATGGATGCGACGGTGGATCAGCAGGCAGGCTATCGTTTTGTCTACAGCCTGCCGTTTTCTGCCGATACACTGCTGATTGAAGATACCCATTATATTGATCACGCCACGCTGGAAGGCGATCGCGCCCGTCAGAATATCCGTGACTATGCCGCGCAGCAGGGCTGGAAACTGAACCAGCTACTGCGAGAAGAGCAAGGCGCGTTACCGATTACACTGACCGGCGACGTGGCTGCCTTCTGGCAGAAACGCGATTTACCCTGCAGTGGTCTGCGTGCCGGGTTATTTCATCCTACCACTGGCTACTCTCTGCCACTGGCGGTTTCACTGGCTGACCGGCTGGCTCAGATGCAGACGTTTACCTCTGAAACCCTGCACGCCACCATTGCGCATTTCGCCAGTCAGGCCTGGCAGCAGCAGCGCTTCTTCCGCATGCTAAACCGGATGCTGTTTCTCGCGGGTCCGGCTGACCGGCGCTGGCAGGTTATGCAACGTTTTTATGGACTTCCCGAAGATCTGATCGCCCGTTTTTATGCGGGAAAACTCACTTTGTCTGATCGGCTGCGTATCCTAAGCGGCAAGCCACCGGTTCCCGTACTGGCGGCATTACAGGCTATTATGACTCCTCACCGTCAACAGGCGATGCAATGAATAGAACGACAGTAATTGGCGCAGGCTTTGGTGGTCTGGCTCTGGCCATTCGCCTTCAGGCGTCCGGTATTCCCACCCGACTGCTGGAACAGCGTGACAAGCCTGGCGGCCGGGCTTATGTCTATGAGGATCAGGGCTACACCTTTGATGCCGGTCCAACGGTAATCACCGATCCGAGCGCCATTGAAGAGCTGTTCACGCTGGCGGGCAAAAGGCTCTCTGACTATGTCGAGCTGATGCCAGTCAAGCCGTTTTATCGCCTCTGCTGGGAGTCTGGCAAGGTATTCAGTTATGACAACGATCAGCCAGCGCTGGAAGCACAGATTGCCGCGTTTAACCCGCGTGATGTTGAAGGCTACCGGCGCTTTCTTGACTATTCCCGTGCGGTGTTTGCAGAAGGCTATCTGAAACTCGGCACTGTGCCGTTTCTCTCTTTCCGCGACATGTTGCGTGCTGCACCTCAGCTGGCAAAATTACAGGCGTGGCGCAGTGTTTACAGCAAAGTGGCAAGCTACATTGAAGATGAACATCTTCGTCAGGCATTCTCTTTTCACTCGCTACTGGTGGGCGGAAATCCCTTTGCCACGTCGTCAATTTACACCCTGATTCATGCACTGGAACGTGAATGGGGCGTCTGGTTCCCACGCGGCGGCACTGGCGCGCTGGTTCAGGGCATGGTGAAGCTGTTTGAGGATCTGGGTGGGGAAGTAGAGCTGAATGCCAGCGTTGCCCGTCTGGAGACGCTGGAAAATAAAATTACCGCCGTGCATCTGG
The DNA here is from genome assembly GCF_041982285.1 of Pantoea sp. ANP04. Taxonomy (NCBI): domain Bacteria; kingdom Pseudomonadati; phylum Pseudomonadota; class Gammaproteobacteria; order Enterobacterales; family Erwiniaceae; genus Pantoea; species Pantoea sp. ANP04. Next base: position 436,216 of record NZ_JAUTYS010000002.1, on the reverse strand, counting down.
ATGACGGGCGGGTATTCCCGACCCGTGCGGTCGCCTCTAACGCGGATGTGGTTCACACGTATAGCGAATTACTGAGCCAGCATCCGGCATCGGTGGCGCAGGGGAAAACCCTGCAGAATAAGCGCATGAGTAACTCGCTGTTTGTCATCTATTTTGGCCTGAATCATCATCATGATCAGCTGGCGCACCATACCGTTTGCTTTGGTCCGCGCTACCGCGAATTAATTGATGAGATCTTCAACAAAGACGCGCTGGCAGAGGACTTCTCACTCTATCTGCATGCGCCCTGCGTGACCGATCCGTCACTGGCACCTGAAGGCTGCGGCAGCTATTACGTGCTGGCGCCCGTGCCGCATCTCGGCACCGCCGATATCGACTGGAGTGTTGAGGGTCCGCGCCTGCGCGATCGTATCTTCGACTATCTGGAGCAGCACTATATGCCGGGCCTGCGCAGTCAGCTCGTGACGCACCGCATCTTCACGCCGTTTGATTTTCGCGATGAGTTGAATGCCTATCAGGGCTCGGCGTTCTCGGTGGAGCCGATCCTGACGCAGAGCGCCTGGTTCCGGCCGCACAACCGCGATAAGACGATCAAAAATCTCTATCTGGTCGGTGCAGGCACCCATCCGGGCGCGGGTATTCCGGGCGTCATTGGTTCGGCCAAAGCCACTGCAGGATTAATGCTGGAGGATTTGGCTTGAACAGTCCGTCACTGCTCGACCATGCCGTAGAAACCATGGAAGTGGGTTCAAAAAGCTTCGCCACGGCATCGAAGCTTTTTGATGCCAAAACACGACGCAGTGTGCTGATGCTCTACGCCTGGTGTCGGCACTGTGACGACGTGATTGACGATCAGGTGCTGGGCTTCAGTAACAATACGCCGTCGCTGCAATCTGCGGAACAGCGCCTGGCACAGCTGGAGATGAAAACGCGTCAGGCCTATGCCGGATCACAGATGCATGAACCTGCCTTTGCGGCCTTTCAGGAGGTGGCGATGGCGCATGACATTCTGCCTGCTTATGCCTTTGATCATCTTGCAGGTTTTGCGATGGATGTTCGCGAGACACGCTATCAGACGCTGGATGATACGCTGCGCTACTGTTATCACGTCGCGGGCGTGGTGGGTCTGATGATGGCGCAGATTATGGGCGTGCGAGACAATGCCACGCTGGATCGTGCCTGTGATCTCGGGCTGGCATTTCAGCTGACCAATATTGCGCGCGATATCGTTGAAGATGCTGAAGCGGGACGCTGCTATTTGCCCGCCGAGTGGCTGACTGAAGCGGGTCTGACACGAGAGACGCTGGCTGACCCGCATAATCGCCAGGCACTGAGTCGCGTTGCCCGTCGGCTGGTAGAGACGGCCGAGCCCTATTACCAGTCGTCGTTAGCCGGACTGCCCGGTTTGCCGCTGCGCTCAGCGTGGGCGATTGCCACCGCGAAACAGGTGTATCGTAAAATCGGGATGAAAGTGGTTCAGGCGGGTCCACAGGCGTGGGATCAACGCCAGTCCACCAGCACACCCGAGAAACTGGCTATGCTGGTGGCGGCATCAGGTCAGGCGGTTACTTCCCGGATGGCGCGTCCTGCTCCACGTCCCGCTTACCTCTGGCAGCGCCCCGTTTGACACCGTGACGTTCCCGCAGCGTCGCCTGCAGTTTTGACAACGGCGGCGCATAGAGGAAACCAAACGAGACGCAGTCCTCTTTGCCACGTACAGCATGATGCATGCGGTGCGCCATATAAAGTCTGCGCAGATAACCCCGGCGCGGAACATAGCGGAACGGCCAGCGTTGATGAACCAGGCCATCATGCACAATAAAATAGAGCAAACCGTAAAGCGTCATCCCCGCACCAATCCACTGCAACGGCCAGACACCTGTGCTGCCCAGATAAATGAGCAAAATCGACAGGCAGGCGAATACCACTGCATAAAGGTCGTTAACCTCAAACCAGCCTTTATGGGGTTCATGATGTGACAAATGCCAGCCCCAACCCCAGCCATGCATAATATATTTGTGCGCCAGTGCAGCCGTTATCTCCATACCGATAACGGTGACCAGAACAATCAGGGCATTCCAAATCCACAACATAGTTTCTCCCGAGCATGCATCCTGCAAAGTGGCGCAGAGGTTCAATTTTAACAGAAGTTGGGGAAAACCGCGTTCAGGAGATAAACAGAGGATAACGGGAACGGGGCGGGCACCTTCGTGCGTGAAATATCTTTCAGGTTAAATCGTGATCCATTGGTGTGCGAAACGCGTGACGTGCAGCAACCATTAACTGACTGGCGGTTACCGTGGCGGGCAATCGCATTAAAATTTTACTCGCCTGCCAGTAACATAAGACCATGATCTCATCCTCCTCTTTTTCTGCCAGTTCATGCAATCGGGCGCGGAGTGACAACACATTAATACTCTGCTGCTCGTCCAGCATGTCTGAGATCGTCTGGTTAATGACGCGATGCAGAGTTTTCCAGGTGAGATCGGTATGCAAAATTAACCTCTTTTAACGCTTATCGGCTCGGGGCAGGCGATCAGCAGGAAAGTCGCAGAGATGGCTTCATCATGCAGATAGCAAACTCTGCGGGTAACTATAGCGCTCTTCAGTTCAGCTGACGATAAAGAGTCAGATAATGAGAATGCTAATGCCTTTAATTCTAGCGATCAATGGACCTGCCTGTCTCCTGTTACGCGCCAGTCAGTGATTGATTGCTGATTTTTGTAACAATTGCGGCTGATTCTCAACTGGCTGAAATAAAGAGGATTTGCCAGAGTAAATTTCTTACCTTCCTGTTTATCTTTTAGGAGTGACCGATGTATCAGCATGCTGATGTCCTGGTGTGGGGCCATGGCCCCGAAGTGTTTGAAGTTTTCCTGGAACCTACCTGTCCTTTTTCGGTGCGTGCATTCAATAAATTAGACGCATTACTGGCGCACGCAGGTGAAGATAAAATCACCGTGAAGATCCGGCTGCAATCTCAGCCATGGCATCTTTATTCCGGGCTGATTGTCCGCTATATCCTTGCCGCCGCCTGCGAAAGTAAAGACGCAGCGAAGAAGGTGATGCAGGCGGTGGCCGATCATCGTGAAGAGTTCGAATTCACCGACCACTGCACCGGCCCGAATCGCGATACCACGCCAAATCAGATTCTGGACCGTCTTAAAGCGTACAGTGGCGTAGATGCCAGCGCCGCGTTTGATCAGCCTGACCTGCAGAACGCGATTAAATGGCACTGCAAGTATGCTCGTCAGAATGGTATCCACGTTTCCCCGACCTTTATGGTCAATGGTCTGGTACAACCTGAAATCAGCAGTGGTGACGACATCGAACATTGGTCGAGCTTTCTGATGCGTTAGTTTTACGTGCGCGGCCGCCGTTGCCGCGCCAGGCTTTAAACCACCGCTAAGAGAGCCAGTACGCCATCTCTTTCAATGTCCTGATAATTATGCCTGTTTTCCCGTAAGCAGGCCGGGTAAGCTGTACGGCTATTAGCAGCGTTTGAGCCGTTGCTACATCCTCTAAACGGCGCCGCTGGCCTGCAGTTATGCTGGTCAGGCGCTTATTTCACTAAGGATTTGCAGATGACAATGACGCTTGAACAGATACAGGACAAATATCCGGGTGCATTTACAGATGCATTTGGTGATTCTCCGGAATTAGCCAGCGAGCTTGCAACGCTGATTATTGCCGGAAAGAAGGTGGCTACCTGCGGTTCATTGCGGAGCTGGCAGGAGCAGGATGCCTTGCCTCAGCCGGGCGGTTACAGCATTGTTCTGAACGGCGAAAAGCAGCCGGTGTGTGTTATCCGCACCACCGGACTGTTCCTGACGCGCTTTGACCGCGTGACGCCAGAGATGGCGATGCTGGAGGGTGAAGGCGATCTCAGCCTCGACTACTGGCGACAGGAACATCAGCGCTATTTCGAACGTGAAGGCTATTTCCACAGCGAAATGGAGCTGATCTTCGAGACGTTCCAGCTGGTCGAGGTGATTTAAACCCGCCTCCTACAGCGTATTCGCTGCCATCAGCGCCAGCCGCGTAACGCCCCGCGCGGCAAGGTTATCCGCCGCCTGGGCGGCGCGCATGCCACTGGCGCACACCAGCACCACGCGCTGATCGGATGGCGGCTGCCAGGCTGCTATCTGCTGCGGCAGAATCCGTAACACCCTATCAGCCACACTTTCAGACGCCTCCTCCAGACTACGCAACTCCACAACGCAGTCATCATCCCTGAGCATCAGACGATCGATAAAAGGCGTGCCAGGCGTGTCCGGCTCAGGTGCATCATCGAAGCGAAACTGCCTGATGTGCCAGTCCACAAAGTCACACTGGATCATGCAGCCAAGCGGCGATGGCATCAGCCTGAGTAATACACTCAGTGCCATCTGTGCCTGCATTGCACCCAGCGTCGCCACCGCAGGTCCCATTACGCCAGCGGTATTGCAGTTACCCGAGGCTGTGGGCAACTGCGGGAACACTGCGCGATAGCCGGGCGCACCGCCGCAGAATCCGCCGACATACCCTTTACGCCCCAGCACCGAGGCGCAGATCAGCGGCAGGTCGCGCGGATAGCAGGCGTCAGAAAGCTGATAAGTAATGGCGAAGTTATCCGCCGCATCCACCACCAGATCGATTCCCTCCAGCGCCTGCGGTAGCTGACTGGCGCTCAGCAGGTGTGAATGCGCCTCGACAAGGCAGTCAGGATTTCGCTGCGCCAGCGCACGCTGCGCACAGTGTGCTTTAGGCTCGCCCACATCGCCGACACCAAACAACGTCTGCCGGTGAAGATTGTGCAGTTCAACACGATCGCCATCGTAAAGACGAATAAATCCCACGCCCGCACCTGCCAGTAACGGCAGCAGGGTGGCGCTGAGGCCGCCCGCGCCCACCACCAGCACGCTTGCCCTGGCCAGCCGCTGCTGCCCCGCTTCGCCAATTTCAGGCAACATGGTCTGTCGCTGATAACGCGCCATTGTCTCTCCTCAGAACTCTGCCAGACCAAAAATGGGCGTAGAGGCAGAGGCCATATCACGCTGCTCCATCAGGCCCGCCTGGAATCCCTGATGTCCACCATAAATCGCAGCAGCAAACGCACCGGCCATCCGCACCGGATCGCCTGCTTTTGCCACCGCTGTGTTGAGCAGCACACCGTCGAAACCCATCTCCATAGCCTGCGCCGCCTGACCGGGTGAGCCGATACCTGCGTCGATAATCAGCGGCACATCTTTAAACCACGCACGCATCGTGCGCAGCCCTTCGATATTGCGCAGCCCCTGACCGGAGCCAATTGGCGCGCCCCAGGGCATCAGCACTTCGCAACCCGCTTCCAGCAATTTTTCACCGACAATCAGATCTTCGGTGGTATAGGGAAAAACCTGGAAACCGTCAGCACAGAGGATGCGGGCGGCTTCAACCAGTGCAAAAGGATCGGGTTGCAGCGTGTCAGCATGGCCGATCACTTCCAGTTTGATCCATGGCGTGTCGAACAGTTCACGCGCCATTTGCGCCGTTGTCACGGCTTCTTTTACCGTGTGGCAACCGGCTGTATTCGGCAGAATGCGCTTGTTGAGCTGTTGCAGTAGCGTGCGGAAGGCACCCCCTTCGCTGCCCTCCCGTCGAAGGCTGACAGTAATGATTTCTGCACCTGAGGCGTCGATCGCCTGCTGCAGAATGTCGGGAGACGGATAGCCAGCAGTACCCAGAAGAAAGCGGGATTGCGGCGCAAATTGATAGAACATCATTAACCTCCCTGCATCGGTGACAGGATTTCCAGCTGATTACCCGCCTCAAGTTGCTGGCTGGCATACCGGCTTCGCGGCACAAACTCACCGTTCAGCGCGGCGGCGACGGAGCGCGGGTCGATCTGCTGCTCCTGCAGCAGTTCCGCCAGCGTGCCTGCATCGGTTTCAATCGTGCGTCCATTAAGTTGAACTCGCATGAGTCATCTCCTGAGTCAGTTGCAGCATGAGGTTTTCAGCCATGATCGGCGCCAGCAAAAAGCCATGGCGATACAGCCCATTGAGCGAAAAACGGCCATTCTCAAAACGAACCTCCGGCAGGTTCTGTTGATAGGCAGGGCGCAGGCCGGTGCCGCTCTCCACAATCCGCGCTTCAGCCAGCGCCGGATGCAGACTGTAAGCGGCGCTTAGCAACTCCATCATGGCTCTGGCGCTAATCGGACTGCTGTCGTGACTTTCGACCATGGTGGCACCCAGCATGAAGTGCCCTTCTGCTCGGGGCACCAGATAGCAGGGAAAGCGAGGATGCAGCAGCCGGACAGGACGGGAGAGCTGAACGTCATGCGTCTGGAGGATCAGCATTTCACCCCGTACGGCGCGCAGCGCGGGCTGCTGATCCGCGGCGTGAATGCCACGGCAGTCAATGATGGTGCCGGTGGGTTCACCACTGTGTAAGGGCACGCCAGCCTGTTGTAATTTGTCACGCAGTTGCTGCAACGCCAGGCGGGGATCGAGATGCGCCTCCGCCGCAAAATACAGACCACGGGCAAAGCGATTTTCCAGCGCCGGTTCGATATCACCCGGTACGACCCACTCATGTTTTTCCGTCATGCTGGCGAAGCGCGTCAGTTCGCGGCTATCACGCGGCGGCGCAACCACCAGCGTACCCTGCTGTTCCACGCCATCAACACGTTGCGACCACCAGCCTGCAGCGTGCTGGCCCCAATCGATCACCTGCTGAGGCGCGCTTTCCGCTTCGCACCAGGGCGCGAGCATGCCACCCGCCCAGTGTGAGGCGGCACGACAGTCAGGCTGCGTAATGATTTCGACGGTTTCGCCCCGCTCCATCAGCAGTGTGGCGACGCACAGCCCGGCCACGCCACTGCCAAGCACCGACCAGCGGCTCATGATGTCCACCGGCGAGGAAGAGAGAGATTCTGGATGAGATATTTCACTTTGGCCTCGTTATACGTTAACGAAGACCCGTGATACGGAGGGAAAAGGCAGAGGCGTCGTGCATGCGCCCCTGCGGCAAGTATCTGATGCGATACCCGTCTTCCTACGCCAGTATCAACTGGGTCAGGTTCTAAGGGTCGCTAAGCCGCGCGATGCGCTATTAGCCTCTCAGTCTCTCTGGCGAGACTCCCCTGACGGGTTTAGTTGTAAGTGAAGCGGGCAGCTTCGTCAAGCGCGCACAGGATGGCTGCTAAGAATTTTAGGGGACAGGCAAGGTTTTGCGCCAGAGTCAAATGCAATGCGTTAGCAGTAGGCAATGAGAGGGTGTTTAAACTGCAGTCGCCTTACAGCGCCTGCAGTGATTGTGTCAGCACGTCGGTGATTTCACGAATACGCGGTTCAGCACGACGATAATAGGTCCATTTGCCCACTTTGCTGGCTTCGACCAGCCCGGCACTGTGAAGTGCTTTCAGGCATAACGACGTGGCGGGCTGTGATAAGCCCGCCTTGTCCTGTATGAGGCTGGCACAGACGCCATACTGATCGAAGGGATAGAGCTGGGTATAGCCCGCAAACGCTTCTTCAGGATGCTTAAGCCACTTCAGCACTGCCACTCGGGTTGGATTGGACAGTAACTTCAGGGCATTTTCGGGGGACATGCCGCCTCACAGAGTATCAGGATTGAAAAACAGGATAGTCAGTATAACCCTTCTCCGTGCCGCCATACAGAGAAGCGTGGTCGACCTCATTCAGCGGATGACCTGATTTAATGCGTGCAGGCAAATCAGGATTAGCGATAAATGAACGACCAAAACCAAACAGATCGCCCCAGCCTTTTTCCAGTACATGCTGCGCTTTTTCAGCCGTGTAACGACCGGAATAGATGATCGGAGAGCGGAATGTTTCCCGCAGCGCAACGCGGAAACTTTCAGGCATGTCCGGGCTATTATCCCAGTCCGCTTCGGCAATGGAGAGATAACCGACTTCAAGTTCATTCAACAGTTTAGCGGCACGGATGTAGGTGGCATGGGGATCGCTTTCAACCAGACCGAGATAAACGCGCTCTTCGTCAGTACTCGAAAACAGAGGGGCAAACCGAACGCCCACGCGATGGCTGCCAAAGACCGAGCTGACGGCCTCAACGACTTCACGCAGGAAGCGCAGACGATTCTCCGCTGAGCCACCATATTCATCCGTACGCAGATTAGTATGCTCTGAAATAAACTGGTTAATCAGATAGCCGTTAGCGGAATGCAGTTCCACGCCGTCGAAACCGGCTGCTTTGGCGTTCTCCGCTGCCTGTCGGTAAAGCGCAACGATCTCTTTAACTTCCTCTGTGGTCAGTGCCCGTGGCTCGCTGGGTGCGGTCAGTATCCCCGCGCCTGGCCCGGTTTCAATAAATACCCGGACGTTATCGGCTGCGATGGCTGAAGGCGCTACCGGTGGCTGTTTACCTGGCTGAAGTTCATTGTGTGACACGCGGCCAACATGCCAGAGCTGGCAGAAAATGGTGGCACCTTCCTGATGTACCGCCTCTGTAACCTTTTTCCAGCCCGCGATTTGCGCGTCGCTATGGATCCCCGGCGTCCATGCATAGCCCTGCCCGCGAGGCTCAATCTGGGTGCCTTCAGTGACCATCAGTCCCGCACCGGCACGCTGACGGTAGTATTCCACCATCATCTCGCCGGGAATATTGCCCGGCTGTTCACTGCGGCAACGCGTCAGCGGCGGCAGGACAATGCGGTTTCGAAGTTTGAGATCGCCCAGGTTCAGGGGGGTAAAAAGTGACGGCATAACAAAAAGTCCTCTGATGTGTGAAGAGGCGCCATTATATTTACACATTTAAATTTGTAAATGTGTGATCTGTGCTTTTTGTTCCCGGACCTTTACCGTTGGTGGCGTTTTTACACGCTTTTTACCCGTTAAATCTCATCATTGCGGTATGCGGATGGCTATCAGAGCTGTACTCATTTATCTTTTTCCTGACAGAATAATCCCGGAAAATATTGTGACCACATTACTTTCTTTAGACGCGCTCGGACCGCGCATTTGTATTATGGGCCCGTCGAACAGCGGAAAATCGACTTTAGCGGACGCTATTTCCCACAAAACAGCATTACCTGCCATTCATCTGGATCAACTTCACCATCTTCCGGGAAGCCAATGGATTCCCAGAGCACCGGCTGAATTTCTCCGCTTGCACGCTGCCGCGGTGAGTCAGGAAAAATGGGTAATGGATGGGAATTACACAAAATGTATTGAAGAACGTCTCGCGCGCGCCACCGGATTCATTCTTCTGGATGTAAAAGTGCCAGTCGCGCTGTTTCGGTATATTCGCAGATGCTACTCATTCACGCCGCGAGTTGGCGGTCTCGGAATACGCAAAGAGCATATAACCCTGGATATGCTGAAATATATTATCCTTACTGCCCCAAAGAACAGAAAGCGCCATAAGAAACTTTATGACGATGTCAGGCTCCCTAAACTTCTGCTGCATTCTTCAACTGATGTGAATGCCTGTCTGGAATTTTGGGGTTTAACGGTTACGAATAACTGACCATGGCTGCTGTTATTAATCCAGTAACGTTAAGCTCGCCAATAGCGCATTCAGCGACTCAACAGGCCCGGCATGATTTGTCTCTGAACAGGTTGTGTCCCAGGGCATCGCGTCATCGGTACAGTAATCTCCGATGCACTGCATATCGGCAGGTTCATTGAGTAAACCCACCGGGATCCAGATATAGGGCCTGTCACGCAGCGCGTTAGGTACGGTCGAACCACAGCTGGAACAAAAATCGTTGCGATAACCGGTCGGTTTACGCCAGGAAGCGAGCTGGCTTTCACCGGATAGCCAGCTAAAGTCTGTCTCATTCACCAGCGTTGCAAGATTGTAGCCGGTTCCGCTTTGCTTTCTGCAGAGTGAACAGTGGCACCGATAAAAGTGCCTGGGTGTAATCGATAGTTCAAAAGTCACGGTTCCGCAGAGACATGCGCCTTGCATTTTTTTGCCTTGTAAGTGGGGATTCTGAAATTACCCGATCATTTCAGGTTTTAAGCCAGAAGCAAAATTCTATCACTCATCATTAAAGGTCACGAGTTGCGGCTGAATATCAGTTTTAACCCTGCCAGACCAAAGCAGCAGGCTAACAGCGCATCGAGTCCTCGACGAATCCGACGGTAAAAGGCGCTCATGACGGCAGTTGAGAACAGCAGAGCATATCCGCCGAAGACAAACATGCAAATGGCCGCACAGCCGCAGATAATGATCGGTAGCGTTGACGCCATCCCTTCCGGCTTCAGTGCAAATGACATGATGGCTACCCAGGTGAGAATCGCTTTAGGATTGCCGATATGCATCAGTATTCCCTGCCGGAAAAGTCTGCCATAAGCTACACGATCATCGCTGGCGGTAAAGTCACTGGCTTCCGTGCGACGTAATGCTGATTTGCCCGCTTTAAAGGCCAGCCAGAGCAGATACAAGCCACCGCCGATTTTTAACGCAATCAGTAACTGGGCGAAGGTTGCCAGCACGGTCAGCACACCGCAGGCGGCAAGCAGCGCCCAGATCATTGAACCACTCACGACACCCGCCGCCAGCGCCAGTGCGGCACCTCTGCCCTTTTTCATTGCCGTGCCCATTATGGCCATATTGCTCGGCCCGGGACTGGCCGTGGCGACAAGATAGGTGGTGAATATCAGGACTAACTCGTGTGAAAGCGCCATCATTGCCTCGGTGATGCGTGGTTATCCGTCTGTTATATCGGCTGGTGTATGAATTTACAATTCATTCACACGATGTCGTTCAGCCTCCAAAGGATGTCCGCCATCACATGCGCGCGTTAACTTTCAGGCAGTGATAGTCATGGATGTTTGCGGTCATCCAGACGCAACTGCATAAATGTCAGATCCAGCCAGCGCCCGAATTTATTGCCGACTTCTTTCATGGTGCCCGCCTCCGTGAAGCCCAGCTTTTTATGCAGTGTGATTGACGCTACATTTTCCGATTCAATGCCCGCCACCATCACGTGCTTTTTGCTCTTACAGGCAAGCTGAATTAACGTCCGCATCAGGGCATCACCTATGCCTTGTCCCCGCGCGTGATTATGAACATAAACAGAGTGTTCAACGGTGTGGCGATATCCATCCCAGGGCCGCCAGTCACCGAATGAGGCATATCCCAGCACGCTTTCATCGTTGTCCGTTGCCACTATCACAGGAAAACCCGCCTGCTGACGACTGTGTATCCATGCGATGCGGTTCGCGACATCTACCCTGCTTTCATTCCAGATAGCCGTGGTGTTAAGCACCGCATCGTTATAAATCTCAGCAATCACATCAGCATCACTTTCAATAGCCGCACGAATAATCATGGTAGACACCCCTTTGCCCATTCACTAAAGTAGATGAATTGTACACAATGATAGTTATCCATTATGTTAGATGAAATGTCCAGTAAAGAAGATAGCCTGAATATCCGGATCGGATTAAAGGTTAAAGATGAAAGAGAAAGACGCGGCTGGTCACTGACTGACCTTGCAGGTCACTCCGGTGTATCGCGGGCGATGATCCACAAAATTGAGCGTGGAGAGAGCAGCCCGACGGCAGTGCTGTTAGCGCGGCTTTCGGGCTCTTTTGACATGAGCATCTCGCAGCTTCTGGCCCAGACCGAAGTTCAGACAGGAACGCTGGTCAGGCACGAAAATCAGCCGGTATGGCAGGATCCTGAAACCGGCTATTTGCGTCGGCACGTTTCACCGGGTGAGATGCCGGTCGATCTGGTCAGTGTCGAACTGCCCGCCAATACCGCTGTGCCGATGCCCGCTATCTCGTATATTTCGAGACGTCAGCTGATATGGGTACTGGAAGGGTCATTGACCTTCGAAGCGGGCTCCAGCACGTATGAAATGGCGGCTGGCGACTGTCTGGAACTGGGCGATCCGGCTGATTGTGTCTTCAGAAATAACACCAGCAAGGCGTGTCGATACGCTGTGATCGTCCTGCGGCCAGTCTGATCCGTTTATTGGCAGACATCCATGCTTGATGATGTATTTACACCGCGCTGTATCTGAACGGATTATCGCTGTTCAGCCGTGGTTATTTAACGATTATTCCCGGCATAGATATCAGGCCGCGTAATCGTCCAGATATAGTTCTCCCGGTTAGCCTTTTGGTCTGATTTTTTCTTGTCGGTACTGATCAGATAATGGTTATGGCGCCACTCAAATATTGTATTCATCTTCGATCCTTTTACCTGATGATTGACTGACAATATCAGCTTTAACAACAGATATAACATGACGATATGAGTAAGGGATCAGGGCAGAAGATATTTTAACGATGAGGCTGGCGGGAAAAGAGAAGGTGCAGAAGATAGGTAGTAGCGTAATTTTAATGCTGACACGTATCCCTGTGCAAACCCACTCCCAGCACAGGGAATACTACTCAGTCCGGCTTTTGGTTTCTCACTAGCGAATCGCCAGCCGGACTGAGCCTGCTCAGGAAAAGTTTATTTTCCCAGAATCTCTCTGCGGACAATCTCTGCGCCGGCACTCAACGCATGCAGTTTGCCATTGGCCACCTGACGCGGCAGCGGGATCATGCCGCAGTTGGTAGAAGGATAGAGATTTTCAGCATCCACAAACTGCAGCGCTTTGCGCAGCGTGTTTGCCACTGCTTCAGGTGTCTCAATTTCATGGGTTGCCACGTCGATAGCACCGACCATGACTTTTTTACCGCGAATCAGCTCGATCAGGTCCATCGGAACGCGCGAGTTCTGACACTCCAGTGAAACGATATCGATAGCCGAACGCTGAAGTTTTGGGAATACCTCTTCATACTGACGCCACTCTGTACCCAGCGTTTTCTTCCAGTCGGTATTCGCCTTAATGCCGTAGCCATAACAGATATGAACGGCGGTTTCGCATTTCAGACCTTCGATGGCACGCTCTAACGCAGCAATACCCCAGTCATTCACCTCATCGAAGAAGACGTTAAACGCAGGCTCATCAAACTGAATGATATCCACGCCTGCTGCTTCTAACTCTTTGGCTTCCTGATTCAGGATTTTTGCGAATTCCCAGGCCAGCTTTTCACGACTTTTGTAGTGATTGTCATACAGGGTATCGATCATCGTCATCGGCCCCGGCAACGCCCACTTAATAGGACGATCGGTCAGTTTGCGCAGGATTTTCGCATCTTCAACAAACACAGGCTTCTGACGTGAGACTTCACCCACCACGGTCGGGACGCTCGCGTCGTAACGATTACGGATGCGGACCACTTCGCGCTTTTCAAAATCCACACCGCTGAGGTGCTCAATAAACGTCGTCACGAAGTGCTGACGGGTTTGCTCGCCATCACTGACGATATCAATACCGGCACGAACCTGATCGTCCAGACACAGACGCAGCGCATCTCTTTTGCCGTCAACTAACTCATCATCCTGCAATTTCCAGGGTGACCAGAGCACCTCTGGCTGCGCAATCCATGAAGGTTTAGGCAGGCTGCCCGCGGTGGATGTCGGTAATAAGGTTTTCATAGCAGGTGACCTTCTGGTTTTAATTAATCAAAGAACGAATTCAGCAGACCATTGTGCAAGAAGTGTCTGATTAGGCTTGATGAAATGCGCCTCAGTAAACCTGCCCTGCTCGACGGCCAGTCGGCTGCGCTCTTCGCGATCGTAAACAATGCGGGTTAATGAATAATCCTGATGCTGCAGCGTGGGCTGATAGCACTGTCCGGCTGCAGAATTGGCGTTATAAATTTCCGGGCGATAGATTTTCTGGAACGTTTCCATCGTACTGATGGTGCTGATCAGCTCAAGATTGGTGTAATCGCTAAGCAGGTCACCATGGAAGTAGAAGGCCAGCGGCGCAACACTGCCCTGCGGCATGAAGAAGCGCACTTTCAGACCCATTTTTCCGAAGTAAACGTCAGTCAGGGAAGGCGCATCCTGCTGATATTCGATGCCCAGTACCGGATGATGGTTACCGGTGCGCACGTAGGTGTTTTTGCTCGACACGCTCAGGCAGATAACCGGCGATTTACTGAAGCTCTCTTTATAGGCCGCTGAGTTGACAAAGCTTTTAAAAATATTGCCGTGCAGCTGACCAAAATCATCTGGCAGACTGAACTCTGACTGGCCTTTATTGTGCTCTGCAAGCACGACACTGAAATCATAATCACGCACATAGGATGAGAAGTTGTTGCCGACAATCCCTTCAATGCGCTGACCGGTTTGATGATCCACGATGTGCGTTTTAAGAATTTCAATCGCCGGGAACAGCTCGTCGGAACTTTCCGGGCGAAGATTCAGCTCAGCAGAAATAATCTCAAGTTCAACAGAATAGCGATCGCTTTTAGGATTGTCCCAGTGCGCCAGCGCGTTGAAACGATTGTCGATCATCGCCAGGGCGTTGTGCAGATTTTCCTGACGTTTTTCGCCGCGCGCTAAATTAGCGAAGTTAGTCGTCGCCCGCGTATTTTTCGAAGGATTATAGTTTTCGTCGAAACGAATGCGCTTGAGGGTAAAGGCTAAATTGTTCATCGCTATCGGGTATCCTGGTCGCTGAGATGAATGGTTGTTTTAAGGGTTTTTCCAGCGTTACTATCCCTTTACAAGCATTCATATGACTCAAAGTTATTAACAATTCTTACTTTATGCCTCAACGCCGGGTTGAAAAAAAGTGATTAAATTTCAACGAACATGAAGGAAATTCATGTTGAGGTCGGGAAGTGGGGATTTTTTCATGACAAGAGCGAGGTTTTAAACGCCGGCGGGTTAAATCCGTGCATAAAAGCCTCGCTGCAGGCGGGTTAAGCTGACCGCTAAATTTTATAAAAATTATCGCACATCACTTTGTGCGCGCCTGATTTAATCGAAAGCCTGCTGGCCACCTCTTTCATCAGTTTACCCAACCCACCGTCACACGTTGTCTGCGTCAGGCGTGATGCGGGCCCGGTCAGTGCCAGCGCCGCAATCAGTTTGTCACCTTCGCCAAACACCGGTACTGAGAACGCCGCGATATGCGGATCGCGTATACCTGACGTGAACAGGGGAAGCATAGGCGCAGTGTCAAACAGAGGTTCATTCAGACCCCAGTAGCGAAGCACCTGTCCGATAGCAGAATTATCCAGCGGCAGAAAGGTGCCCGGCAGGCGCGTTTCGCGTAAACCTTCCGACGGCTCGGCTCTGAAAAGGCAGAGTCGTTGCTCATTTTCCATCACATACCATGAGGCACTTTCGCCCGTCGCGGTCGCCAGTGCATGCAGTTCAGGCTGAACAATACTCGCCAGATGGAAGGACTGCTCATAGAGCTTGCCCAGATAAAGCAGTCTGGGCCCCAGAGTGTAAACGCCATTGTCGCGGCGAATCACATAGTTCATGCGCTCAAGTGAGTTCATCAGGCGATAAACCGTCGTTTTATGGTAGCCCGACAGCTGCGCCAGGGCGGTAAGCGTCAGCGACTCCTCGCCAGGTTTGAAACAATCCAGCAGCGCCAGCGCTTTTTCTACGGCAATTACGCCTTCATTCCCCATCGGTACGTCCTCCTGTGTGCGACGGCAGGCAGTTTACCGCGCAATTTGTGATTCACATCGTATTTACATCACAAATGAACGCTTAACACTGGTGCGATCGGAATTAACATAGATATAGTTGTTTTATATTGTACAACCTTATTGTACCTGGTAAAACAAACGAGGAATGATTTATGCCTAATGCAGAGAATACCTTTATCAATCGCGATATTGTCCGTGTCGCGCCAGAGCTCGTAAAACAGGCTGCGCAGTATCAGGCAGCGATACTCGCTGATGTTGCCGGACGACGTGGAACGCTGCATGGTCGCGTTAAACCTGTCTCCCCGACGATGAAAGTCGCCGGACCGGCAATTACCGTTGAAGTCAGGCCAGGCGATAACCTCGCCATTCACGCCGCACTGGCAATTGCTCAGCCAGGTGATGTGATTGTTGTCGATGGCAAAGGCGATATCAGCTGTGCCTTAATCGGGGAAATTATGTCCACTCAGGCTGAAGCGTCTGGTATCGCCGGAATCATTATTGATGGTGCGGTGCGTGATGCCGATTCACTGAGCGCAAACGGATTCCCGGTTTTCTCTGCAGGCTTGAATCCCTGCGGCCCGACTAAATCTGTTGCGGGACGCGTTAACTTCCCTGTTTCTGTGGCGGGCGCAGCCATTCAGCCAGGCGATCTTGTCATTGGTGATATTGATGGCGTGGTGGTTCTGCCGCGTGAAGCCGTTCCGGTGCTGCTCGAACTGGCACAGAAAAAACTGGATTTTGAGACCGGCCGCATTGCAGCCATTCGTGATGGCGACCTGCGCGCACCCTGGTTAGAGAAATCGCTTCAAATCGCAGGCATGCTGCACGAGGGGGAGACACTGTGATGACAACATCATCTTCCGTCATTCTGGTGACCGGCAACGATCTGGCACCGCAGGCGCTGAATCTGCTGACTGAATTCCGCATCGTTTATGCTGGCAACCAACCTGACGAAGACACGCTATTCCAGCTCTGCCAGCAGCACAACCCGGTGGGGATTATCGTCCGCTACGGTAAAATCAACGCCCGCATCATGGACGCCGCACCTGCCCTGCGGGTGGTTTCCAAACATGGCAGCGGTATTGACGTTATTGATCAAAAAGCAGCGGCAGAACGCCATATCAGTGTCCAGTCCGCGCCGGGTGCCAACGCAGCGGCCGTGGCCGAGCATACCTGGGCGCTGATTCTGGCCTGCGCCAAATCGGTGATAACGCTGGATCAGCGTATGCGTCAGGGATACTGGGATAAATCCACCCATAAGTCCATTGAGCTGGAAGGCAGAACACTGGGACTGGTGGGGCTGGGCGCAATTGGTGGTCGCGTTGCCCGCATTGGCCGGGCTTTTGGCATGAAGGTTCTCGCCTATGATCCTTTTGCCAAAACCTTCCCTGATGAGTGTGAGTCCTCCTCACTTGACGATTTGCTGCAACAGTCTGACGTCATTTCGCTGCACTGCCCGCTCACCGAACAGACGCGCCAGATGATTAACGCCGAGAAACTGGCGTTGTTTAAAAAAGGCGCCATTCTGGTGAACACCGCACGCGGCGGACTCATTGATGATGACGCGCTGAGCGCGGCGCTGAAGAATGACACCGTGGCCTGGGCAGCACTGGACAGTTTCCACTCAGAACCCCTCACGGCACCACATATCTGGCAGAATGTTGAGAACGTAATTCTGTCGCCACACATCGGCGGCGTCAGTGATAACTCTTACGTGAAGATGGGCACTGTTGCAGCACGTAACGTTCTGGATGTTCTGGCGGTAACGCTTAAGGAAGGAAGTCCAGCAGCGTAATTCTGAGTGTCAAAGATTAGACATGACTCACTCAGTGCTGTATCTCATCCTGAAGGCGCTCATTAGATTCAGGCTAAAAGGATGAGAAGGATGATTTCTAAGGAAAACGCAGAGCACTATGTATGGGGTGAAGAATGCGACGGCTGGTATCTGTTAAATCGCCAGGACATGCTGGTCATTCATGAAAAGATGCCACCAGGCACGTCTGAAAAACGCCACTGGCACGCCGTCTCAAGACAATTTTTCTTTGTACTCAGTGGTGTTCTTACCATGGAGTCAGAGGGTGAGAAACATGACATCAAGGCTCAGCAAGGACTCGAAATCCCGCCGGGAGCAAAGCATCAGGCCAGAAATGACACCAGGTTTCCGGTGGAATTTATTGTGATTTCGCATCCATCAACCCGTGGCGATCGTGCTGACCTCCCTGAAAACGGCTGACAACTCATGAAAGCGTGCTATCGATTATCTTCTCTTCAGGTCAGCGTTGTGAGGATCTGATTAACCTTCAGTAGCCAGTGTTCTCAGGGAGTCACCCTGCAGAGAATAACTCACGATACTGTCGTTGATCTTTCCGCCGAGTGACTGATAAAAACGGTTTGCACGATGGTTGGATTTTTCTGCGTTCCAGCTCAGGCTGAGACACGCCTGCTTAAGGGCAAGTTGCGCCATAAACTGCATGAGTAATTTACCAATCCCTTTGCCTCTCTCATGTTGAGAGACGAAAAGTTCTTTGATGTGAAACTCACCGCTATACCGGGGAGAAGGATAAAGAATAGTGCAGCAGGCCAGCCCAACGATGTGGGTACCACAGCGCGCCCTGATGACCTGTGTGCCAGAGAGTGTGCTGAACAGTTGAGTATGAAGATAGTTTTTCAACAGTGACTCATGAATAATTCCTTTACCGTAATAGTATTCTTCCATTTCAGTAAAAATGTTCACCATTGATTCCCATTCCTCTGGAGGACACAGTTCTGCAATTACTTCCACATCTATTCCTTTTTTGCCTATTAAACATCCCGGTCATGGGAAGGTGTCTTTATTAAGCCGTACACCCTTCCTGTAAACCTGATCAATGAGAATACATCCGCAATATGCAGAGACGTTCATTCCACCCGAGGAATCACGTTACTGACCCATTTAATTTTATCACGGCATGAGGGTGTTATTGACAGCATAAATCCTGCACTTCACATTCGCGGTATGCTCATACATCTGACAGTTGCTAAGCGCCCTCGCAGCAGCATCTTTCGTTGTGCGCGCCCGGTAAGACACTCCCCAAACACCTCTGACATCGGTAGCAAATGCTTTTTCATAAAGCTGTGCAGATTCATATTTTCTGAATGCTAAGGTTCCTGAGGCGCTATTGAGAGTCTGCGGCAGAGGCAGTCTTTCAATGCGTGTCGCCACTATCGACTTGTATGCCAACCGCTGTTTCTGAAGAAATTCAGCGACAGGATGCCACCAGAACTCTTCAGGTGCGGATTCTATAAAAGTATGACCGTTAGTATCATAAGGTGGCATCACGATAAAGCTGGCGAGACCACCTGCTGAAGTATAAGAATGGAAAAAAGAGATGCCGGTGAAAGGCGGGAATAATGTGTCGTTTTGCGAATAGAGCCAAAGCGAAGGAATGCGCGAAGTGGCGCCCATGGAAGCAAAGCTTTTAAGTAACCCGGCTCTGTCACACAACGACCCACCCTTTCCGGCACCCCGCCCGCCGTCAAAGTTGATGATTGCCTGAACCCCTTTTGGCTGGCGGGCCCCCGTAGCCAGGACGCCAAAACCACCCGCTGACATCCCGGCGAGAATGGCTGAATGATGGGATGCCCAGGGCTCATGCCTGATAGCGTTGAGCGCTCCCAGCAGGTCTTCAGCATCCCGTTTTCCGGCAAGATCATGCCGCGGCTCAACACAGGTACTGCCGGTATATTCAGCACCGCCGCTTGAATACCCGTAACCTTCACGCATAACGACCACCGCCGCATAGCCGTGCCGGGCGAATGCCAGTGCCATTCCTGACATCCAGTTCGGGTTCATTTCCAGCCGATCGAACTCAGCCGTCTCCGCCGTGCCGTGGGTGATAAGGGCAACAGGCCAGCGTTTATCTCCGGCGGGTCGCGTCACGAAAGCTTCCAGGAGTGCTGGCTTACCCTCTGGTAAAGTCACAGGTAGCATGAGTGGCTCTCTGACAAGACCGTTAATCTGCTGGTTTTCTTCAGCGTTAACCGCGTTCGCATTGGGTATGGAAACTGCCAGCCCTAACGTCAATATAACTATAAGCTCGCATGCTGAATGATTCAGAGAGGATGTAAACACGTTTAGCGGCTCCGTATATCCATTTTAATTGGATAAACTAGCCTGAGATTGTTTAAGTCAGTAGTGATGAGGAAAGGAATTTTCTTGTCAGATTGTTACTGATCTCTTTCTGGACGAGGATGAGTGTCAGATCGTTTTGTAGTCGTTTCAGCGCAGGTTCATGTGCACTTCTCTCAGACTTTTTAAAACCCGCCAGAAGGATGTGCAGCAGTATTGTGTTGCTG
Source organism: Pantoea sp. ANP04 (assembly GCF_041982285.1). Classification (NCBI taxonomy): domain Bacteria; kingdom Pseudomonadati; phylum Pseudomonadota; class Gammaproteobacteria; order Enterobacterales; family Erwiniaceae; genus Pantoea; species Pantoea sp. ANP04. Next base: position 416,405 of record NZ_JAUTYS010000002.1, on the reverse strand, counting down.
GTTTCATCATGCACTTTAGCGTTGAGGCTATCAGGCAGTTCTCACTGGTTGAGGTGCCTGCAGCAAGCGGCGCGTTAGTTACGGGGATAAAAAGCCGGGCGGTGTGACCAGCAGACATTTTGATTAATGTCTGCTGGCCTGGTGAGATTATTTGCCGACTGGCGAAGCGTTATTCTCAACGTTAATCGCCGACTCTTTTTTACGGCCCATGACCAGCACAGCGATACCTCCAGCACCGCAGAGGATAGCCAGTGGCACCATGGCAAGAGTATGACTGCCGGTCGCCTGATTAATAATGCCGTAAACGTTAACCATCAGTCCTCCCCCAATCAGATTGGCCACCGCGCCGATTGCAGCAAGGCCCGCAGCAGCGGTAGTGGATGACATCCACCCCGATGCCAGTGCCCAGAAAGGCCCTTTCATCGAATACGCCCCGATCAGAACCAGCGACAGGATGACAACGCTGCCGGTCAGACTATTGGTGATGAAGGCGGACAGCAAACCACCCGCAATCAGAAACAGCGTTAACGCGGTGTGCCAGCGACGCTCGCCGCTGCGGTCAGAACTTCTGCCCCAGACAATCATAAGAACCGATGCCAGACCATATGGAATTGCATTGACCAAACCGGTGGTCAGGTTATCCAGACCAAACGATTTAAGCAGTTGCGGAGACCAGACGCTTAGCGTTGAGCCCGCCGCAGACGCACCTGCATAGATCAGCGCCATTACCCAGATATGTTTGTGACGCAGCAATTGCCAGAGAGAGATGTGACCAATGGCTTTCTTCTTCGCATTTTCAGCTTCAAGGGTGCTGTTCAGCCACGCTTTTTGTTCCTCATTTAACCAGCTGGCACTGGTGGGACGATTGCTTAATACGAAGAAGGCCGCAATCCCCAGAATCACCGCAGGAATGCCTTCCAGGATGAATAGCCAGTGCCAGCCACGCATGCCCAGCCAGCCATCCAGTGACAGAATCAGACCAGAAATTGGCGATCCAACAAAATTCGCTGCAGGAATAGCCACCATGAAAGTCGCAATCACGCGGGCACGGTACTTACCGGGGATCCAGTATGTCAGATACAGAATCACGCCCGGGAAAAATCCTGCCTCCGCGGCCCCCAGTAGAAAGCGCAGTACATAGAGGGTATTGGCGCTCTCTACAAAGGCGGTACAAACCGAGATGATGCCCCACGACACCATGATGCGGGAGATCCAGATTTTTGCGCCTATTTTCTGCATGGCGAGGTTGCTGGGAACCTCGAACAGGAAGTAACCGACGAAAAACAGACTGCTCGCAAAACCAAATACCGCTTTCGACAGTCCTAAATCTTCGTTCATCTGTAACGAAGCCATACCAATGTTGCCGCGATCGATAATGGCAATCAGATAACAAATAATCAGGAAGGGCAAAATGCGCCAGACCACCTTCTTAACGGTCTGCTGCTCAATATCGGCAGAGAAAGTCGTGATGTGCTGTTTTTCAGACATGATGATCCTCACAATTTTTTCATCACTTAACGCGCTAAGCGCAAAGTGCCTTGTTGTACTCAGTACAACATCAATGTACTCAGTAAAACTATTATCACGATAAAAAATCATCTCCGCCGGAAGATGTAATCAGGTTGTGTTATTTGTCACAGAAAAGTATGAGGCAGTTTTAGTTTATGTGACGGGCATGCCGTAAATGAGCAGGCAGCGGGGAATCTCTGGCGCTGATTAACGGTAATCGTCAGGAGGGACGCTGATCGTTGCGAAAGGGAAGCAGAGGTTAAGTAACGCAGGCCTGCGGAGGACGGTTAACTTCCATGAGGGTGAGTCGGTGAACTGCTGCGGGGCTTATCACCCTCCAGCTGCTGCGCTGGCAGCGGCCAGAGAAACCGTGCAGCGTTAACTATGTGTTATCCCGCAGCCGCAAGCTGCTGTCCGTTTCCCGCAGCATTCAGGCTGTGCAGCCTAGCCCCCCTGCAGCCTGACGGCCACCGGCGTGGCGTTAAGCGATCAAGCTGATATCAAGGCGACAGGTCAGCCGCACGTCTTACCGCCCCTGCCGCTGACCGTCGGGTTCGCAACTGCCGCCAATCCCGGACAGACGTGCCAGTCCGCCCCTGCCGGCAGGCGGAGCCACCGGATTTTACAGCGTCTTAATGACCATGCCTGCCGCGGCCAGCATCATAATGAAACCGGCCGATCGGAAAAGGCGTCGTTGCGCTTTTTCGCTGGTGAGGAGGTGGCGTATTCTGAGCGCCGCCAGAATGAAAACTGCGCCAATACAGAGCAGGACAAATACGGTTAGTGGCACCAGCATTCCCCCCCACATCTGCAACGAGACATTATCCAGCGAGATCACCAGAGGTAATATCGCCATATAGAAAGCGATGGTCTTCGGATTGCCCAGCGTAATCGTCAGCCCGGAAAACCACGCCGATGCCAGTTCCCGTTTTGTCGCTTTCTGATTGATGTTTATCGCCTGCGGCTGGTGGCACCAGAACTGCCATGCCAGCACGCATAAATAGAGTGAAGCAGCCCAGTTAATCAGCGTAAAAATGGAGGTGTAGTTGTGCGCGATTACCGCCAGACCAAAGACGGCAATCGATAAATAGATCAAATCCCCAAGAATGAGGCCAGCCAGCATCGTAAAGCCGGTCATCAGACCGCCACTGACGCTACGGGCGACTAATGCGGTCATCCCCGGCCCCGGAATGGCGGCCGCGAGTCCCAATGCAGCCATGTAAGAGAGTATCTGAGCAGTTCCTGACATAGTGATTCCTGTCGAAAGAGAGGGCGAAAAGTTATTTCAGCGTATTGTTCATAGCGGACCGGCTTCCGGCGACGATAGCCCGGGCAAAAACCAGATCCTGCACGGCAAGCCCCACGGACTTAAACAGCGTTCTCTGTGACACAGGGAGGTCAGGACGATCGCCTGAGGTCAGCAGGGTGCCTATTTCCGTGCCTGAAGCGTCCTGAAGTAATAATCCTTGCTGTTTTGCCTTAAGTAGGCAGGAGGAGGCGTTCCAGACGGCCTCTCTGGAATCCAAATACAGATTGACCGCCGTGTAGATATCTGGCGCCACTTCCTGAAAGCCGGGGGCAGACGCCCCCACGGCATTGATATGACAGCGCGCAGGCAGATCGCTGGCGCGAAGAAACGGTGCTTTTGCCGCTGTCACCGTACAAATGATATCCGCCTGAGCGATGGCCTGAGCAGGCGTTTCCGCAACCGTAACGGGCAGCCCGGAATAGTGCTGACACCACGCTGCAAACTGCGCCGCGCCAGCCCGGCTTCTTCCCCAGACTGAGATATACGTGATTGCACGAACGGCCATGATCATCTGAACATGTTTTCGCGCCTGAACCCCTGTTCCCAGGATTGCCAGATGGCTTGCGTTCTGGTGAGCAAGCAGGTCCGTAGCCAGTGCAGATGCGGCGGCTGTGCGTAATTCTGTCACAGACGCGGCATCAACCAGCACGATATCGCCCTCATCAGTGGCATCGTAAAGCAGGATACACCCCTCATGGGACGTAGACTGATTGTGATGATTGAAATCGACTCTGACTGTTTTGAGCCCGAATCCCGCATAGGGGCCATCCTCAATGTAAGCGGGCATGGTGCCCATCAGGGAACCTTGCTCAGAAGCGATAACACTCCGCAAAGTCTGTTTAACTTTGCCCCTGCTCATCAGGGTAAACGCCTCCCGGCTCAACTGCAGGCATGTCGCAGACGATAAAATCTGCTCAACCTGCTCACGATGGATAAATTGCATGGTGAATGTCCGTGGTTATCGCGACGAAAAGGTCTGAAAATGCGGTTCGATTTGGGTATCTGCCATGCTGTTAAGCAGCGTTGACATGGTTTTCTGGGCGACCCCAAGCACCACATCCAGCGCATTTTGCTGGCTGTACCCTGCAGCCAGAAGCGCCTTAACCGCGTTGTGCGATATCTGACCCTGAGCCAGAGCAACGTCGCGGGTAAAGTGGTATAACGCAGCCAGCTTCGCCGGCAGGGCTTCAGGTTGCTCAGTCAGCCTGCTCAGGATGTCGGCCGATACACCTTTATGCTGCGCAATCCAGCTATGCGCCTGAACCGTATAGGCGCACTGATTGAGCAGCCCTGTGGTGATCCAGACAACGGCCCGCTCCTCTTCTGTCAGCGAGCACTGAGAGAAGGCGTCATGGGCGAACTGGTAAGAAGCGAGCAGTGCGGGCGACTCTGCCATGAACGCACTTTGCCAGGGAATCCAGCCGAAACCGTCAATGGAGCTTTGCAGCAAAGGGCGGCTGGCAGCGGGTGCACTTTCAAGTGTGTGCATTTTAAACATTGTCATTTTTTATCCTTTACGAATCGTTGAGGCGAAAACAGACCAGAGCATATGTATCGGGCGGGTGCGCGAAATAAAATTAAGGTTATGCAGTCTGGCGGCAATTTCTGTTGTTAACGCAATATCCACTTCACCGCAGGCCACCGCCTGTGCTGCCGCGCTGGTAGAAGACATCTCAACAATCTTTGCAATACGTAATCCGGCCGGGAGTAATTCGGCAATCAATGGAACAGGCGCCGGATGAGAGGCAACCGTCAAAGGCCTGTCCGGTAAAACCCTGTTAGCAACCAGCCCATAAAGAGGCGTGTCATAAAGGAATGTTGCTAAGAGTTTCAGACGGGTGTCCATATAAAAATCGTTAATTTTAGGGTACGCATTGGCGACAATTAATAACCCGTTCTCTTCATCAATATTTTTTCTTGCCAGTTCATAGGAGTCATCAAGATGAATCGTATGAGAGCTGTCAGAATAATGATCACCCATCCAGCGATGGAAAAATTTTGAGGCATATTCGCTGCTTGTTCCTGAAGGGCCTAAAGTATGAATGGGATAATTCACAACATGCGTTAAGCCCATATCCATAAAATGATGGCGCATCTTTTCACCTAAATTAATGAATTAACAGAAAGGAGTCAGCCAGTGATTAAAGTCAGTTAACTGACCGCGGACTAACTTTTCATACAGACCTTTAACAGACAGGGAAATACTTTTCTCATCCATGCTATTCAGCTTGCGATGGTCGATCTGAATGACAGGCGATATTTCGACGCCCGTGCCTGTTAAAAAACATTCGTCCGCCGTCAGGAGTTCTGAAGGCAATATATCCCGTTGCTCAACACGCAGATCAAGGCAGGTTGTAGCCAGTTCAATGACGGTGCTGCGGGTAATACCCTCCAGAATATGAGCGGTAACCGGCGGAGTAATGAGCGTCCTGTTTTTCACAATAAACACGTTGGATGTGGTCGCTTCGGCAACGTAACCGTGGTGGTTAAGCATTATGGCGTCATCATATCCGCCACGATGAGCCGCCTCCATTGCCAGAGCCGAATTGACGTAGCTGCCGGTAATTTTAGCCCGCGCGGGAATAGAATTATCGGCAATGCGACGCCAGCCTGAAACCGTACACTTCACCCCCCCCTGCTTTATATAGGCGCGCATATTCAGACTATTAACCGAAAGCCCGCTACTGACGCCGGAGAGCTTTACGCCAAATCCGGTGCCAGGTAAAAGATGACGTTTATATGCTATCGGTCGGATATAGCAGTCGTCTTCGACATCATTTTTTTTCAGAAGCGCCAGCGTTAACGCCTTTAACGCCTGAGGTTCGGGTAGATCATCAATCAGCAGTAATAAGGCTGACTGAATCAGCCGGTTAATATGATCGTCCAGACGGAACACATTAACGGTGTTATCAGCATGATGCGCGTAACCACGAATACCTTCGAACACAGCGGTGCCATAATTGAAGGCTTGGGTGGTAACCGGTAACAGCGCGCTATCGGCGGTAATAAACTCGCCGTTGAGGTAGCTCCATAGATGGTGAGGCGACCGGGTTTCATCACGTTTATCAGCGTCACTGATTGTCATCATTCAAATCCCCGATTAATCAGCGCAAGTGCCGCGTCACGATCGCTGTTATCTGCCGCCGGACGCAGGTCATGAATACGTGCCGCTTTCCAGCTCACCATTGCAGAGGTGCCGGTTACGCGACTGGTTTCGCCATCAATCAGGTGAATGCTGACACCGGCAATGTTCTGTTCAATATGCCGTTTGACGTTGCTGAGTAACGAAGAAACATCGGCTTGCCGGTTAAACATCTCCACCGTGATGTTGAGCACATCTCTCCCTTCGCGGTTGTCAATCTGGATAGCGTAATCCAGACAGCCTTCCAGTTTTTCAAGAAGCGCGGCTTCAAGGTCCCAGGCACAGTAAGCCTGCCCGTTGAGCGTCAGGACATCGCGAACACGACCAATCGGCACAATTTTCTGGCTGCCATCCGGCATCAAGGTTGACCGTACCATGTCACCGGTACGGTAACGGATTAGCGGTTTCTGGCCCTTATAGAGATGCGTGATGACTAACTCACCTACCCCCTGTCCCGTGGTGATGTCACAGGCTGCGCCACTGAAAGGGTTGATAATCTCGTAGTAGTTGTTCAGCGGGACGGTGTAGAGGTGACTATCCTGTGCGCACACGGCAAGAATAGAAGACTCCTGTGAGGCATACATACAGCTATAGACTTTTGCCCCCCAGATCTCACCTATGTTTCTTAACAGAGGTGGCGTGGTCAATTCACCCACGGTAAGAATCAGCTTCACGCTGGTTGCCGATGGGTCCCCGCCCGAATCTTTAATGAAACGCGCTACAGCAATCGCCACGGCGGGCGTACAGACCAGTGCGGTTATCTGCAGTTCATTAATTAATGCCATTACCCGCTTCATTCCCACGACGGGCGAACGCGGCCACATTTTGACGACGCTGTAACCCAGACTGCGGAATACATCCTCGAAGGTATCCCCGGTCGAATGAAGTTCTGTTGGCCCCATGACGCCCACCACATGATGGGGCGCAATTTGCTCAAAGATATTACGGTAATGAATAATCAGAGGCGTATTATTATGCACCGAATCGGTTTCATTACGCGGGCACGGCGTCGGCTTCCCCGTTGTGCCTGTCGTTTCGTAATAAATCCAGCTCTGATGAAGGGGGGCAGATGCCAGCGCTGCGCCTTGCATTCTCAGATCATCTTTAGTCGTGAACGGAAGAGACGTGAGACCAGCGGTAGTTAATGATTCAATATCGGAAGACGTTAAACCTTTAAAATGCTCGCGATAAAAGGGTGAATGCTCTGCAACATATTTCACCACTTCTCGCAGTTTATTATTCTGATGAAGACCAAGCTCATTCAGGCTGATATTACCCGCATGGAAGGCGCTATGCAGATAATAAACCTCCTTCGCCTGCGCGATGACTCGTTCTTTAAAAATAGCGTACATCTTCTCTTCCTTAGTCAGGATAAATTAAAATAAAAACAGGCAGGCATGCAGGGTGAGATCGCTATGCGATCGGCTGCTTAACGCGCTTTAAGATGATTTATTTGTAGAGCGGCAGATTCCCTGTCATTCGGGTCAGCTTCTTTTTAGGCCCGATAATGCCAATGGCGACCAGCTCAATATTCTCGCTTTTCACAGACGAAATTCTTTCGCCATACTCTTCATAGGTTTTACACGACTGTGCCAGTGCGCTGAATGGCATGACATACATCTCATCATCACTTTCAGCACTGGCCTGTAATTCATGCAGATAATCACCTGAAGCCAGCAGTACCGGGAGAGGCGCGTAAATAACACCGGGGTAATTGACTTCATCGAGGCTTTGCATATCAGGTCCAACGAGATTATCGACCGTGCGTCCAAAACTGATTCCGATAACGCTTGCTGCGTTCATGGCAAGACCGGCCGGGAGATCTTTATCAATAATAATCGTACAGCGATGCTGACTGGCGTCGAACTTCATCGTAATTCCTCACTTCTCTGGAATGGATCTTAATGTGCGTGCGAAAGCGTATTCAGTACAGAGAGCAAACCACGGTTTAATGTAAAGTCGCCGGGAAATTCAATATCAACCACCTTCCAGTCCGCAATATATTTCCATTTGGCGACGCCTTTCTGATGGTCAGGGTGGATAATATAGGCGTTCAAATCTTCGCGGTTCTCAAACAGGCCAATTACGACAAAATCCGCTGCGATGTCGCGTCGGGTGATATTCCTGCCACAGCTCCAACCTTTTATTTCATTAATATGATCCGGGTGAGCACGCGTGGCTCTCTCTGCATCAATAGTCTCCAGGGATGACCAACTCCACGGACTTTTCAGCGTAAACATGACGATGTGCATTAACATAGGATCCGTTCATTCCTTGTTCCGTTGATAATATTCATTAGAAAGATGAATGTATTATGCCGTAGCGGGGCAGAAAATTGTTACCTATATCATTTACCCGATGCGGATGATTAGGTAAAAATAACCCTCTAAAGCCTCTCTGTAGAAAGGAGTTTTCCCGCATGGCCCTTAGCCCGACAGATATGAAAATACTTGAAATCCTGCAGGATGATGCGCGCGTGACGAACCAGGTGCTGGCAGAGAAAATAAGCCTTTCAGCCTCGCCGTGCTGGCGCAAAGTCCGCAAGCTGGAAGAAGATGAAGTCATTCAGGGCTACCGTGCTGTACTTGACCGCAAAAAAATTGGTCTGGGCGTGATGGTTTTCATCCGGGTCGTCATTGACAGTCACAGCGAAGCCGAGGCCCGAAAATTTGAAGAGGAAGTGACTGCGCTGGAGGATGTGGTGGCCTGCTACAGTATCGGTGGCGATGCTGACTTCCTCCTGCAGGTGGTGGCGTCAGATCTCGACTCCTACGCCGATTTTGCCATGTCCGTGGTACGCCGGTTACCCGGCATCAAAGAGATGCAGAGCATGTTTGTGCTGAAGGAGATCAAACCACTCGTGACTTATCCTATTAAGAAAATGCCTGAATAGATGATGACACCGGCCTCGCTGAGGATGGCGGTTTCAGGCCGGGCCCTTTTGCCGGTCGGCCATCGCCGGTTAAGCGGGCGTCCGCTGTCTGCGGCATCAGGGCATTGCCTCCCGGTTACTCAGCTGAGCATCGGGCAGTCAATTGACCTGCCCGCCAGAAAACCTGCCAGGGTGAATCCACATTTCCTGCCCGCAGGCACTGCTCCTGCAAAGCCTGTGCAACGAAGATCCCGTCAGTCAAGCCCGTCATCGCTGCTAATCCTAAATTTCGCATCTATAATTCAGTGACTCAGGCCCAGGCATCGCATCCGGCTGACCCGCTAAGCCGCGTTTGAGTGCCTGAACGTCAACGTGTCAGCGAACAAACGCCATTCCATCCTGCACGATGCCTGCCGGGTTAACGATGCCCATTACTGACTGAATTAAGGAAGCCTCATGATCTTTTCTCTCAAAAATCAGGTTGCGCTGGTCACCGGCGCCAGCTCAGGTCTCGGCTATGCCTGTGCTGAAGCTCTCGCCAGAGAAGGTGCCTGTGTGGTGGTTAACTACCACAGTCAGGCGGAACCGGCAGAGAAACTGGTTGAAAACATCCGTGCAGACGGTGGACGTGCCATCGCAGTTAAAGGAGATGTATCGAAAGAAGCGGAGGTACAGAACCTATTCGACCAGACGATTGCTGAATTTGGCAGACTGGATATCCTGGTCGCAAACTCAGGGCTTCAGAAGGATGCGCCCTCCATTGAGATGACGCTTGAGGACTGGAACACCGTTATTAACGTCAACCTCACCGGCCAGTTCCTGTGCGCGCGCGCTGCGTTGCGACAGTTCCGCAGCCAGGAGCACCGCCCTCACCTCAGCCGCGCGGTGGGAAAAATTATTCATATGAGTTCGGTTCATCAGCTTATTCCCTGGGCCGGACACGTCAACTATGCCGCGTCAAAAGGCGGGGTTGATTTGCTGATGAAAAGCCTGGCACAGGAAGTGGGTGAAGATCGCATCCGCGTTAACTCCGTGGCCCCCGGCGCTATTGCCACGGCCATCAACGAGGAAGCGACGCAGGGCGAGGCAGGCAAAGAGTTATTGAAACTCATTCCTTACGGGCGCATCGGTGCAGCTGAAGACGTGGCGAATGCCGTCGTCTGGCTTGCCAGCGATTTATCTGACTACGTTCATGGGACAACGCTATTTATCGATGGCGGAATGAGCCTGTATCCTGGATTTCGCGACAACGGCTGACCGTGAGTCGCTGGTTCAGGAGATGGACGGCAGGTTTATATCCATCAGCCAGTACGAAATCCGGAACAGGAGGTCCTGATTTCGCACGCCTGCTGCTATAAATTACACGCCAGCAAGCTGAACACTCCCGTCAGTGCGTCGTGGCTTCATACCAGTGGAGCGGAAAAATAGGGACTCAATGTTCATCTTCATCCGGCGTAAGCAAACGCGTCCGGCAGACGTCCAGAATTTCGTCAGCGAGCCCGGAGTTGTCCGGACAGGCCCGCGAAAGCATTATCGCACCCACAAGATGCGCAAGGGTATTGATCAGTTCTGCGCGCGTTGCTTTTTCTGATTCCAGAATAGCCAGTTGCCGTTCAAGCCCGGCCGCAAATGTCTCCTGAATGGATTCAGACTGACGGGCTGCATCAGTCCCCAGAGCCGACATGACACATCCCTTTCCTCTATCATCGCGATGCTGTCTGGAAAGATAGTATTCGATAAACGTTTCGCGACTCACACCCTGGGTTTTTTCTGCGGATTGCGCAAAACCGCAGCGCATCGCTTCGGCTAACAGATCAGCTTTAGACCCGAAATGCTTATAAAACCCGCCATGTGTTAATCCTGCGGCTGACATCAGTTCTGCAACGCCTACTCCATCATAACCACGCTCGCGAAAAAGCGCTGACGCGGTTTCAACGACCCGCAACCGGTTTTCACGAACCTGCTCTTTGGACACTTTCATATTTTACCTCCTGACACAGAGCCTGATTATACATTGATTATGATCATAATCAAACCAGTTGACATTAATGATTACGATCATCATCATTAAAGAATTACTTTTGCCCGTTACTTCACCGAGGAATGATCATGACCAATGACGCGCTATTTCAAACTTATGAACTGGGGTCCATCACGCTGGCAAATCGCATAGTGATGGCTCCGCTGACCCGTAACCGGGCCGAAGCAGGACTGGTGCCGGGCGAACTGGCAGCGACTTACTACGCGCAACGTGCCACGGCAGGATTACTGATAACCGAAGCCACGCAGATTTCTGAGCAGGCGCAGGGCTATCAGGATACGCCTGGCATCTACACCCAGGCGCAGATTGACGGCTGGCGGAAAGTGACTGACGCAGTGCATGCGAAAGGTGGGCGCATATTTGTACAGCTATGGCACGTGGGTAGGATTTCACACGTCGATTTACAGCCCGGCGGCGCTGCACCAGTCGCACCCTCGGCCATCCGCGCTGAAACTAAAACCTTTGTGAACAACGGATTCGCTGACGTCTCTGAACCCCGCTCCCTTGAACTGCATGAAATAAACGAGATTGTCGCTGACTTCAAAAAGGCGTCGGCTAATGCCATTGCCGCCGGTTTTGATGGCGTAGAAATACATGGCGCGAATGGCTACCTGCTGGAACAGTTTCTGAAGGATGGTGCCAACCAGCGGACCGATGAATATGGCGGTTCTGTAGAGAATCGTGCGCGCCTGCTGCTGGAAGTCGTGCAGGCCGTCAAAGATGAGATCGGCGCAGAGCGTACGGGCGTTCGCATCTCACCTGTCTCTCCCGCCAATGCGATTTCATGCAGCGATCCACAGCCACAATATGACTATGTGGCAGACCAGCTTAATGCTTCAGGTATCGCCTATCTGCACGTCGTCGAAGGGGTAACGGGCGGTCCCCGTGATGCAACGGCGTTCGATTACACGTCGCTGCGTCGCCGCTTCAGAAACACCTATATCGCTAATAATGGCTATGACCTGGCACTGGCATCTGAGCATCTTGCACAGGATAAAGCCGATTTATTCGCGTTCGGCCGCCCCTTCATTTCTAACCCTGATTTAGTCGAAAGACTAAAAACGGGCGCGCCTCTGGCCCCTCTCAATCCTGAAACACTGTATGGCGGTGGAGCACAAGGCTATACCGATTATCCGTCACTAAACGATACCAGCGAATAAATTCCTGGGTGTGCTTAACATACTTCGCCGACGGCGATTCTGACCCACTAACAAAGAAGATAAAATGATGAAAAAACCTTCAGTTCTTATCACCGGGGCATCCGCAGGAATTGGTGCGGTCTATGCAGAACGGTTTGCCCGCCGTGGACATGACCTTGTTCTGGTTGCTCGCGACAAAACAAAACTGGAAACCCTTGCGAAACGACTGCAACAGGAACACACCATTTCCGTGGATGTTCTGCCTGCCGATCTGACACAAGCGGGTGATTTAACCACAGTGGAAGCGCGCCTGCGTGAAGATGCGGGGATAGGTATTCTTATCAATAACGCAGGCATCGCTCAGTCCGGCAGTTTTACCGAGCAAACACCGGATTCCATGGAAAAGCTTATCGCCTTAAACGTAACCGCCCTGACGCGACTTGCCAGTGTTGCGGCTACCCGTTTTGCCGACGCCGGAGAAGGTTCAATCGTCAATATCAGTTCAATCGTTGGACTCGCCCCGGAATTTGCTATGACGGTCTACGGCGCAACCAAAGCCTTTGTTCTGTTCCTGTCTCAGGGAATGAACGTAGAGCTGTCATCAAAAGGGATTTATATCCAGGCGGTACTTCCGGCGGGGACTTACACCGAAATATGGAATCGCGCCGGTATCGACATCACTAACGCGCCGAAAATGATGGAAGTCGGCGAACTGGTTGACGCCGCTCTGGCAGGCTTTGACCGCCGCGAGCTCGTGACGATTCCGCCTTTGCATCATGCTGAGCGCTGGGATGTGCTGGATACCGCCCGTCAGGGGCTGCTGTCAGACATCAGACAGGATGAAGCAGCAGATCGCTACAAAACGTTGTAATAAAAGTCATTTCAGCGGAACCCTCCATCGGGGTTCTGCTGAGAGTGAAGCCAATGATTAATCTGCGGCTGCGTCTCTTTTCCTGCAGAAAAATCCAAACGCAAACTTAAGGTCATACTCATCATGACACCAATACGTGTAGCACTTGTGACTGGCGCATCTTCAGGAATTGGCGAAGCCTCTGCTAATAAACTTCTTGCGGCGGGTTATCGGGTCTATGGCACAAGCCGGCGTGGTCCGGCGGCAGGTGAACACGCTTTTCCCTTACTGCCACTGGATGTGACGGATGACGCGTCGGTTAAGGCTACCATTGAGGCGTTAATCCAGCGGGAGGGCCGAATCGACCTTCTCGTGAACAACGCGGGCTTCGGGGTTTCTCCGGCAGCCGCAGAAGAGAGTTCTATTGAGCAGGCGCGGCAGATCTTCGACACCAATTTTATGGGTATTGTAAGAGTGACACGGGCCGTGCTGCCCCACATGCGCCATCAGGGCAGTGGGCGCATTATTAACATCGGTTCGATTCTCGGCATCGTGCCATTGCCCTATGTCGCCCTGTATGCCGCCAGTAAACATGCCGTAGAGGGTTACTCGGGCGCACTCGATCATGAACTGCGCACACAGGGTATCAGGGTCTCCGTCATCGAACCGGCATACATAAAAACGCAGTTTGAAGCTCACAATATAGAACCAGACGCAAAGCTTGAAGCGTACGAACTCATTCGGGCTAAGTTAACGAAGGTGGTCAGTAAGGCAATGGCTACAGCAGAAAGCGCTGAGGTGGTGGCAGAGGTCGTGGTTAACGCGGCGCAGAGCGCACGGCCAAAAGTACGCTATACAGCAGGAACGCTGGCTGCAAAACTCAATTTTATCCGCCGTTTTGCGCCCGCTTCCTTGCTCGACAAAGTTGTGCGAAACAGCCTTCAGCTTGATGCGAGAAATGAATGATGAAAACCCGAACGATGAAAGCTTTTACGTTTAAACGCTACGGAAAATCACCTGAAATGGGGTTTGAAGAGAGCGATTATCCTTCTCACGGCGCTGAAGACATTCTGGTGAAGGTGTATGCCGTAGGTCTGAATCCCATCGATAACATGATCCCTGCGGGAACGTTCAAGCCGGTTTTGCATTTTAAGCTGCCCGCTACGCTCGGCAGCGATCTGGCGGGTGTGGTTGTCGCAACCGGGAGTCGCGTGACGCGCTTTAAGCCGGGTGATGAGGTTTACGCCAGCATTTTCGATACCGGTACGGGTTCTCTGGCCGAGTATGCGCGGGTTCATGAAAGTCACGCCGCAATAAAGCCAAAGAATCTGGATTTCGTTCAGGCGGCTTCGCTTCCGATGGTGAGTCTGACGTCATGGCAGGCATTCACAGAGAGAACCTCTCTGCAGGCGGGACAGAAGGTCTTCATTCCGGCAGGTTCAGGAGGCATCGGCAGCTTTGCGATCCAACTGGCGAAACATCTTGGCGCAAAGACAGGAACGACGACCAGTACGGCTAATGTGGAATGGGTCAGTCGGCTGGGTGCAGATGAAGTGGTTGACTATAAAAAACAGGAATTCGAACAGGTGCTGAGGGATTATGATGTTGTTCTCGGTACGCTCCGTGGGGATGCCATTGAGAAATCCACGCAGATCCTAAAACCCGGTGGGAAAATAGTCTCTCTGATTGGACCTTTAAACGCTGATTTCGCGCGAGCCAGACACCTGAACATCGTTCTGCGGTTAATATTGAGCCTGATGAGCCGTAAGATTGTGCGGCTTACAAAAAAACGTGGCCTGCATTATTCCTTTCATTTTGTGCGTCCCGATGGCAATCAGCTCAGCCATATAGCCAGCCTGATTGAAGCGGAACACATTAAGCCGGTGATCGACAGAGTTTTCCCTTTCACCAAAACTCAGGAGGCGCTTGACTGGCTTCAACAAGGGCGTGCAAAAGGTAAAGTTGTGGTTAAGGTCCAGCAGGAATAGCCCCCGACTCTCATCGGGAGCGAAAGATCATTCTGTACGCTGGCGGCAGAGATTGGCATCAGGATTACGGGTCTGTGAGCGCACTCTCTGCCGGGCACCATCTCCCTCCGCTGTTCGTGCTGTGCTACTGTTGACGCATACCGGGTTTTGCTCAGAGGAGGGTGACATGTCTCCCTTTTATCAATTTAAGGCCGCCAGCCTCAATGGTGAGCTTATCTCAATGAACGACTTCGCAGGCAACGTGGTTCTGGTGGTGAATACCGCCAGCCATTGTGGATTCACGCCCCAATACGCAGGTCTTGAAGACCTCTACAAAAAGTATGCTGCTCAGGGACTGGTGGTGCTGGGATTCCCCTGCAATCAGTTCGGTAAACAGGAGCCCGGCGGAGCCGACGAGATCGCGCAGACATGCCACATCAACTATGGTGCGAGTTTCCCGATGTTCGGCAAGGTAGAGGTTAATGGCGCCGCAGCCCATCCGATTTTTCGGTACCTGAAAGAGGAATTGCCCGGCGTGCTGGGTGGGCGTATTAAATGGAACTTTACTAAGTTCCTTATCGGGCGCGACGGCAAACCGATCAAACGATTTGCCCCAACCACCACGCCCGGGAAAATGGAAGCCGCCATTATTGCTGCCCTTTAAGGGGCTGCATTAAAGGCATGCAGCCCTGAGTGAGCAAAGCGTTTATTGCAGCGGCTCTGCCAGCGTAATAATCCACAACTCGCTGTCCGATTCAGGTTTCTCTAAGGGTTTCAGGCCAATGGTCGTTGCCACGGGCTTATCATCAATCGTGAGCGTCCCCTGCCCGGTCACCTGATAATCTTTACGCTTCTTACCTTTAACCGGATTTTGCATGACCGCTTTCACGCCGAAGTCATTGTCATTGGCGATCGCGAGCGTTTTCCTGTCGATAAGCGCCAGTCCTTCAGCCTTCTCCTGCTGCCAGCCGAGTTGACGTAAATCGGCCACCAGGGTTTTATCGGCCAGCTTAATACCGCGCTGCGCCAGCGCTTTCTCGTCATTAAATTCCGGATAGTCGCCCGGCTTATCAAAGGCTGTAAGATCGGTAGCCGGGCTGAGATCGACCTTGTAGATAAGGTTGCGCATTGTGTCGTTTTTGTCGCTGCCTTGCTCAATCAACAGGATATGCTGATTGTCTATCGCCACAATATCGCCAATTTTTGCGTCACTGTTTTTACTGTAAACCCCACTGTCGATGGGGTAGCCATACATCGCGGTTTTCCCGGTCGCCGGATCAAAGCTCACCAGACGCGTAAATCGCGCCTGCTTTTTACTTTTACCGTCAATATCCAGCGTGCTTTGTACTGCGGCGATGATGCGCCCATCCGGCATGCGGGTGATCCCTTCAAAGCCGCGATTTGGCTGACGCCATTTGAGAATATTCGGCAGACCACCCGCCAGAGCTTTCTCTCCCTCTGCGGCCTGCGGTCCGTGAATGGCCAGAATAGTGCCACGCTCATCAACGTTAATCAGGAACGGGCCATATTCATCACAGAGCCAATACCCGCCCTTTCCATCGGGCGTAATGCTTTCTGTATCCAGACCGCGATTATCGCCATGCAGCACTTTCAACGTATCGCTTAGCGCGATTTCATTAGTTGACCCGATGACGTCATTCTGTAACGGCAATCCATTAATACTGCCTTTATTGTCATGCAACGGTCGGGCATCCGTGGCCTGAGCTTTGCCGTTCTGAACCCGAATTCTCATCAGCAGTGGCGCGAAGTCTGGCGTGACAAAGATTTTTGACTCTTTCTTACCCACATCAGGCGAATCAGCATTCGGTCCGCGATCGGTGACCGTTTCAAATGTCAGCGCATCCCCTTCCTTGCCTGTAAATAACAAACCGGAGCCAATGCCCACTGGCAACCCCTGAGGAAATGCACTGGCGAACGCGCCGTTGTAACTGACACGCGTTCCTTCCGGAAAACTGACGATGTAGCGTTCCACCTGCGGCTGCGCCGCGAATGTGGATAAAGAGAGCACACAACTGGTAACCAGAGATATCGCTTTTATTTTCATATTTCTAAAATCCATGAAGGAAAACGCACAGCGTGAAGAATGAAAATGACAGGAAAATGAAATAACCTGGAAACATTCACGGCTAAAAGCTTGATTATTACACCATTGAGAAGAGTGGCTGGAAAAGGAGGAGTGTATAGCTTCAATGAAAGCCGTTCACGGCAGCATACCCGTGAGGCGAATCCGGCAGGCAGATTCGATGGCACACGACGGGCATGATATCGATCTGGCCTTCTCCCGGATAACAGGAGAGAACGGGCATAGTGTCTGACAGGAATGAGGTTAATCAGCCAGGCTTGACGGCGTTATGACCGCTGTGATGACACTGTAAGATGATTGTTCGCCGGAGCAGGAGAAATAGAGTATTCAGAGAGCGTTCCCCGCCAGCTTGCTGATTGGCTAAGGCGCTGCTGACTCAAAAAACTGGTAAGAACCATCACGCCGTGCTTTGGCCTGATACATCGCCTTATCCGCATTTTCGAATAACATTTTGGCCGATACCGTGCCGAAGCGGGCAAGACTGATACCGATCGCTGCGCCGATGCGCACATCCATATTATTAATAGCAAATGGCGCCTGCAGACTGTCAATAATACGCTGAGCAATAGCAGATGCGGTTTCGCGATTATGACACTTCGCTGCCACGACAAACTCATCGCCGCCCAGTCGCGCTACGGAATCTCCGGGACGCATGCAGCGTTGCAGCCGTTGACTCACCTGTTGCAATAGCGCATCGCCCGTCGCGTGCCCCATCAGATCATTTACCGCCTTAAAGCCGTTAAGATCAATAAACATCACTGTGGTGTAGGCCTGATCCTCCACCTGAGACAGCATGCCGCCCACTTTCTCAATGATCCAGGCGCGGTTATGCAGGCCGGTCAGCGTGTCCAGGGTCGCCAGCTTCTCAAGATCACGCATCCGCTCTTTGTCTCGCGTGATGTCGCGCGACACCAGTACGGCACCAATGTTTTTTCCCGTATTAGGATTAGTGACGCCACAGGCTTTGGTGCCCAGATTGATGTAGTGACCGTCACGATGCAGTTTGCGCACTTCCACCACATCCGGCCATACTCCCCCGCTAAAGATGCATGAGAGTGTTTCAGTGGCAGCGTCATGATCGTCGGGATGCAGGAAATCCAGCACTAACCTGCCCACCACCTCTTCGGCGGTCCAGCCAATCATTTCGCTATAAGAAGGTGAGATCGACACGTAGCGGCCTTCCGCATCGCAATGGGCAATAAGATCGGTGCTGTTTTCAATTAACAGACGATATTCTGCCGCCGTGCGCAGCGCATCCTCCAGCGCTTTACGCTGTCCGGTGACATCAAGAATGAAGCCGTTATATTGCAGATGAGATCGCCCAGGGAGGGAATCCGGCAGGCCAGACAAAAGGACACGGCGCGTCTTACCGTCCAGACAATGAATAGGCACTTCGATATGAAAAGGCGTGAGTTCTTCCAGCGCTGCAGTCAGTTTCTGCGCAACTTTCGCATCATCGTCAGCCTGCGCCAGCCTCAGCCATGAACTCAGCGTCACGCCTTTCAGTTCAGGCATCATACCCGCCGGGCTTGCCTGACTGGTGATGCAGATACCCTGGGCGTCAGTAGACCAAACAGCGGTAAAAGAGGGTTTGATCATTATGTTCATGGTGGCCGACTCCGATGTTGCTGACGATATTAACTGTGCGCAATACTCGTCGCTACACACCTGATTATAACCGTAAGTCCCCGCCTGCATCTAAAACAGGCCTGTGAACAGGTTTATCATTGCAAAAATACCCGCCATAAACACTGGCTTAAACCGGCGCCACTGCGGCTACCGTTTTTGAGTCACCCTTTCCCTATGAGTCTGCGAAAACGTCCATGACAGTATGCAGTGTCAGAAGTATCAGCCTGAGTATATCGGCGCATCGGGACAGAATCTTTAGTCACATCCCTGATATATCAGGGACTGAAACGCTGGAGGTCAGCTTATCTGAAAACCTTTACGCCGCCAGCACCGTTCCTTTCCTCCTGTAACAGGGATTAGTCACTCTGGCTGGCCCTTACGGCATTCACAACAGGAGATTGACGGTAATCTGAGACACTGTGCTGGCGCGCTGTGATTCTTTAATTTTATTGCTTATAGATGGATGTTTGTCAGAGAGTTTTATTTGCGCCTGTCTGACTACCCGCATCCAGTCACGAAAACCAGCTTTCCGTCCGGATAAAAAATAACATGTGATTACATTGTGATGTGGGCACTTCATCTGAAATTCAGGTCTCATTTCAAAACGCCCTTCCCGATTCACGCCACGTTAAAAATCCTGTTAGGGAAATCTTTTTCATTCCTTCAGCTTAACATTTTCTTAAGATTAATCTCATAGAATCGCTGCGATATTAGCCCATGTTGGGCTTTTCCGGAGCACGACCTCATGCAAAATAACAACACAGCCTCTCACTCCCTAAGCAAAGTTCCGGCCGTCACCGCGGCTTTCTGGTTAATCAAAATTGCAGCGACAACCCTGGGTGAAACCGGTGGTGATGCAGTGACCATGTCGATGAATCTGGGTTATCTGACCGGGACACTGATATTTGCCATCATCTTCCTGGTCGCGGTGGTGGTGCAGATTAACCGTCACAACTTCAATAAATGGATTTACTGGTTCACCGTGGTCGCCACAACCACAGTTGGCACGACGATGGCAGACTTTGCCGATCGCTCGCTTAACATTGGCTATCCAGGGGGCACGCTGCTACTGAGCACACTACTGGTTCTCTCTCTGTTCCTGTGGAAAATCACCTGCGGCACAGTCGCAGTAAGCTCAGTCAACAATGGGGTCACGGAGTGTTTTTACTGGGTCACCATTATGTTCTCACAAACACTGGGCACAGCATTGGGTGACTGGACGGCAGACACCGAAGGGTTGGGTTACGATGGCGGGATCCTGCTGTTTGTTGGGGCACTTGCTATTATCTGGGCTGCCAGTCGCTTTACGTCACTTTCCCGCACAGCGCTTTTCTGGGCAGCCTTTATTCTGACCCGACCTTTAGGTGCCGTTGTTGGCGACTTTCTGGATAAACCCCTTGCCGCAGGTGGACTGGCGCTGAGTCGATACGGTGCCTCGCTGACACTGGCACTGATCATTATCACCTGCATGGTCGTACTGCCACAGCGACCGGCGATAAAGACGGCAACCGAAAATTAAAAAGCGCGACCCTTAGATTTACAGGTCACGCTTTTACAGATGTCATCAGGGCCGCCAGCAATGGCGGCTTTTATATTTCTGGTGCGTCATGGTTCGCAGACAGCGAAATCAGACTGAGCGCTCAAAAGAGATGTTATGACCCTCGGGCGCGGCGGAGAGCACCGGCAGACTTTCTGCTGACTCCTGCATCTTTACCCGAAATGCGGTGTTACTGGCATCAAGAAAAACGGTTCTCAGATGACGATTACAGATAAACCATATTTCATCGCGGTCATTTGAAAGAATGTAGTAAGCATCTGAAGTTTCAGAGGGGTTAAAACAGCCCAGCGCCCGATAAGCCGTCTGGGGCGTAAAACCACTCGAAAGCGGCAGCGGCCTGGGGCCATGCGCTAACTCCTCAATCCGAAGGTAAAGTCCCTGTTCGAGCCACAACATAATGTCACTCCCTGAAGCCAATGAAATCGGGCTGAATGTATCGGAGTGCCTTAGCGCGAATCAGAATGCACGTCACGACAGCATCAGATAATCGGGCAATCTGTCCGACATTCAGAATAATTATCCTGATCTGAGCATAGCAGCGGTGCGTTCTTGTGCTTTTTTATCTTCAGTAATTGTCGGGTTACTCAAGCCGGCTGGCGATCAGCCGCAACTGTTCGGCAATCTGCTTTAAATCCCGCTGCTGCTGCCCGGCGCTACCGGTTGAACTGCGCACCACCAGTTTTGCTGGCAGAATGGAAGAGGAACGCTGATCATCCTCTTCACTGGCTAACAACAGACGCGACACCGCTTCTTTACCCTGTAAATCCAGATCCAGCGATACCGTGGTTAACGCCGGATGGAAGAAGGCGCTTTCATAGGTGTCGTCGTAGCCAATCACCGAAATTTGCCCCGGCACCGCCACGCCGCGCTGATGCAGTGCGCTCAGCACACCCAGCGCCATCTGGTCATTGCCCACGAGCAGCGCGCTGAATTCCGGCGCTTCCCGCAACAGTTGCAATACACCGTTATAACCACTCTGCGCATCCCAATTGCCGTGGCTGACACTGACCGGCTTCAGACGATAACTTTCCAGCGTATCCAGCCAGCTCTTCAACCGCAGATTGGCAGAGACCGACTGCTCAGGCCCGGCCAGCAGCGCGAATTCGCGATGCCCCTGCTCATACAAATATTTGACGCTGGCGCGAGTACCGTCAGCCGGGTTAAACGAAACGTTAAACACCGAACTGTAGGGATCAACATCCAGGAACAGACAGAGTATGTCCTGATTCTCCTCCACGACCTGTTCTGCGTCAGCACTCTCCAGCGGGACGTTGATAATGACTTTATCCACCCGCTGAGACTTCAGTTCATTGATACAGTCCTGCAGGCTTTGGTTGACGTTCTCATCAATCATCGCAATCAGTACCTGATAGTCCGCAGCATTTGCATAACGTTTAACGGCGGCGGCCACCTGAGAAGGCGCATGCAGGGCGAGCGATGTTGTCACCAGACCAAGCGTGGTGCTCTGCTTACCCACCAGCTGCTGCGCCAGTCTGTTAGGCACGTAACGCAGGGTCTCAATGGAGTGCTCCACCTTGCGCCGCGTTGATTCCGAGACATTTGCCGACTTATTCAAAACCCGTGAAACCGTCTGATACGACACGCCAGCATGACGGGCGACATCCTCTAAGGTGGCATTTTTTGATTTCATAATTCGCATCCCTGATGACCGAAGTCGGCATGGTATCACAGCCGCAGTGACAGCCAGGCTGCCGCAGTCACATTGCGGGAATAAAAAGTAAAAGTAATACCTTCACATAGTAAAATTTGGTGATCCAATTCACTAATCGTTACAAATAGCGCCGCTTTATTTGCAGTACGTCACACATTATCGCGATTTTATTTGTCACTCATCTGACAAAAGACGTTTACTGCCGCTGTCATGTGAACGTATTACAAATAATAATTGAGGATAACATGGAAACAAGGTTACGTACTGCTGCTGTGGCGCTTGCTGCGGCCCTGACCTCCCCGACACTCTATGCCGCTATCGACAACATTGATTTCCATGGCTATCTGCGTGGTGGCGTGGGCGTATCGCAGGATGGCGGTATTGATGAGTATCAAAAAAACAAGGTTGGCCGTCTTGGCAACGAAGCCGACACCTATGGCGAGGTTGAGCTGGGCAGCGAGGTCTACAAAAAGGACGACGTGAGTTTCTATGTCGACACCATGGTCAGCATGTTCTCCGACGGCTCAAACGATAACGAAACCACCTTCGGCGATGATGCGCAGTTTGGTTTGCGTCAGCTGAACCTGCAGATAAAAGGACTGGTGCCGGGAGACAAAGATGCCGTGATCTGGGGCGGCAAACGCTACTACCAGCGTCACGATCTGCACATCATTGATACCAAATACTGGAATATTTCTGGTTCAGGTGCCGGTATCGAAAACTACACCCTGGGTCCGGGCGCTATCTCGTTTGCGTGGATTCGTGGCGACGCCAATGATGTGGATTACCGCGTGGATGGCGATAACGACGTCAACATTAACTACCTCGACCTTCGCTATGCCGGCTGGAAACCCTGGAGCGGTGCCTGGACCGAGTTTGGTGTTGACTACGCCATGCCGAACACCACGAACAAACAGAAAGAATATGGTGGCCTGTATGACGCGGATAACGGCGTTATGCTCACCAGTGAGATCAGTCAGGATATGTGGGGTGGCTATCAGAAACTGGTGTTCCAGTATGCCAACAAAGGCCTGGCACAAAACATGATCTCGCAGGGCGGCGGCTGGTATGACATGTGGAACGATACCAGCAATGCCACCGGCTATCGCGTGATCAATACCGGCCTGCTGCCGATAACCGATAAATTCTCCCTGAATCAGGTCTTCACCTGGGGCTCAGCCGATGATATCACCGCGCAGACCAGCAAAAGTACGCTGCTGTCGCTGGTGGGGCGTGGACAGTATCAGTTCACACAGTATGTCCGTGGTATCGGCGAAGTCGGCAGTTTCTGGCAGAAAGATGAGAATAAAGTGGGCAGCGACTATAAAGCGGCGGGACAGAAATATACGCTGGCGCTGGGTCTGGCAGCCGGTCCCGAATTTATGTCTCGTCCGGAGCTACGTCTGTTTGCTTCTTACCTGAATGATTCAGAAGACGGACACAGCTTCAAAGACAACACCAGTAACAACACCTGGAACTTCGGCGTACAGGTCGAAGCCTGGTGGTAACAGAGCAGTCTCCTCATTGTGATCATTGTTAAGCTCTTATGCAGGGGCTTATTTGGATAACCGGCGACGGTTATCCATTTTTTTGCATCATATTTTTACAGCGGTTTATTGCTCTGGCTTAAAGAAACGTTCTTCCAGCAACTGACGCAACTGGTCAGACTGCTTACCAAAGATTGCATGTACCTCATGCCCCAGGATCACCACGCCAATCGCCCCCGCTTTCTGTAATCCCGCCGTATCAACTGCCTTCAGCGACGTTACTTTTACCCGTAGCCGGGTTAAACAGGCGTCAACCTGCTGAATATTCTCACGCCCGCCAAAACAGTTCACCAGACGCTCCAGTAGTGCGCTGTCTACCTCAAGCTCTTCCACCGTCAGCGGCTGCCGACTGAAATATTGCTTAAACGATTTCAGACTCAACATGTTGTTCTCCTTCAGATAATAAAAAAGGCGGGCAATGGCCCGCCACTCACGACTGATTAATGAAAACGCGGGGGACATGCCTGGGAACGCTCACTGAATATACACGCTTCCTGCATCTATCCTGTTAGCAGCCTCTAAAAAACCGGCTCCCTATTAACAGTTAAATTCAGACCTTAGTACAGGCAAGGCCAAAACCATAAGCGATGGGAGCCAGTGCCTGTAGCAAAGCATCACGGGCCATGGAGAATAACGCCGGGAGCGTTTCTGAACAACGCAACGCGTTGGAGCGGTAACGGACGCACCTCAGGGATGAGGTGCGTAATAGCCTGTGTTGAGCGGACAGGGGCGGCATCTTTTGTGTCTTTGCCCAGGGCGCTGGTCCTCTGCGCCTGTGCTCAAACGGCCTGCCACCGCCACTAAATTTGCCCCTGACCGCTTACTGCCTCCGGTTATACCGCTCCCTGCGCCATAGGTCCGCTCAACACTCTGCACCCCCACGGCCCCAGCGTCAGCGATCCCCCAACACTCATGCCATCCACCAAATCACTCAGCCCGGCGGGCAACGACAGCTGCTGCGTCTGAGCGGTAAAGTTCTGCACAAACAGAAACGCCTGCTCACCGTCAGTTCGGCGCTGAACCACCACGCCCGGCGGCAACTCGCCCGCCAGTGCACGCGGTAAACCCAGTTGCTTAATCAATGCGCCATAAAAATCCCGATGGAATGACAGATCGTTACGCGATGCGATATACCAGGCTTTACCCTGACCGACCCGATTCATCGTCACCGCCGGGGTGCCGGCATAAAAATCACTATCGTAACTGGCCAGCGCAGTCGCACCCTCCAGATGAATATGTTCACAAAGCTCTCTGGCCTGATAAGGTCCGCTCAACCCCAGCTCATTGCCGCGCACACCGCGCACGCCGTTAAACTCCTCGTCGGTCAGGCTGTCGATCTCTTCTGACCAGATACCGAGCAGCGGCCGCAATGGACCCGGGAAACCGCCTGGATAACAAAGGTCACTCTCATTGACGATGCCACTCCAGTAACTGGCCACGAAATGCCCGCCCCGATCAACATGCTGCTCTGCACGCGCCGCGAAACCATCGCGCACCATATAGAGCATTGGTGCAATCACCAGATCGTAACCACTGAAATCGCTGTCGCCATTAATCACATCTACCGCAACACCCTGCTCCCAGAACGCCCGATAATGCTCGTTTACCGTGCGCTCGTAATGCAGACCCAGATTGCGCGGCCCCTGCGCGTTGTCCATTGCCCAGCGACTTTCCCAGTCGAAAATAATGGCAACACGCGCCTCGACCCGGCTCCCCATTACAGGCGTCATAGCGGCCAGCATCCGGCCCAGTTCACTCACTTCACGACCGGTGCGCGTATCCAGATGACCGACATGATCGATAACTGCGCCATGAAACTTCTCGACCGAACCCCGGCTCTTGCGCCACTGGAAATATTGCACCGCGTCCGCACCGTGGGCGACCGCCTGCAGTGAAGAGAGAATATGCATACCCGGCTTCTTTAGCTTGCTGGTCGGCTGCCAGTTGGTCGCACCCGGTGTCGACTCCATCAGCACAAACGGCTTGCCCTGCTTGAGGGTGCGCATCAAATCGTGATACATCGCGGTATAGCAGGCGAGGGTGGTCTCATCTTTCTCGTTGTGCCACATCGGGTAGCTATCCCAGGAGATAAAATCGAGCGCCGGTGCCAGCTTCCAGTAATCGTAGTCGTAGAAATATTCCATAAAATTGGTGGTCGCAGGCAGATCGGGATTGGCCTGCTTCAGCGGTTTAATCTCCTCACGACAGAAGTCAGTCACCTGATCGGTCATAAACCGCCGCCAGTCCAGATTCAGGCCATGAATCGACATCTCACCCTGTGGCGCAGGCGACACAATCTGTGACCAGTCGCTGTACGTGTGACTCCAGAAGTCGCTCCACCAGGCCAGATTCAGCGCCTCCAGCGTCTCATAACGGCGCTGCAGCCAGCCGCGAAAGGCCTCCTGACAACGATCGCAGTGACATTCACCACCATATTCATTGGAAATGTGCCAGCCGATCACCGCCGGATGGTGCGCATAACGCGCCGCCAGCCTGCTGTTCATCGCCTGCACTTTCTGACGATAAACCGGCGAGGTCATGCAATGGTTATGGCGGCCGCCATGCAACGCCGGAACGCGATCGCGCCCTGTGCGCAGTACCTCAGGATAGGCCTGCGACATCCAGGCCGGACGTGCCCCGCTGGGTGTTGCAAGAAATACCGAAATGCCTTGCAGCCACAGCGTGTCGATGACCTCATCCAGCCAGCCAAATTCATAGCGGCCTTCTTCCGGCTCCAGCTTCGCCCAACTGAAAATACCCACCGACATGACGTTACAGTTCGCCTGCTTCATCATTTCAACGTCGTCATTAATGATACCCGGCTGATGCGCCCACTGTTCCGGATTGTAGTCAGCACCATGCAGCAGCCGGTTAACCCGGGCGCTGAGCGGGGGAAATTTATTCATACCTGTTCCTCAGAGGAAGACATTAGCGTTAGCGCTAAGCGTTAATGAAAAACCTGCAGCGAAGGCAGTGCCTTGCCGTGACAGTCAAACAGCGCCTGGTTTTCGCGGGCGTTTCCCTGTTTCCATTCGTCGTGGATATATTTCATGCCAGCAGGTGTAGCCCAGGTATTGCCTGGTGCGGGGATCCACGCGGGCTCCCAATAGACCACGCCCTTGCCGCGATGGTCCGGCACCGCCAGCACCGCCTTAATCAGGTCATGCAGGTATGCCGCCTGACCCGCGACGCTGCCGGGGTAGCCACCTGCTTTCTCCTCTTTGGCCTGGAAGCTGTTTTCAGCATTGTCACAGTTTTCCAGCGTGTAGCCGTAGGCGGCCTCCACCACCATGACATCCTTGTTGTAGCGCCGGGAGATATCATCCATGTTGGCTTTCAGAGCGCTGACAGGACCGTTCCAGTAGGTGTACATCGACAGACCAATCACATCGAACGGGACATCACGCTTAACGATTTCATCGAACCACCAGCGGAAAGTGTCATTTTTCGTGCCCTCGGCCAGATGCAGCATGATCTTCACCTGATGCGGATCGCTGAGGTTCTCGCGCAAACCGCTGATACCGGCCTTTAGCAGACCCGCCAGCCGATCAAACTCGCCGCCGTTCTGGCCCCAGCTCTTACCTTCTGGCCAGAGCATGCCGCCGTTAAGTTCGTTACCAATCTGCACGATATCCGGCATTACACCTTCCGCTTTAAAGCGGGCGATGGTGTCGCGTGTGTAGTCATGCACCTGGGTTTCCAGCTGCGGAAAGGTCAGCGACTGCCAGGCTTTGGGCTTGAACTGC
Source organism: Pantoea sp. ANP04 (assembly GCF_041982285.1). NCBI lineage: Bacteria > Pseudomonadati > Pseudomonadota > Gammaproteobacteria > Enterobacterales > Erwiniaceae > Pantoea > Pantoea sp. ANP04. The sequence continues at coordinate 389,320 of NZ_JAUTYS010000002.1, read as the reverse complement.
TTGCCGGGATCGGTCCAGAAATCACTGTAGTGAATATCGAGCAGCAGCTTCAGTCCCGCCGCTTTGACCCGCTTCGCCAGCGCCAGCGTGGTCGCCAGATCGTTGCCGCCACCGCCGTAGGTATGACCGCTGCCGTCAGTGGGATCGACCCACAGTCGCAACCGGATGGTGTTGATACCACTGGCTTTCAGGATGGCGATGGCATCCTGCTGCTGGTTGTCTGCGTTGTAGAATTTCGCACCCTGCTTCTCCAGTTCAGCCAGCGAAGAGATATCTGCGCCCTTGATAAAATCAGCTGGCCATGGCCCGGCGGAAGCGATGACAGGCTGATCGGCGGCGAGCAGCGGTGTCGCCCAGGCCAGTGCCAGGGCGAGAATCAATGTTTTTGGCGTCATGATTTATCCTTTAGTACTGCCTGAGGCGAGGCCGGAAACGAAGTATTTCTGCAGGGCCAGATAGAACACCGCGACCGGCACGGCGATCAGCACCGCGCCAGCTGCATAAGTGGTGTAACTGGCACCCATTTTTTGTGACACCAGGTTATAGAGGCCAATGGGCAGCGTGAACTGCTCCGGCGTACGCAGAATGGTGCTGGAGAGAATAAAATCACCCAGCGGCCCGGTGAAAGAGAACAGCGCCACCACCGCCAGAATCGGCTTCGACAGTGGCATGATGATCTCCACGAAGATGCGGAAGTTGCCCGCCCCGTCCATGCGCGCCGACTCATCCAGATCTTTGGGAATCGAGTCGAGATAGCCCTTCATCAGATAGGTGTTCATCGGGATCATCCCGCCGACATAGATCAACACCAGCGCCAGATGGCTGTTGATTAATCCCAGCAGCTGCGACAAGACGAAAATGGCGATCAGCGCCGAAAACTGCGGGATCATCTGCAGCAGCAGAAACAGCATCAGGCCGTTCTGCCGCCCCTTAAACCGAAAACGGGAAAAGGCGTAGGCGGTACAGCTGACGCTGATCAACGTCAGCACCATGGTCAGAAAACTGATTTTCATCGAGTTCCAGTACCACGTCATATACGGCACCGTGCCATTGAACAGGTCGCGGTAGTGCTGCAGCGACGCATTCTCCGGAATGATTGAACTGCTGAGCAGGCTGTTACCTGCATTCAGTGATGCGCCTACCGTCCAGACCAGCGGATAAATAATGATGGTCGAGACGGCCAGCACCACCAGCCAGGTCAGCGACAGGCGTATCCACCTTTCGCGTTTAATACTGCCGGACTTCGCCATACTTGCTTCCTTACGCCATCTCATCTTGTTTGAATGACCGGGTCGCGCGGAACTGCCACAGCGCCAGACCTACCACGAAAATCGACAGCAAAATGGTGATAGTGGCGGCAATCGCATATTGCGACGACGACATGGTGAGCTTGTAAATCCATGACACCAGGATATCGGTTCCGCCGGCATTCGACCCCGCCACGGCCGGACCGCCGTTGTTAAACAGATAGATGATGTTGAAATTATTAAAGTTGAAGGTGTATTGCGTGATGATGATCGGCGCAATGGCGTAGAGTACCAGCGGCAGCGTGATAGTTTTCAGCCGCGTCCAGGCACTGGCGCCGTCCATGATGGCGGCCTCATAAAGGTCATCCGGGATCGCCTGCAGGACGCCGGTTGTCATCGCAAACACAAACGGGAAGCCCAGCCAGGTCTGCATCATGATCAGCGCCGTTTTGGTCCAGAACGGATCGGTCATCCAGGCTTTAGGGGCGATGCCAAAGAAGTCGAGAATGGCGTTGTTGATCACCCCAAAGCTGTCGTTGAACATCCCTGCGAAAACCAGAATGGTGACAAAGCCCGGCACCGCCCACGGCAGGATAAAGATGGTGCGGATCAGCGGTTTAAAGCGCAGGTCTTTCTGATTGACCAGAATCGCCAGCATCACGCCCACGGTGCACTGCAGCGTCGTCGCCAGCAATGTCCAGACCACCGTCCATTGCAGCACGTCAAAGAACGTGGAGCGCCAGATCGACAGCGTGAAAATGTTGATGAAGTTTTTGAACCCCACCCAGTCCACCAGCTTCGCCGGGGGCGTGTGATAGAGGTTGTAGTTGGTGAAGGCGATGGCGAAACCAAACAGAATCGGAAACACCACCACGAATACCAGCAGAATAAAGCCCGGCGAAATCATCAGATACGGGAAGCCGTCGCGCAGCAGTAACTGATACTGCTGTCGCACGCTGTTAAGCTGCTGGCCCCTGTCGCGCCTGGCGCCATTGACCCACGCATCGCGCACAGACACGCCCCATACCGCGACGCCGAAAGCGGCAATCAGCACGCTGATAATCCCCTCAGCCAGCAGGAAAATGGAGTTATCGCGCGGAACTGATTCACCCAGCGTATACAGCCCCCAGAATCCTTCACGCAGAAAATCGTGGAAGACGCCGGTAAAGCTGCTGAGCAGAATCAGAAAGCACAACCCTTTCGCCCACTGGCGGTGGTAAAACTGGCCAAAGCCAGGCAGCAGTGCCAGCAGCGCACCGGTGGTCGCATGACGACGCGGCGGCTTAGCCGTCACCAGATGTTCATCGGAAGATATAGCCACACTCTGATCCTTATCCTGTACGGTTATCCCGCGAACCCGCATTACTGGTTGCTGGCCTGCATCGCTTCAATCTGCATGGTGATCTGCTTCACCGCGTTATCCAGCGCCGCTTTTGGCTCCTGCTTGCCTGAAACGCTCAGCTCCAGCGCCGCATTGGCCGGCCCCCACACTTCCTGCATCTCTGGTACGCCTGGCATGGCTGACGCACGTGCCGCCTGCACTGCGACCGCATTGGCCTTCTCATCATTTTTAATAATCGGATCGTTCATCAATGCTGTAACGGGCGGGATCTCCTGCGTTTTCTGATAGCGCTCTTTCACATACTGCGGCTGGTTAATAAAGGTGAGGAATTTCTGCGCCAGCGCCTGATCTTTACTCCAGGTGGACACCACATAGCCTTTTACACCCAGGAAGGAGCTCATTGGCTTGCCGTTGGGCAGTAATGGCAGCGGTGCCACGCCATAGTTGATACCGGCAGCCTGATAGGGCTGGAACGCCCATGGCCCGTTAATCACCGCCGCCGCTTTCTTCTCGGTAAACAGGGAGTCGATAGCGTTCAGGCCGTTGTCGCCCATGATGCCGCCTGGCAGTAATCCTTCGCTGAAGAAGCGCTTGAGGTAAGTCACCGCCTCCACGCTGCCTGGCGTGTTCAGCCCGATATCTTTAGTGTTAACCGCGCCTTTAGCGTCTTTGCCAAAGATGTAAGACCCCATTGGCGCCATCACGCCCCAGCTGTAGTAAATCTGGTCAAACTTCGCGAGCAGGCCATACTGTTTTGCCTCGCGCTGCTTCTGCGAGAACACACGATACTCATCCAGGGTTTTCAGCGGCGCAGGCAAAAGATCTTTGTTGTAGATCAGCACCAGCGTTTCAACCGCCTTGGGGACACCATAGACCACGTTGTTCTGAGTAAAAGCCGCCATCGCTGACGGGGTGTAGGCGCTCTGTTCTGCCATGTCGATTTTCAGTGGTGCCAGCAGGCCCTGCACGACTGCGCTGCCAAGCTGGTCGTTGGGGATCACCAGCACATCGGGTCCGATGCCTGCCGGACCATCCAGGCGCAGCTTTTCGATCTGCTGTGCAAACGGCATCTCCTGTACTTTCACTTCAACGCCAAACTGTTTCTGAAAATCGGCGATCGCCGTTTTAATGCCGTCTGACTTTTTAATGTCTTCCCAGACGGTAAGTTGCTGAGCGGCCCAGACGGATTGATTAAGCATCAATGCTGACAGGAGTAGCGTAACGCTGATTTTAATTTTCATTGCTGGCCTCGTGTGAAGGTATGACATTTTTAGCTGTCATTTGCTGTTGTTCTTTTTTCAGACACACGCTGAATAAGGATTTATCATGCATGTGAAGAGTGAATAACGTATCGCATTTGAGCCATAAGCTACGCGGAACAGGTGCTGCGCTCCAGCCCGTTTGCACCAATGTGTGATCGGTATTACAGAAATCAAAAACAGCGATAGGGTGCACTCTGGCTGAACGTTATAGTCAACACAGGCACCATCAGGGCTAACGTGAAAAATGATCAACTGTTATACGTCATACATTTTAGCCGCCAGACATCTTGTTGTGAGGATTAGCATGTCCAGTATCAGATTGAGAAACGTCACCAAACGCTTTGGTAAAACAGAAACGCTGAAAAATATTGCGCTCGATATTGAGGCCGGTGAATTTGCCGTCTTTGTCGGTCCATCAGGCTGCGGTAAATCCACGCTGCTGAGGCTGATTGCCGGTCTGGAAGAGATCAGTGAAGGCGAGATTTTGATTGGGGATGAGGTGATGAATGATGTCGCACCCTCGCACCGCGGCGTGGCGATGGTGTTTCAGAGTTACGCGCTCTATCCCCATATGACGGTGGCGGAGAATATCGGCTACGGTCTGAAAGTGAACGGTCTGCCAAAGGCGCAGATTCAGCATCAGGTGGAGATGGTGGCGAAGACGCTGCAGCTGGCGCATCTGCTGGATCGTAAACCTAAACAACTTTCTGGCGGGCAGCGTCAGCGTGTTGCGATTGGCCGCGCGATTGTGCGTAATCCTCGGGTGTTTATGTTTGATGAGCCCTTGTCGAACCTGGATGCGGAACTGCGTGTCGATATGCGGCTGCACATTGCTAAGCTGCATCAGGAGCTGAAAACCACCATGGTCTATGTGACACATGATCAGACGGAGGCGATGACGCTGGCCGATAAGATTGTGGTGATGAATTACGGCAAGGTGGAACAGGTCGGTTCGCCCATGGAACTCTACTACAACCCGATTAACCGCTTTGTCGCGGGCTTTATCGGATCACCTAAGATGAATTTCCTGCCCGCGCGCGTGGAGCAGTGTGGCCCCTCCGGGCTGGTCGCCCTGATAAATGACGGCGAACACCGGCTGCAACTCCCCTCACCAATCCGTCAGCTGCAGCCCGGTGATGAGATCACGCTGGGTATCCGGCCGGAACAGTTACAGATCAACGGCGATGCGCCACTGAACATCGACTTCCACTGTGAGGTGGTTGAGCGACTCGGCAACAACACCTATCTGTTTGGTCAGAGCCACGGCCACGACGGCTTCAAAATGCTGCTGCCGGGTGATGTGCATTTCCGCCCTTACCAGACGCTGCGTCCGTCTTTCCATCCGCATCACTGCATGGTATTTGATGCCGAGGGCGCACGCATCAGTAGGGATATTGAAATGCCTCAGGTGCGTGCGGCCTGAAGTGAGTATCTGGGGGAGATAACGAGAGGCCGGAAACGGCCTTTTATGTTTTAAGACCTGGAAAAACCGGGGACAGAGAAGGCATTACCGGCTGAGTAAACGCATGACTCACCCGTAATCCCTTCTCTTACTGACCCGCTGTCCCGGCTTATTTACCAAGAATGTTATTAACCGCTTTCAGGTGGCCAGCTTTATCTTTGTGATTTGAAACCACCTGAATAACGGAGAATTTCTTGTTGGCAACCGCCAGCAGCGTCGCCTGTTGAACATCATTACCCCCCATTTTGTCAGTGGCTTCAACGTGATAAACGGGCAGACCATTGTCATTCTCAGTTTTCTCACTGATCACCGTATAAGAAGGTGACGCCTGCTTCTGCTTGTCTTTGATAGACTTCCCGCCTTCAAGAAAATCAGCGTCACTGCCACCGCGCGCAATCAGCGGGATCTCTTCTTCGCCAATGATCAAGACGCGTTTTTCCTGCTTGTTTACATACATGGTTCCAGGTCCACCGCCCGGAACAGGCTGCTTTTCATAACCCTGCAGGTTGAAAGTCTGTTTGCCATCCAGCAACGAGATCGTCTGATTCTGCGTGTTTGCAGCCTGTGCTGTTTTCGCTTCGGCTGCTGATGCGATCATCGGGGTGCTGCCAAGTGCAGCCGTCAGGCAGAGCGCACCCATAATGTTTAATGATTGACGTAATTTCACCGTGAACTCCTTCGTGTAGTGGCTATTTCCATTTCACTGACACCGAATCGGGTGTCGGCGAGGCAGAGGCGTTATCGGGTCAGGTCGTAAATACAGATCCCTGAACCGAGCAATAACAAAATTATCGGCCAGTAAAGAACGGGGATAAAAAAGAAGTTGTGGGTTTTTTCGGGGGCCATCATCGGCTCACTTTTGGTCGCCGTTGCGATGGAGTCCAGCCATTTTTCCTGCCGGAGCGCCCAGACGAAGAGCGCACAAAAGAGGGCAGCAACGATGAGCGTTGCGCCTGTCGCCCATAAATGCGCGACAAAAAAACCATCGTAGTAATAAAAATCCAGCACCCATTTACACAGCAGATAAGCAGCACAAATTAATAGTGCGACAAAAAACCCGACTCCGCTCCAGGCGATCATATTTATATCCTATAGATGGGTGAGGAACGAGAAATTATTTTCTTGAAATTAACATATTTTTATCATTGTAGCGATATTTTCTTTGGTGCTAATATTCTCCCTGCCCCGTTCAGGGCATATCAGCCCGATTCGTTATAAAACGCCTGATGCCGCCAGGATTATTTCCTGAGGTTGTTGCTTATCCCGGATCCAGTGTGCCATTAATATTGCTCGCCGGATGCGGCACTGCTGTTTGTTGCACTGCGCTATTATTTTAGTTTGAATGAGTCGCGGCTGTGATATCGCTGTTTTTAACATTTGCATCGGCTGTTTAGGTGGGAGACATTTATGCCGCTGTCATCCGGATGAAACAGTATGGTGATCGTCAGATTTCGTGTAAAGCATGGAGGTTGATATGGAACAACTCACTGAAAATAATGGTAAAGAGAACAGATCTAAAGAATACAGTGCGAGGTGGCAGGCCCGCTTTGATTTTTTCGACCGTTATGGTGCTCCCAGTTCACCCGGCTTCAGACAGGCACTGAAGCAACTGCCTTTCAGGCAAAAATTCAGAGTGAACATGAATTTAATTGCCTTCATTTTTGGCCCGATTTATCTGTTTGTACTCGGCCTGTGGAAAAAGAACATCATGCTGATTTTAATTATGATGGCTGTTTATGTTATTTTGATCATCGCTTTAGCGATAGCGGGCATGGAGTTCCCACGGTATCTTCAGGGCGGCCTGGCCTATGGCTTTAATGCACTGTACGGCATGAGTACGAATTACAATTATTACCTGAAAGAGCGAAAAGGCGATAACGGCTGGAACCCCTTTAAAGGGATGCGCTGGTAATTTTTTTCAGCGCAACTGGCAAAACATAAAATCTGGTATAGCGTCAGCAGGAAGGCAGCTTTTTAAACTTCATGGCGGAGGCTGACCAAAATAAATAATAAACTTTAACTCAAATTATCGGTGTTATGCCTGAGCAACGTGAGCCGCCCGAAGAATAGCGAACGGGCAATGAAAAACATCCAGAAATATTTTCCGGGCTTTTCAAAATGAGTTCAGACTGGATTATAATCTCATTGCACTCATTACACTCTCTCTGAAGCGCTTACGTGCCCCGCACGGCATAGTCGGGGCCAGGATATTCTTGTTGAGAACTTCCTGATGTCAGCAGCTTCTCCCTTTCACTGACATATAGGATGTTATTATTTTGAAATCATTAACGGAATTGAAAAAGGGTTATCTGAAGGTATTTCTCTGGCTGCTGTTCACACTGTTTCTGGTACCTGTTATTACTCTGGTTTTTGCTGAATACGGCAATGCGCAACTCGATCAGCAGTACACCCAGTTCTTTATGAACGATGCGCAGGAGCAACATCAGGATACCGGCAAACTGCAGACATTTTTGCAGCAGAACCCGCCGTCCAGCGTCTGCGGCCCGGTCGATGAAAATCTGCAGGATTACAAAAACGCCGTCTGCGCACCGCAATCCGAGTTGTGGCAGTTCTACATGATGGATAAAGTGGCTTTCTGGACGCTGATCGGCAGCGGCGTTGTCCTGCTAATGGTGCTATTGTTCAGTGCGCTGGCTTTTAAAAGCCGCAAGGGACAAGTGATCAGTCTGGCGCTGGCCCGCAAATTCCTGATGCTGGCCTGTTCACTGGAAGTTATGGTTCAGGGCGGCATGCTGGTCTGGCTCTCATTCTGGGGTACCGCTTTCTTCACGCAAACCTACTATCCAAAGCTGGTGATGGCCGTAGGCCTGCTGGTGCTGGCCGGCATGTATTACATGATTAAAGGCATCTTCAAAAAACTCCCGCCGGAAGAGAGTATTGAAGGTGAAGTCGTGACCCGCGAAGCCGCTCCGGCACTCTGGTCACAGATTGATATGCTGGCCGCCAGAGTCGGCACCACGCCCCCCGATCATATCGTTGCGGGCATCGATACCAACTTTTACGTGACCGAAGCCCCACTCAGCGTAAACGGACACCCGCTTACCGGTCGTAAACTCTATGTCAGCATTCCGCTGCTGCGTCAGCTCACCGTTGCGCAGGCTGATGGCGTGATGGTCCATGAGCTGACACACCTGCATGAAGGTGACACCGCTTCCGGCGCACTGCTGGGACCGAAGCTGCATCGCTTTGACCTCTACATGCAATTGATGGGTCAGAATCTGGCAACACTGATCGTGTACTATCCGCTCTACCTCTATCGCATGCTGTTTGAACTGGCATGGCAGCGCAACAGCCGTGAACGTGAGTTTGTGGCGGATCGCAATGCCTCAACGCTGGTCTCCCCCGCCGCGATTATCGAATCGCTGATCAAAGTATCCGCCTATGCCAGTTACCGCAGTGAAGTTGAGCGAAACTTCTTTAATAACCGGACGCTGCATGAAAATGAACTGGGGATCAGTAAAGCTATCGCTGCCGGTCTGCCTGAGCATGTCGCGTCTCCGGACTTTATCAGCGTTGTCCGCGAACAGAATGTGCCGCACCCCTTTGACTCACACCCGCCGCTGGCAGAAAGGATGCGCAACGTCGGATACAACATTGACGAAGCCGACTATGCAGCGGTCGCCGCCGATTTCCCGGCCAAGAGCTGGGTTGATTTGATGCCGGTTGCCAACGAGATCGAGCAGCAGTTGTGGCAGAAATATGAACGCGACTTCTCTTCAGTGCATGAGGAAAGCCTGGCCTGGCGTTATCAGCCTGAGGGTGAGATGGAAACCGCGCTGGTGCTGAAGCATTTCCCCAATGTGCCTTACACGCTTAAAGATGGCTCGCAGATTGTCATCACCTGGCAGGGCATCGTGTCACCGAAAACCGACGAACTGCTGGAGTGGGATAACGTAAAAAACATCAATGTCATTCGTAATTTCGGCCGGGATAAGCTCTACCTACAGCATGAGCAGCCGAACGCTAAAGGTAAAAAGCGCAGTGAGATCCCCTTACCCGGTCTGAAGAAAGAGATTGAAGCCTTTAAAAATACTCTCGGCCTTTACTGGCATCGCCATCAGACGGTCAGGGCATTAATGAAAGAAGAATCGGCCGAAGCGTCGCAAAGCGCATAAGCCGTTTGTCATCGGCTCCCTCATCGCAGCTGATAAGGGAGCCAATGCGAATATCCATTTCCAGTCTGTATTTCTGACCACATAAAGAAAGGACCGATCGTGTTTAAAAGCGCAAGCAGTGCCAGCATGCCCGCGATGACGGTGACTGCCCTTGTGCTGCCTGGCTATCCTGTTTACCTCTCCCCATCCCGACGTGGCCGGAATGACAAAAGCGATTGATGCTTACAGTACACTGCTGAATGAGGCAGAAAAGGCAACGGCCAGCGAAGCGGGCAAGCCATTAACCTGCTCCATCTTCCAGGAGAGTGCTGAAACCTTCCTGAAAGACTGCAAAGATCGCATGCGTCGGGTCCGCGATAAAACACCTTACAGTACGGGGGATCACATAGCGCTTAAAGCAAGCAGACGCTGGGCGAGCAAGGCGCTTTACTTGTGAATCAGCCCTAGCTTTACCCGCTTTTCGACCCGTTACGCGAATTCTGAGCGATGACAATTGTTCCGCCTGATCAGCATGCCGCCTGGTGTCCCTGCCCTTTTCGCACGCCTTTCAGGAGTATCTGCGTGGCATCAGAAGCTTTTCCTGCGCGTGAACAGACCAGCCCGAACTCACGGTGTACCGCAGGGATTACCGGCAGCACGGTCAGGCCGCGCAGCTCCGCTGGCAGGGCAGATTCCGGCACCAGTGCAACCCCCATCCCTTCTCGCACCAGCAGGCAGGCACTGATCCAGTCGCGGACTTTTACCCGCACGTCGGTAAGCTGATGGCCCGCCTGTTCGATCAGGCTTCTCCCATTCACCACGCAGCCGCCTGTCGCAAGCACAAAGGGCTGGTCTGCCAGTTCCTGCAGGGTGATGCCGTTCGCGCTAGCCTGCGAAGAGCTGGCAGGCATCACCGCAACCCAGGCGTCCTGTCCTAATATCACGTCAGCACGTCCGGGCGCGGGGTTCATCACCACCCCAAGCTCAACGGTGTCTGCTGCCAGCCACGCCTCCACTTCCTCATCAGTCCCTTCAAGCACCACCACATCCATGTCCGGATGCAGACGCTTAAAGCTCCGCAGCAAGCCAGGCAAAAGTGTAGAGGTGACCGAGGGGAAGCTGGCAAGCCGGATACGTTCCCCTTTTAAACCCCTGTGCGCATCAGCCAGTTCGCGAATAGCATTGAGCTGCGCCACCATCGTTCGGGCATGTTCAATCACCTGCTCACCCAGGGCGGTTATACCGATCTGACGACGCTCCCGCACGAACAACGGGAACCCCAGCGAGGACTCTAACTGGGCAATCGCCTGACTGGCAGCAGATTGGGTCATGCCCGTCACTTCAGCGCCGCGCGAGATGTTACTGGCATCAGCCACCGCCACCAGCAGGCGCCAGTGTTGAAGATTCATCATAGTCATCAGTAGCCAGGCTTATAGTTAATTTATTAAACATTAATTTTACAGCAAGAGTGAGACTGAGCACAGTGTATTCAGGCACAACACACGCTACCCGCTTTTAATGTTATCGGAGAAAAGATGAAACTTTACTACGCCGCGGATACCTGTTCGCTTTCGCCCCACATCGTGTTGCGTGAACTGGCAATAGCGTTTGAGCTGGTTAAAGTGGATAACAGGAGCAAGCTCACCGCTGACGGGCATGACTTTCGCTCAATCAATCCCAAAGGCTATGTCGCTGCGCTGGAACTGGATGACGGGCAGATACTGACGGAAGGGCCAGCGATTGTGCAGTATCTCGCTGACCTGAAACCAGAAAGCAAGCTGGCACCGCCAGCAGGAAGCTGGGAGAGGGTTCGTCTGCAGGAGTGGCTTAACTTTATTACCAGTGAAATTCATGCGGGGTCTGCGCTGCTGTTTAACACGTCCCTGCCCGACAATGTTCTGACGATTTTTCGCGAGAAGCTGTTCCGGCGGTTCGACTATCTGCAGACTTCGCTGACCGATAAAGCCTTTCTGATGGGGACGTCGTTCGGCGTTGCTGATGCCTATCTGTACACCGTGCTGGGCTGGTGCAAATTCTTCAACATTGAACTGGCGCGCTGGCCAGCGCTGGTGGCTTATCGGACGAGGATCAGCGCGCGCCCTGCTGTGCAGGCGGCATTACTGTCAGAGGCGTCGCAGTAAGCGCAGCAAAACTGCAAGGCCGGGTTCCGGAGTGGGCAAAAACTATCGTTTCACACGCGATGGGTTAGTATCACGGGACTCATGTTTCAGCAGGGAGTCGGCTTTATGATTTACAGCGAGAAGGTGGAAACCGCTGTCATCCGGCATGCCGGTAAGGATTTCGAGGTCACGCTATTAAGGGCGAAAGAGGCCAGGCAATGCATCCTTTTCGCAGCCGGTGCTGGAGGAAGTCCATTTCGTCATCTGGCGCTCTTGCAGACCTTTAACCGGAATGGTATTGCGGTGGTCGCACCGCATTTTGATCGGTTGACCTCACCCACACCCTCAAAGATTGACCTGCTGGATCGTAGCCAGAGGCTTGCCCTCGCTCTGGATAATTTTGGTCATGATTATGAATCGATTGCCGGTGTCGGGCACTCCCTCGGCGCCGTGATTCTGTTGATGCAAGTCGGCGCGGAGGCGTGGACCCGAGCCGGAGAGAAGGTGACGTTTGCAGGCAGTCAGGTTTTAAATCAACTGTTCCTGTTAGCGCCTGCGGCGGACTTTTTTAAAGCCCCCTCGGCACTCGCATCCCTCAATGTACCGGTGAAGATCTGGACAGGCGAAAAGGACACTCTGACACCGCCGTCGCAAGCGCTGTTTATGCAATCAGAATCAGAAACGGTAATTGATGTTTGCGTGGTTAAGGATGCGGGCCATTTTACTTTTATGAACACGCTGCCGCCGCACATAATAGATACCCACCCTTCACGCGAATCATTTCTGCTCAGTCTGGGAGAGGAGATATCCTGTTTCGTCACGGATTATCAGGCCTGACCCGATAAAGAAACACTCTGATTAAACCGAGCCCTCTTTTTCAATAACCAGCACGCGTGCGACGCCCTGTGGGCGCGCGATATGCTCGGTTCCTTCACTGGCGTAAAAGATATCACCGGCGTTGAGAACACGGCTTTTAACTTCGCCCTGTTCCTTATATTGCATTTCAACGCATCCATCCATGACAGCAAAAACTTCCTGCCCATCGTTGATGTGCCACTTGTAAGGCTGATCGGTCCAGTGAAGTTTCACACTGACATTATCAAAGCTGGCAATATTCAGTGAGTCCCATGCTCTTGAGCCAGTAAATTCTTTACTGCTAAAAAAATTCATCTTTTCTCCCTCAACAGACGTGCTTTAGCGTCATCAATATCAGAGAGACTGGATGGATTCTATGCGTCCGCTTTATGTTGTCCTGATCTGTCCCCTCGTTGTCTGTTTAAGGGCAGGTGAACACTAAATAATTAATTAAATAGCGTAAAATACCGGGCAGAAATAGCAGGGTAAAAGCCTGTATTCATTCTTATTCCAAAAGGTCTGTCATCGATGAGTCTGCAAAACCTCTATCGTTCAACAAACGAAAACACCACCGCCATCTGGGCGAAAAATGCAGGAGTTGGGGATATTAAACAGGGAAACTATTACGATCCCGTCAGGCTGGCTCTTGCCTCGGGTATACAGCCCCCTGTTTCTCTGGATGCCTCGCGTCTTATTGGTGAATTGCAGCAGCTCACAAAAGATGACCCTCTTGCTGATGTTCTTCCCCCGGAGGTTTTCCATTTTACCTTCCTGCCCCTGACTCTGCCGTTCATGAACGAAAACGAGCCACTGCCAGAAAAAGTGGCAGAATTGACGAAGATCTGGACTGGATTTGATGCAAAACGAATCGTTATACGAGACCTTCGGTTGGTTGCGTTGCCCAGCCAGTTGTTGCTGGCGGGAATCCCTGACAGTACTGCAATCGCTATGCGCCAGTCCTTCTGCGAAAGCGTTTTGAATTCTCAATGGAAGAATGAATTGCAGCTGCGTCACAGTGGCAGCCCATTACCCGCCCCTTTCTGGCACAGCACCCTTCTGCGCTACGGCGCCGATTTTCTACCCACTTCTCTGCGTCAGTATATTTTTGAACGCCAGGCCGTTAATTTTGGCGATGTTACCGGGGATTTAAAATTGGCGAGGGTCAACTATAACTGGACGATATGTTACCCATTGACGATTTAATCAGGGTTATTTCTCGCTTCCACCAGCCTGATGACGTTCAGCCAATGCCGCCTCATTGTCATCATGTCACTTTTTACCTGAGGAAAAATTCCTGGGAAATTTAAAAATCTGCCGAGAGCTGCCGATAACCTCAGGTATCGACACTCTGTACGCAGGAAACAACATCCATGTCACCATCCGACATTCATAGTAAGCATCAGGAAATTGGCGAAATTACGGCGCGTGCTGGCCACATCCTGCGGCAGCTTCGCGACAGTCTGCAACAGCTGGGGCTTGATAAAACCATTGCCGATGTGGCGGGAAGCATTCCGAACGCCCGTGAAAGGCTGGGTTATGTCGTCACAATGACCCGCGAAGCAGCAGAGGGCGTAATCAACAGCGTGGAAATCACGCAGCCTCTGCAAACTGAGCTGGGAGAAAAAGCGGAGAAACTCACACAACGCTGGGATGCCACTTCCGGGACGCTGTCAGACAAAGAACAGACCCAGGCATTAGCTACAGATACCGTTGCCTTGCTGAATGACGTCCCTCGTGTCACGGGTCTGACCCAACAGCAACTGCACGCGATAATGATGTCGCAGGGGTTCCAGGATCTCACAGGACAAATTGTGCAGGCGATGATGGCCGTGCTGAACCAGGCGGAGCAGCAACTGATACAGGTCATCCGTGATAACGCAGGCTCACATAGCAGCGCCGAACGTAATGCGCCTTCTAAACCCGCTTCCGCATCAGAAACGCCTGCCAGTCAGGATGATGTGGATGACCTGCTGGCCAGTCTGGGAATGTAGGTCGACAGAAAGAGGCCAGGCGAACTCTCACGCCTGATAAGAAAAGGGTTTTCGCCAGGACAAATCGCCGGTCCTGATGTGAGCCCGTATTGTGCCAGAAGCGGACATTGCAAAGATCAATGTTTCAAATAAGCCGATAACGGGCTATGCCAGGTGGACTTCATTGACCGTGCTCCATCAACTCCAGCGTCTGTCCATCGGGGCTTTGTAAATAAATTACTCTGGTTCCCTGCATGGGACCTGATAAGACTGTCTGAGGTTTACCTGGTGTTTTCCAGCCATACTCCGATACTTTGCGCAAGAGCGTATCCAGATCCTCAACTATAAACGCAAGGTGAGCATAGCCGGGGATGTAGGGTGCTGAGGGTTCTGCTGGCTGTTTAATGTTATCGTATTGGAGTAATTCAATTTTGATGCCAGCCAGCTCAAGCAACGCCATTCGTACATCAGCCCCCCTTGCGCCTGTAACTTCATCAATGATGGGCCCAGACATTTTCCCTTCGCGTAATAACTCCCCTCCGAGAATATGAGTCCAGAAGAATAATGACTCATCAATGTTTTTAACTGAAAAACCAACGTGATCCACTCTTCTTATCATGAAGTTACCTGCTGAGTTTAAAAATTAAGCACCAAACTATCTGAAATCTCTGCTTTAGTACTTCACGATAAGTGCGGAGTTAGTTTACTCATTAAAACATATAGTTAAGGCTGACCTGACTGAAATATTTCTTATTATCCAGCGTGAGAGCTATGCATATTTATTAATCCCTGAGGAAAATTATGGGACTGCGTTGCAAGTTTTTATCAATCAGAGAGGTCCTGCGATCTTTCGTTTTTTGCTCATAGCGGACCTTGCAGTACGTAGGTCTGCTTTGTGCCATAAGCAGATGTTGTCGCCTTACTCGAATTAGATAGTTATGCTTAAAAATTTTTATGGCACATGCAAAAGGCTCGTAGAATAAAACTCACCAGGAAAAGGGATGACAATCATGCTGG
The DNA here is from genome assembly GCF_041982285.1 of Pantoea sp. ANP04. Classification (NCBI taxonomy): domain Bacteria; kingdom Pseudomonadati; phylum Pseudomonadota; class Gammaproteobacteria; order Enterobacterales; family Erwiniaceae; genus Pantoea; species Pantoea sp. ANP04. The sequence continues at coordinate 373,930 of NZ_JAUTYS010000002.1, read as the reverse complement.
CCTGCTCCAAAAAAACTGACTGGCGGCGTTATGTCCTTATTGTCAGGATGCCCGTCGCAGGTCGTCATGAGGATGCTGTGCCTGAAGCCTGTTTTGCAGTCAAACCTCGTGCCGAAAATTTTAGCGGGTACGGTGCATCAATAAAGCTGCTCAGACAAAGAGAGAGTTATGGCGAACATTATTGACGATAACTGGATTAGGATATCTGTGATATCAGCAACATTTAGTAGTCTCGTGGGTTCATTACTGGTTTTAATCTATCTTTCCCTGGGGAAAGACAGTGCACCGGTAATGGGCCTCATATTTATTTATTTTTTCATCGTTACGATGAGTATTATTGGGACCACGATGGGAACAATGATAATCGGCATGCCATTAGCGATGATTTCGAAGCGATTTTATCCTGATGCCGCCCTGAAGGGGAGCTTTTGTATTGTGTACTCTGTGCTCTTCATGTGGCTGTTTATACTGGCATGGCCTGTTATCAGGATATGTGAGGCGTCTTATTCGGATATTTTGCTTTTAAGCCCCTATGCTTTCTGTTCAGCTGCTGCACTTGCTTACCTGGTTTACTGGGAATGATGCGTATACATCAGATAGTGCAGACCGAAGGTAAACGGCGAACGCGCCGCCTGGCATGAACGCTGTTCAGCATATTTAATGTTGTTCCGGGCTCATGCATTCTATAGCAAAGCCCGCATTTAATTTTATATCTGCCTGCATAGCACTGTTTGTCTGGGGTAAGGAGCGTAAATGGCCAATGTCATCATTTTACCTGTTCACCTGAAGTAGAGGTCAGGCCTGGGTTGTTTACCATCCTATCGACTTGCACCGGCTGAATTCAGTCTGTGGAACAATGAGCGCCATATGATTTTCTGCCATGCACTGTTTAAAAACCTCCTTTTTGTAATCCCCTGCCTGTAAACCCAGCAGGGTGCTGGTCCGTTCGGCTGCGTTTGTTTCAATGTAATAGCCACAATTTTCTTTGAAATACTTAGCGTTATCGCTCCCAGAAATCGACCGTCTCAGCTGGGCTTCAACTGTATTAACGGACTTATCCTGTGGTACGGCTTTTGCTGATTTCAAGCCAGAATAGAGTGGATTGACCAGTAATTTCTGTGCAAATCGTTGATTTTCGGCGGTTAACTGGCCGGTTTTACACAACTGCAGATAGACCTGCGAAAGGCGTTGCTCCTCAGCGTCGGCAGCATGAGTGCATTCTTCCTGGACTTGTTCATCAGACTTAGCCGGATGTTTTTCAGTGGATCTCCAGTAACTATTTTTAAAGTCCGGAACCGTGCCTTCAAAGCTGCCAAAAGGGCATAATGCACTGGCACAACCCAGTAAAAACATGGGTACGCACGTCAGCATCAGAATACGTAACAGGTGAAAGGTTTTAAGACTGCTTTTATTCATATTATTCTCATTTTATTTAGCTTCGGAGAGAAGGTACGGACAATGTAATTATTTTGACAGACTGCGTTCAGATGAGGCCCGGTCTTCTGCACAGAGTAACATAATCGGGGCAGACCTCGCTTTTTAGGGCAAGTTCGCATATCGATCTAAGTAAAGAAGGGGGCGTGATATTTTATCAATTCTCACTCTCACACCGGCTGCGTGCTATTCTGTTTCCTGCCTGCACCTTTGCTGCGTGTCGTCAGAGTGTGGCCTCATTCATTAATTTCAGATAACGGTAACCCGATATATTTCTGCCGCTAACCACGCAGACGACCTTACGTCCACTCAGTTCTTTTGCATAACGAAGGACTGCCGCAATTGCAGGTGCTCCCGAAGGTTCAATAACATGGCTGTGCTGATTCAGCATTAACAGCATCGCTGCTTTGATCCCGGCTTCTGAAACAATAAGAACACGATCAACGCGGTCGCGTACAAGGGGCCAGGTTATTGCTTCAGGCTCAATATAGCCACTGATGCCTTCGGCGATTGACGGGGATAATTCAACCGGGATCGTTCGGCCAGCCTCTTTCCAGTGTGCAAAAGTCGGGCTGGCTTCACTTTGAATTGCCCACACTTCGGCTGCAGGGTTGATAGCTTTGACGGCCGTCGCAATACCTGACGCCAGCCCGCCGCCGCCAATATTTACGAGAATGACGTCAGCGTCTGCCCAGTCTTCCATTATTTCCAGACCGACGGTGCCGGCTCCGGCTATCATCTGCTCATTATCGTAGGCGGAGACAAACGTCGCGCCGGACTCCTGCGCAGCCACAATCGCGGCCTGTCTCGCCTCTTCAATATTTTCAAAGAACGTAACCTGAGCACCATAGCTTTTCATTGCTGAGACCTTAATCGGGTCTGCTGAATAGGGCAGAAATATGGACACCGGTACACCTGCTGCGTGACCCGCGCAGGCAAGCCCCAGTCCATGATTTCCCGCCGTCGGGGCAATGACGCCGGCAATGCGCTGGTCTGCATTAAGACTGGCAATGACGTTTGCAGCCCCCCTCAGTTTAAAGCTACCCGTATGCTGAAGACTCTCCATCTTGAGCCTGACCTCTGCTCCTGCAAGAGAAGACAGCGCCTGCGAAAGCTGCAGCGGGGTTCTGCAAACCGTTGTTTTGATGCGCGCGGAAGCAGCATAAATCGCCTTCAGCGTGACACTGTCCATTGGTCTTTGGGTGTGGTTTGTCATAATATGACCTCAGAGTTTATATTGGAAAATAACTATATAGGAGGTTGGCTATATGAACAATCCTGAAACATCAATGGCAGACCTTTTCCGCGCTCTCGGCAATGAGCACCGGCTCGTGGTGGTGGAGTGGCTTTCCGATCCCAGGTCATATTTTCCGGAACAGCAGGATGGCGATCTGGTCGAGGATGGGGTGTGTGTCGGGTTTATCACCGAAAAGATTGGTCTCAGTCAGCCTACCGTGACAGGCCATCTTCAGATCCTGGCCAAGGCCGGAATAGTGACCTCGAAACGTATCAAGAACTGGGTGTTCTATAAACTCGACCGTCAGCGGATGGATGAAGCAACCGTAATGCTGTCAGGATATGGGAAGCTTAAGACGGGTCCAAATTAACAGCCACAATCGGGCAGAATGTCCATAACGAAGCGAGCAAAACCGGTAAGTAGGTATACTTCGTTTATAGTACTCCTGCCTTTCAGAGGGACATATCGAATCATCGTTATCTGCCGTCATCTTATGTGTAGTTTAAACTTCAGAAACTACACTGGCTGATAACCATCCTGCAGGTCAGGGTGCGCTTTTCGCTCTTAGCTGACGTTCATCTGATTCCGTCCACCTCGTGTCAGAAGCGGACTTCTGGGCAGGTTTTACAACGTCAGAAATCTTCATTTTACTTTTCCCTCAAGAGTCCGGATTGCAGGCTTATCTATAAACGCTCGGCAAGACAGGCGTAACATCCTTGTTTTGCGTTATGAATATGGATATAGCTCACTGACGGGTCGTCGAAAAAAAGCTTCAGCAGCATTTCCGTATCCGCACCTTCACAGATATCTGCCTGTAACATCAGATGGTTTTCACCGAAGGCCCTTAATGAAAGGAGCCTGGCAACTATCGATTCTGGTATTTTATTGATGTATATACCTTGATCATTACATCCCTCCCACAGGTAAATTGCATGGGAGCCGTGGTAAGGAGTGTAGGCTGGCTGATAAGTATGATTGAGCAAAATCGCTGTTTCACCGACAGGAATATCTCGCAGTGAAATTCTGTCAGGATAACCGGGATGGCTGTCTACCTTTATTCTTAAAGCGCCGTGACGTTTTAAGTAGTCTTCGTCCTGCTTAAAAAGATGAATAAAGGGTTCAGCATTAAGCCCTGAAATTTTAAAACCCATATCTGCCTCCCGTTGTTGTCAGAAAGACATTACCTCTTTATTTTCATTTGCTGCTCGCTGTTTTCGGACAGGGAAATAGCTGATGTAGGCGGGCCACGGGTTGGTCTCAGGTTACTGAGACCTGTGCTTTTCATGAAGCCTCTACACGACATTAAGTTAACCGCGAATCATTTCAAGGCACAGGAAGTCCGCTCTGTGCCAGAAGCGGACGTTATTATTTTGGACTTATCAATGCAACTAGTAGCGTTCGGCTGTGTTAAAAAGTTGTTTCAAGACAGCTGTGTCTGAAACCTGATGGAGCAGAAATGAGAACGCAAAAAAGATGCATGGGTTATGTGGCCATCGTGGTCGACGACTATGACCGCGCGATTGAGTACTACACCGACAAGCTGGGCTTTACGCTGGTAGAAGACACGCCGCAGCCGGGTAAGCGCTGGGTCGTTGTGACGCCGAATCCGGAAAGCGACTGTAATCTTCTCCTGGCCCGTGCTTCAAACGAACGGCAGGAAGGCTTTATCGGCAACCAATGCGGCGGACGGGTATTCCTGTTCCTGCAGACTGACGACTTCTGGCGCGACTATAACGCTATGAAGGCGAAAGGCGTCCATTTCTGCCAGGAGCCGCGAGAGGAGGAGTACGGGATGGTCGTTGTGTTTGAAGACATCTACGGCAACAGCTGGGATCTTTACCAGAACAAGCAAAGTTAACTCTTCTGGAGTCCGGTTACTAATGCGTAATCGGCCTCAATCCCAGGTCCGCTTTTCGCTCTTAGCGGACCCTGAACTGCCGACAGCAATCGCGAAATTGCATTGCACCCTTACACCTGTATGTATCAGACCTTACCAGTCTTGGTATTCGCCCTACCCTCTGGACTCATCCTATTCCCTGCCTTCAGCGATGCACGCGGTGAGATATCGTATCAACCGGAAAGACACACAAAACGATTTACCTAACAAATGTTAGATAGGTATTGACGTACATCAGGTTGCCCGCTAAGGTTTGTTTACCTAACGTTAGTTAGTTATCCCAGCCACTCACTTAAAGGATTGACCATGACTGCTAAACTTCACCTTTTCACCTCGCCTTCAGCTTTTCCGAACCCTCAGCGTCTACGCCTGTTCCTGCACGAAAAGGGCATCGCTGACCAATTTAATGAGACCATCTATGACATGTCTTCTGTAGGAGAACAGCGTGGCTGGCGTCACCTGAATATGAACCCGTGGGGCGAAACGCCCACCCTTCAACTGACAGATGGTAGTTACATTTCCGAAACGGCTGCCATCGTCCGTTATCTGGACCAGGTTTATCCTGGTCGCAGGATCATGGGGGAGACAGCACTGGAACAGGGTCTGGATAACATGTGGGATAACCGGGTGTGGGTGCATATTCTGTATCGCATCGTTACTGCGTTTCACGTGTTGCACACCGGTCTCGGCTTTAAGCTGGAACTGACCAAAAATGAGGCGTGGGGCGAACACTGCCGTAAGGAAGCTTTGGCTCACGCCGCACTGGTCAATCGCCACCTTTCAGACGGCCGCGAATGGCTGCTTGGCGGCAATGAACCGACCTTTTCGGACATAACGCTGGCAACCGCGATCGCCTTCTCGAAATTCCCGGTCAATGCCACTCCACTGGACGAGCGTTTTGAGTTCTTAGATGCGTACTGGCAGCGCTGGACAAAACGTCCCGCTTTCCAGGCGGCCTACTCTGATCGCAACAGCGGCATTCCTGAGCTGGATTCGCCAGCCCAGTAAGCGCTTCTCAATCAACACTCCGGTACGCCGGGATCGCCATTCCCTGACTTTCCCGGTCACCGCCTTGTGCCTGATAGCGTCATTTGTCGATGCCGCTTGCCCGATTATGATGGAACGACATCTGCATGAACCCTCTGGAAGGAGTGAACTCATTGCGCTAACTGATAATCTACCTGTCAACCGTTAGGGGTTTGCTATAAAATAAGCTTACCAGTTTAAAAGATCCTACCAGGTCGGGAGGCACCAGGATGAGCACGAACTCAAAGGAAGCCATTTTGTTGGCGGCCAGGAAAATTGCCCAATCTCAGGGCTACAATGGTTTGAATTTCCGCGACCTCGCGCAAGAGGTTGGTATCAAAGCGGCGAGTATTTACTACCATTTCCCAAGCAAAGCCGAGCTGGGTGTTGCCGTTGCCAGACGATATTGGGAGGATGGCGCGCTTGCACTTGAAATGATCGAATCAGAAAGTCCCTCTCCGCTTGACGCTCTGCATCGCTTTCCTGAAATCTTCCGAAGATCGCTTGAGGCCGACAATCGTCTCTGTCTGGGCAGTTTCATGGGCGCTGAAAAAGATAATTTACCTGTTGAATTGACCAAAGAAATCCAGACCTTTGCTGATGTCAATATTGCGTGGCTAAACAAGCTTCTGCTGGCTGCGGAGGTGTGCGAATCAAGTGAGAGTGAATCCAGAGCACGCGCAATTTTCGCAGCTATTGTTGGTGCCCAGCTTTTTGCCAGAAGTCGCTCAGATATCTCGCTTTTCGATGCACTGGTCGACTCATACCGCGCGTTCGGACCTCTGCCGGCTTAGCAACTGCCAGCAATGCGGTTCCATGAACGGGCAGCTTTGCCGCATGCGCCCTCAATGCGAAGCGGCGCCCGATCGTGCATGTGCTTTTACACTCAGGAATGCATCACTTTTGCCAACGGTTCGTAACGATGAGCCCACTATCTATGCCATCTATGCTGATACGCAATGTGGGCTCTTCAGAAGAACGCTTACGTATTATCTGACCCCGCGCCTGTTAAGCTAAACCGGAAAACGATCCACCTGGCACAGGGAGTCAATTTGCGTTCTTCGTTTCATAGCGACATCCAAACTTCTTTAAGAATAGCGTTTGTGACCCATTAAGTTCCAGTCTCACAGCAGACAGAGTGCTAGCGCGCATGTCCGCTTTGTGCCAAAAGCGGAAGTAGAATCTTTCTTGGAAAACACCGTCATAACGAGAGATGTGCTTTATTTATTATTTCAGTAATAATAAAGTAAACGAAATAATTGCTCTATGAAACAGCACTCTGTTCTTACGTATGTTTTACCCCTTTCCGTTTTTTGCGTCATCGGATTTCTGCTTAATCAATAAGGAACGCATCATGGGTGGTATGAAAGATTTACTGATAGATGAAGAAACAGGCGCTAAATATTTTGAAGATGTACCTGAACATAAGCCTCTTTCTATACGTGAGAACTCCTTGTTACCACTCATTCAGCCTTCGGAGGTTATCTTTCGCGAAAAAGGCGTGGGCCTAAAAGAGTTAATGGGCAACCGCTTCCCTCATGAAAAAAAGGCTTCGGATTCTTTGCCTAAACAGATCACAGTCATTACCTACACCGTCGTGAATGCTTTTTCAGCAGACGTTACTGAACTCATAAAATGCGCATCAAAAAATGTCTCACTGCGCATAGCATTCTGTTATCAGGGCAAAAACATATCCGGCATTATCTGCGCATTCAACAAACTGTTTGAAAGCAGGCAAGGCCTGACTATTCAGGTCATAGTCAATCCTCACACTCATATCAAGATGCTGCAGGTTGATGACACACTGTACATGGGGTCGATGAATTACAGTTCTACCGCGGATTCTGCGGAAAATGACAGGCTAGCCGACGAGAAAGAAAGCTTCTTTAGTCATGAAGTACTTTTTTACTTTAACAGCGGAGGTAAAAACTTCTCCGAGCATCTAATTGATAAAATCAAAGGTTTAGGTGATTCTGTTCACTTCGAAATCAATAGCTCCGACTACCAAAATAAGATAAAGCAGCATCTTCAACAATGCAGAAGAACAACAATCGGCATAACCCGTAAAATGAAAAGGCTCCAGCAGCATGCGCTTGATGAGAAAAATACAAAATCACTAATGCATCTGTTGCCAGCACTCATACGTTCGCAGGTTTCTTCATCCATCAGGCATATTTTGGACATTAATGCCCACTACCGACTAGAAAATGACGTTTTTTCCGACGACGAGGTTGAAAAAACGGTTCATTATTTTAAGGAAAATGATGGTGAGGCTTTTATTGCTGAATTTCTTGCCTTAAATTGCCCCGGTTTTATTAAATTCTCCTCCAGCACTAGTGAGAAGGATGACGACGATGAGGAGGATTTTAACCAAGAGATGACTAAAGAATTTCTTTCGGAGATGACGGATACGTGCGCCGGACATCTGGCCGATTTGGTGGTTAATGACGATGAACTCAGAGAGGAAGTCAGCGCCGAACGATACGATCCTGATGATGGGGAAGATGACTTACCTTGGGGAACCATTTCACAGGAAAAATATGAAGAGAGGATCGAGGAGAACAAACGAGAGGTTACCCTTGCTCTCAATTCTCTCATTACTGAACTGACGCAGCTTATCATTGATGAAGAATGTTTTGACATGAGCTTCTTTATTAATAAGTCGGCCGGGCAGCTCAAAGGTGTATCTGCGGCAACTCGTCATCCGTCAGGCTGATAATTTGCCTGACGATATTACTCGGTCAAAGCCACTCTGCAGCATGGTTCGCGCGGCTTTCAGAGTCGCTTCACTCCCGTCCGTGTAAAACGTGCTGAGGAGGGCCGTTGGGATGTCATGTGTAATGTGGCATAACATCCCTATCGCAATGATTTTGGCGTCCGCTTTTCGCTCATAGCGGACATTGGCCTGCACAACGTCCGTTCAGTACCAGAAGCAGACCTAGATACGAGGTGGGTCAATCTCAGGATGAATCTGGTCGCCTTGCCTCGATGGTTGGGAAACAAAGAAATTTATGTTTCAACTTCTCAATCAGCATGACTGGAATAGCGATGTTCATAAAAGTTAAAGGAGATATTAATGACACTATCTGATTCCTCAGTGAAGATAATTAGCGCTCTATGTGTAGCTTTACTGAGCTATTTTTTTAAATGCCTGCCTAAACCTCAGCTTTTCACCATCTTTAGTCGGCTGTCTACTGCCGACAAGGTTCGGCTATTTTCTCTGCTACATAAGACAACCGGCGGATTTCTCGATGAATATGTGATTCAGAGTCAGATGTTGGCGTACGGAGTCAGATATAGTTCGCAGTTTATGAAAAATCTTTTTTACTATACGCATAAAAATAAAATTCGCGCCGACAACAAGGATCTCTCCGCTTTTCTGTCGTTGCCGGGTCTTTTTATTTGTAAAGAGAATGGCGAAGTCAGATTGCAGAAAGGCGCACGACTAATTAGTTTTATCTTGTTTTTTGTAAGCATCGCTATGATTATATTTGTTGCCAGTCTGCTCCCTGAGTCGATCAGTAGCCTACCTTTTTATTTCACTCAACATAACTATATAGCACTGGCGCTACAGGCTGCATCCGTTCTGGTCAGCATTCTTGGTTTAATTATGTCTTTGGTGATGCTTTATATCCTTTTGTTCATATCTATCCCTGCTTTCAGGTTTGCCAGAGGCTACCGGATAGCGTGGAAGCGTAGAGACTTGTTTGAAGCAGGTGAACAGAATTTGTACTGTGGTAATAAGGTGGGATAGTGAACAGGAAGAAACATACCCGCTGTAAGATTCCGGCATTGCTGTGTGTGTAGTTTGCCAATGAAGCAGTGGATGGCTGGCTCCTCGTTAATTAATATCCGGCGACTGGAGTAATACCTTCATCAATACAGAGGACAACTTCAATGTCCGCTTTTCGCTCACAGCGGACATCTGCCCGACGTTCGTCCGCTTTGTGCCAGAAGCGGACACTCGAATTTTGCTGCTTTAAATTCAATTTAATACCTGAACAGCCTGCCTGGTTATAAATCACCCGACAAATCAGTCCAGTTATGTGATCTCTTTAATGCTTTTTTTATTTAATCATTGATTAACCGTGATCAAGGTCAAGTATCAACTGTAAGTCACTTGTATGGTAGTAGCCGCGATAGCTATGTTATCAAGGTGTTTAAATTTTGATCTATTGTTTCCTTAAACATAACAATAATAACTACAAATAGGGGCTGGGCTCGCCAGCGGCATCAGTAGGGCTGCTGACAATAAATATTTTTCTAAGGCACCAGATATGACAACTTCCACATCTGAACAGACGAAAAAGTCGCCAAAAGAGACCTGGACTGACGGTGAACACGCTCCGCGCACCGGGCTATATCGTTTTCTCCCTAAAGCGCATCCTCTCTCCTGGTGGATGCTGGTCATTACGACTCTTGCGATCCTGATGAACTCAATTGACAGGATTATTCTTCCTACTCTGCTTCCGGCAATAATGCAGTCATTTAACCTGACCGAAGTTCAGGCAGGTTGGCTCAACTCACTTAGCTTTGTTGGAACCTTAGCTGGCGCTGTGGTTTTCGGTTTGTTCTCAGACTGGTTAGGTGCCGGGCATAAGCGCTGTTACAGCTGGTGCGTAACGGTGCTTGTGGAAATTATCTCAGGTGTTGCGACTGCCTTTTGTAAGACGCTGGGAGCGTTTCAGGTGCTGCGTGTCACAATGGGCATGGGAACGGGGGGGTCGGAACCGATAAACGTTGCTCTGCTCGGGGAGTGGTGGCAGAAAGAGAACCGTGGATTTGCTATTGGAGTACATCATACCGGATTTCCGCTAGGACAATTTATTGGTCCTATCCTGATCGCAGCCATTCTGGCTTTTGCGACCTGGCGTGAAGCATTTCTGTTTATTCCACTGATTGGCTTAGTTATTTTAGTGGCACAGTTAATCGTTGGTACACGTAAAAATCATCAGAGGGTTAATGACTGGATTGTTGATAACAAGCTGACCCCGCCCGTTACGGAATCATTGCAGAACACCATTGAAAAGAGTTCGGTATGGGCTAATGCCGCATCTTGCCTGAAAAACCGCAACTGCCAATTGAGTATTCTGCTGATTTTTGGTTTTACATGGGCAGAGATGGGGATAGCTAACTTTCTGACGCTGCAACTGACGCGTGAAGTTGGACTCGACCTCTCGACCGCAGCAATCATCTCTGGTGCATCCGGATTGACTGGCTGGATTGGGCAGATTTTGTGGGGCAGCTTCTCGGATTTGAAAGGGCGTAAACGCTCTCTGGGCATCATTATTACGGGCTGGATTCTGGCAGCGGCGCTTTGCATGTTCATCCATTCCGCAACACTTGGCTGGGCCATTCTTATCTTTTGGGGCCTGTTCCGCAACTCACCTTACCCTGTGGCTTATGCTTTACTTATCGACTCATCTCCTCGTGCTGCAGCGTCCAGCATGGGATTGATGATCGGCCTCGCAGTTGGCATCGCTGGTATTCTGGTCGCACCCATTAGTGGTTGGATTATTCACAACTACGGTTTCACCGTGCACTATTTGGTTATTGTCGCGGTATTACTTATCTCATGTGTTCCACTTTGGTTCATTAAAGAAACAGTAACGTTGAAAAAGGCCTGATATGACCAGCGATCTGATCACTTTATTACGTCACCATAAACTCATTGAGTTAAACCATCTCTATGAAGAGTTCATGCCAGTCTGGCCAACCCATGGAAAATTCTTCTGCAGCCGTGCCGAAGACTACATTGCTGGTGATGGCAATTATAACTGTCAACTTAGCCTCGGCGATCATTGCGGTACTCATGTGGATGCGCCTGTTCATTTCATTGAAGGTGGAAAAACTATAGAGCAGATTGACGTGCGCCAGCTCACCGGACGGGGTCGCTGCCTGGATATGTCGCATCTGGCAGAGAACAGTGACATCACTGTAGAAATGATCCAGTCCTGGGAAGCTGATAAAGGAAGAATCATTGCAGAAGATATTGTGATATTTCGAACGGGTTATGATGAGAAGTGGAGCTGTCGTCCAAACCATGCGCCATTTTTACAAAACTGGCCAGGCTTATCAGGCGAAGGAGCAGATTATCTGATTGAAAAAGGCGTTACTGTTTTCGGTACAGATGCCATGTCGCTGGACAGATATAATAATGAAGCATACCCGGCTCACCTTGCCGTTCTCGGCTCTGATTGCCTGATCATTGAGAATTTGGCTAATCTTCAAGCCTTGCCTTCCGAATTTATTTTCATGGCATTTCCGCTCAGGATTAAAGGTGCATCGGCTTCGCCAATCCGGGCAGTGGCGCTAGTAGAGTAAATGACGCGGGTGTTTGCCTGAACAGGACGCAATTTTAACGAGACTCAGGATTAATTAACGGGGAGCAGGCGATGTTTAACCTGCTCCCCGCTGATTCATACAGAACGCTGTTAGCAATGTCCGCTCCTCGCTTATAGCTGACCTGCCCTCGAATAATCTTCGACTCATACCCACGTATAAGACAGTTGCTTGCAGCTGGCGTAGCGGGTTTTCCAGGCGGCCCCTATAAGGCCGTCCCGGCACGTATCAAATACATGTCCGGGAGGGCCCACTTCTGGTTTCACTATGAATGTTGACACCTGCAACATCCTGCTCACAAGAATGTGAAAATCATGCCTGAAACCGATTAAGCTTCACAAGTTGTCGCAGCATCTCGATATGAATCGGTTTATCATTAAGCGCCGGTATGTAAGTAAACGATTTACCACCCGCATGCATAAAAATCTCCCTGTTCTGCTCATCAAGCTCCTCAAGCGTTTCTAAACAGTCTGATGCGAACCCCGGGCTGATTACATGCAGGCTTTTTATTCCTTCATTCGGAAGATTTTTAATTGTCTCATCAGTATAAGGCGTTAACCATGGCTCTCTGCCGAATCTTGACTGGAACGTCATCAATATTTTCAATGACGGCATATTGATTGCTTCAATGAGTAACTTTGTCGTTAACTCACATCTTTCCTGGTATTGATCCCCCTCTTTGACAAACCTTACCGGTATACCATGATATGAAATCAACAATGCATCTGGAATGCCGTTAGCTTCGAAAGATGCCAGAACGGATGCTTTTAACGCTTCAATGTAGGCAGGAAGATCGGCATAGTCATTGATGAAATTTATGGAGGGTGTATAGCGGTTCTTCATTGTCTGCAGGTGACGGCTCACGCTATCCCAAACAGAAGAAACGGTCGAAGATGAAAACTGGGGATACAAAGGAATGACGATAATTTTATCGACGCCTTTTTCCAGTAGCCTGTCAATTGCACCACCTATACCCGGCTCGCCATAACTCATCCCCAGCTCGACGGGCAAACCTGTCACTTCTTCAAGCGCACGGGCTTGCCTGACGCTGTAAACCATGAGAGGGGAACCTTCCTCCATCCAAATCGAAGAATATAATTTCGCCACTCGCTTCGCACGTAATGGGATAATCACGCCATGTAGAATGGGGCACCAAATGATTCTCGGTAAGTCGACCACTCTGTAGTCATGCAGAAATTTAGATAAAAATTTCTTAACCGCAGCAGGCGTTGGTTCATTTGGTGTTCCAAGGTTAACAATCAAAACACCCTGTTTATTCGTCATTAAGTGGGGCCCTCAAAGCCATTGTCACTAATTCACTCATGCCAGTCACTCCGTAGCTGCTTGTCTTCAGGCCTCAATTTGACCTCATTTTGTAGAAATATTTGCAATGCAGCTTTACGGTTTCACGGCTTATGATTCTATGCAACTGATTGCAGCCATCGCTTTGACTGAACGATCATGATTTTAGGGCATATCATCAGTAAAAACATTACTTTCTCTATCGTCAGATTTAACCGGTGCGGGGCTACGCGACGTCATTATCGAAGTCGGCGTGTGGGGGTTAGTTGGCTGGAGGAGGTGAGAAAAACCGCATCTGGATGCTCGCGCAGATGCATGCCTCAGGCTTTATCTTTTTATGCGTAAAAGTGATGTAGGCGACTGACCTGCTCCCTGTTAATTCATACAGAACGCTTTTAGCAACGTCCGCGACTTGCTGAAAAGCGGACCTTGCCTAAGACGCACTTCTGCTTTGTGCCAGAAGCGGACATACGTATTTGTGCTGAAGGATCGCGCCGAATGCCTATGACGGGATGCGGCAAATAGTCTTATGATAAATAATGCTGTCTGGCTCGCAGAAGATCACTGGCTGTCAAGCGCCCGCCTGCCCGTTAACTTCTCTATGAATGAATGGTAGCATTGCCCGGTTCACTGGCATGCCTTATAACCTGCAGGGAGCGTTTAATGCAGTTAAAGAGAATGACCTACGACGATCTAACAAAGGGCGGCGGCGAAGCAAAGCTACACGTTTACGGCGTGGGTACCTTCCCGGTATTTTCCGGCCAAAAGCCTTATACCAATGATCCAAACTGTACTTACAAGCCTAACAGTGCCATTCCGGTCGGGCGCTACTGGATTGTTCCGCGTCCTGAAGGCAGTATCGCTAACCGGATCAGAGGATAGGCCGTCGACACCTGGAACAACTCAAATCATTCTGAATGGTTTGCGCTCTTTAATTCGGAAACGATGAGTGTTTCCATCTTCATCAATGGCGTTGCCCGCGGCGGTTTCCGCCTGCATCCTCTTCGGCCAGACGGCTCCGGAGAAAGTGAAGGGTGTATCACCTTCGTGCGGCGCACTGATTTCTATACGGTAAGACAGGCGCTGCTCCGGAGAAAAACAATTCGCGAGCCGGGTTCGCGAAACAGCTTGATGGCATACGGCTACGTTGACGTTCAGGGAGAAAGTAATTTTGCAAACAGCAAAATTCGCTAGAAAAGCAGCGGGTTTTTCGTCTGCTTTATTGCGGCCTTTATGGTATCGCGTTACGGGATGCCACTCTATCCGCTGACGGCGTGGCTCGTTGAACATTCTCATCAAATTTTCGGCAGTTATCAGGATGACGTATACGAAGCCGGTACGGATCCGGTTACGTTCTTTTCCCTTGTGACCGTTATCGCTTTTTACGCTTTAGCCATGTATTGGTTAGTAAAAATGGCAATTAAAAAAGTAAAACGTGGATAGGCTGGTTGCATTAAAAACCTGGGGTTTATATTGCCCTGCACTTCTGTCTGAAAAATCAACACCAACAAGGGTTCGCGAGCGTATCGTTATATTTGATATAGCAGAACGTCCCTATCGATACTATTTCACGTCCGCTTATCGCTCAAAGCGAACCCTGACCTTCGGAGCAGCACACTTTCTCTAAACAAGTATTAAACCTGTTAAACTCCCCCTGCCCGCCTCTGAACCCCACAGATTTTGCATAATCTATGCCTGAAATCAGCGCTCAGTCCCGCCGTGAAACCTGTTGCTTAGGTGCTCTTTGTCGCTGATTTCCCCGGGAGCGGGTAGTTATAAGCAGCGGCGGAAGTATCGCATCGGTAGCTGCCGGTATGTGCGCATTTTCGCAGGGAAGTTATTCAGCCGGGGTATTGTTCCTATATCCCTCACCAAAGATACCCCTGGATTTGTTGCCCCGACAGTCAGCAACTTGTCGCTACCCGACGCAGCAGTGATGGGTGAACCCGCTGTTATCCCTCATCTGCCTGCATGATCAGGGCTACCGGCTGAGTCTATCCGACTCTGTGGTGTGAAGTGCCACGAATCGGTAATGCCGGTCTACCTGATATTTCCAATAAACTTATTCGTAACACCGACATTGCCAGCAGCACAGGTGTGCCCAGCATAAAATGCCGGTTACTGGCCGGGGACATTTGTCAGTAGGATTATCGTCAGATGGGTTGCCGAAAGAAGATCGTCAGTTAATTAGCCATGCCCTGGCTATAGAGGCTATCCTTCAGCGCTAAATTTTCACTTCAGGAACCCCTATGTCAGATATTGCAATTTCAAGGCGTTCTCCTTCGGTATTTTGGGGAGCGACCATCATTTGCGGCACCGTGGTGGGTGCAGGCATGTTCGTCCTGCCGGTCGTGATGGCCGGGGCATGGTTTGGATGGGCGTTACTGATACTGACGTTTAGCTGGGTCTGTATGTTAATCAGTGGTCTGATGTTTCACCGTGTGAGCCAGCATTACCCTCTGGAAACCGGCTATGACAAAATCGTCCGTGATGTATTAGGCCGTAACTGGGCTGAAGTAAATGGCCTGAGCCTGGTTTTCGTGCTGGGCATTCTGACATACGCCTATATTTCAGCGGTCGGGCCTGTTTATGATCACTCACTGAGCAGACTGACCGGCAAAACGGTTTCATCATCCGAAGCCAAAGTTATGTTAAGCCTGACCGTGGCTGCCATCGTCTGGTTAGGCACCAGCAGCATTGGCAGGATAATGTCTGTTTTGCTCATCACTAAAATTGTTCTGTTACTTATCCTGTTTGGTGGATTACTTACCACCGTGAATGTCGACTACCTGCTGGACAGTCAGAATCCGGCAGCATCCTACTGGCCCTATATGTTAGGCATCGTGCCATTCTGCCTTGCTTCATTCGGTTATCATGGAAACATTTCTGGTCTGATTAGCTATTACAATGGCGATCATCGACGTGTGAAAATATGCCTGTACACAGGCACCGCCGTGGCGCTGGTTATCTATCTTTTCTGGATAATCTGCACGATGGGTAACCTTCCGCGCTCAGCCTTTCCGGAAATTGCCAGCCAGGGCGGCGACATTGCCGCGCTAATGCACGCGTTTAGTCTGCGCGGTTATACGGCCGGAATGTCGCTGTTGTTCTCGATATTTTCGCATTTTGCCGTTATCTGTTCGTTCGTTGGGGTGACAGCGGGCCTTGTGGATTACATCAGTGACCGCCTGACTCTTCCCAGGACCAGAACGGGACGCCTCAAAGCCACAGCGATCACGTTCCTGCCGCCATTGAGTTTATCTCTGCTTTTTCCGGATGGGTTTGTTAGGGCGATTGGTTATGCCGGGCTAATCGCAACAATTTGGGCAGTGATTGTTCCGGGATTACTTCATCTGAAAATGCGATCCCGTCATGACTCAGGCTATCAGCGCAGCCAGTGGGACGGGCTTCAGTTGTGCATGATTATGGTATTCGCCGCCCTGAACATCCTTTCATGGGCGCTGAGCGAGTTTGATCTGTTGCCGGTATTTTAACGTCATCAGAAAGGTTTGATGACATAATAATTTCCTGCAAAACAGCCTGTAATTTAATGATTAAGCCGGTCAGGAAGTGCGTCATTTGCATACTTTCTGGCCGATTGGTTAACAACACACCGTACGGCCATGAACATCGCAGGCAAAATCCCGTGCTTAACTATCTACCCCGCCACCAGCTTTGTATTAGCTGATAAAGGTCAAATTAGCAGTTCTGATTTACATCCCTTATCCTTAAACCAGAAAAGCTTTTGTAATATAACCTCCTGCATAAACAGGCTGACCTGCCCTCCGCTGATTAACACAGGCGATGTAAGTGATGTCCTCATCAGCCACCTGCGTACACCCCTACCAGGAAGCTTTTTCCGACGAACAGATCATCAGTATCCTCCGCTCAGATGAGGCTGTTTTTTCTTCCGGTGAATTCTGCCGTAAAAAGCTATTTCCGACGTCATCTTTTTCACCTGGCGCAAGAAGTTTAGCGGCTTGAAGGTTCCTGAAGTGAAGCAGCTCAAGTCGCTTGAAGAGGAGAATACACGCCTCAGGAAGCCGCTCGCTGAAGCCATACTTGCCAGGGAGGCACTTCAGATGACTCTGATCCGTAAGTTCTGACAATTAATCAAAAATATGAAGTCTTGTAAGTCAAGTGTGAGGTTTCAGGTCTTTAGCACTGTCGTACCTGCGGGCTGACAAGTTTGTCCCCAATATTCGGTTCAACGCCCAGCACTTCGCTGGCCTGCTGATAGTTCTGGTTGATCCGAAACTCCACAGGACACAATGCTGCAAGCCGGCGAATAATCATGCTGATCGTCTCTATCAGTCAGACTGAATAGGTGGCAGGAATTTTTCCGCAAAGATGTCTGGTTCATACCCTGCTGCCGCAAAAAGGTGCTCACGTGATTCGTCAATCGCTGCGCGAAGGCGCTCGCTGTCCACACCCAGCACTTTGCCGTTCTGCTTGACGATGCGACCGCCGATCATCACGGTATCGATGTTGCTGCGTTCAGCAGCATGCACCACCCTGCCAAACGCATTCCCGTTTGGATAGAGGTTGAGGTCAGTCGCGTTAATCAGGATCAGGTCAGCCTGTTTGCCTGGCGTCAGGCTCCCGATTTTGTCCTGCAGTCCGGCACAAAACGCGCCATCAACGGTTGCCGATTTCAGCAACTTAGCAGCCGGAAGCGTTGTCAGCGAATGCTCTGAATCACAGCAGTGCTGCTTATGCATACCCATCACACGCTGCAGATAGAACGCCACGCGCATTTCTGTAAACATATCGGTGCTGTAAGACGTTTCATTGTCCACGCTAAGTCCAGGATTGATGCCATGACGCTGCGCGGCTTCAATGGCGAACATCCCGCTTTCGATCCCATAGTGCGAATCTGAGCGCGGGCAGACGTTGACCCGGACACCGGCGTCGCGCAGGATTTCCCATCCCTCATCAGGCAGGGCTGTGCAGTGGTTAAAGATATTGTCCGGGCCAAGAAGACCCTGCTGATGCAGTGATTCGAGCTCGGAGGCCATTTCAGCACCAAAGAACTCGGTGACAATCGGCAGCCCCAGTCTGCGGGCCTCAGCCCACAATTCCGGCTCCAGCTGAGCCATGACGCCCAGCGTCACAAGACTCTCTGGATTATCCCTGAAATATTTTTCCTGCAGACGCTGCCAGTTGCAAGGCCAGTGCGCCTTGTTCCATTCACCCGCAACCGGTGCGCCGGAAGCATGGATAGCGCGAATACCGCTATCAAGCAGGGCCTCGACTGCGGCATCGGCGTGTTCTGCGGTGCGGCTGTTATGCGAATTATCAATCATCGTGGTAATGCCCGCGTCAATCGCACCCAGCGCCGTCAGCAGGTTACCGACATAGATATCTTCAGGGCGGTAATATTTAGCGAACGAGAAGTGCGTGGCGTTGCTGTAGTCGTCCAGACAGATGGCGTTAGGGTTAATTCGGCGCAGCTGACCTTCCCAGGCGTGACGATGAGAATCAACCATCCCCGGCATGACAATCATATTTTTGGCATCAATGACGTGAGCACCCGGCGCGTCAAGGTCCTGACCCACAACGTTAATCGTTGAACCGTTGATGAGAATATCACCGCGCTCAATGTTACCGACACTCTCGTCCATGCTCAGTATCGTGGCACCACGAATCAACATAGCCTGTGAAGTGAGATTCTGATTGTTAACAATATTTCTGATATAGCCGGTCATTAACTTGCCTCTTTCCTGATCAATGTGGAAACGATACGCCACGCCATTACCCTGAAAAAGGTGCTTAAACCGTTTTCATAATTCATAATTTGCGAATAATCAGACTCAATTTTTACCCATGGGAAGGATGATGGATCGGATTCAGGCTATGCAGATTTTCATACGGGTTGCTGAGGCCGGGAGCTTTGTACGCGCGGCAGAAACGCTGTCACTGCCTTCTTCCACTGTTACCAGTACTATTAAAAACCTGGAGAAATACCTGCAGGTACGTCTGCTGAACCGCACAACAAGACGGGTCAGCCTTACGCCTGAAGGCCTGCAGTATCTGGCGCAATGCCGGGAAATTCTGGCTTTAATTGAACATACTGAAGCCAGTCTGGCTAATTCGAACAGGCGCCCCCGTGGGCGCCTGCGGGTTGATATGCCCGGTGGGATCGCGCATTTCATCGTCCTGCCCAACCTGAAAGACTTTTACCGACTTTATCCGGATATTTACCTGATGATTGGTGTGAGCGACCGGCAGGTCGATCTTGTGCAGGAAGGTGTAGATTGCGTCATAAGAACCGGTGAATTAACTGACTCCACACTGGTTGCACGTCCGCTTGGCCGGTTTCGCTGGTTGACCTGCGCCTCGCCGGACTATCTCAGGGAATACGGTATTCCTGAGACGCCGGAGGCGTTATCGCAGCATAGGGCGATTCATTACTTTTTCGGTTCGGGAAGACGCACTAATGAGCTACGTTTTATACGAGGCGCTGAGGCCTTCTCTGTTCCGGTGGAGGGGGTTACAGCCGTCAACGAAACGGGACTTTACATCAGACTGTGTCTTGAGGGTTTTGGGCTGGCGCAGCTTGCTGAGAATGTGATTTCAAAGAATCTGCAGCAAGGCAAACTGGTCGAGGTTCTTGCGGACTGGCAGCCACCCTCCGTGCCGGTGACGATGCTCTATCCGCATCAGCGTTTTCTCTCTCCCGCCGTGCGTGCTTTTGCTGACTGGGTCGCCGGGCTTTTCAACGAAGGCGCAGGTGAAAAGCAGTTTTCCCCATAGAAAACGGCTCAGGCAGCGCGTTTATTACAATGTTCAGAAAAACATAGGGTAAATAACCGACGCAATATTTTTCGACTACAGACTAATGCAAAAAGATACAAACCAAATTTTTAAAAAATAACGTTAGCGTCAGCTCCTCGCCTAAAGCGGACGTTGGCCATGCATCAGTCCGCTTTGTGCCAGAAGCGGACATTAAAACCTTGATCCAATACAAAGGCCCTCCCTAACTAAGTTAGGGCCATCACTTTACGTTCTGGCCTTTTTAGCATACGTGGGCCAATCGTCTTGTCAGCAAAACTGCCAGGAAATTTTTTTCGGTGAAATATAGAGCAATATATTAACGACATCGGTATCAGACTTTGGCATGCACCGCGTAATGTTGTGCTTTTGTCAGTACCGGACTGCTACATTCCATGCTGTTTTGCAAGCCACTGACGGGCCGTTGTAGTTGCAATCCCCTGACGTTGATTGTAAGTATCGCTCTTATTCCAGGCTACTCCGTCAGGCCGTGCGAAAGCAAGTCGGTAATTTGCCCCGACATCCTGCGGATTATGTTGCACATCATCCTGGAGCTTTTGCCTGTCCAGTAATTTTCTGTTTACTTCAGCACCCCAGTGGTCACGCATTAAATCAGCAAGTTCACTATAAGTAAGCGTATCACCTGCAATATAGATAATCTCGTTTTGGAAAGTGGGCTGATGGAAGAAAATGTCCGCTGTCAGTTGGCCGATATCTTCAGGTGTGGTCAGCGTTACGGCGTGCTGCCAGTCTCCCAGAGCACAGACAGTTTTACTTTTTGCGTCAATCACACCAAAATCATGCTCAAACAGATAGCTGGTAAAAATACCTGTAGATACAATGACCCATCCTGTCACATTCTGCTGGCGGAGAAGGTGGCGAACTTCAAGCTGTTCATCCCAGACTTGTTGCCCGCTGCCTTTACCCACAACGTCATAATCAACGCCAAACTGCCATGGAAAGTAGCGAGCTACAGCCGCTTTCAATACCGCCTGCGTAATTTTTATCTGCGTTCCCGGGCCGCCAACAAAACCACTGCAGTTGATGACGGCGTCGAAAGAAGCAAATAGCTCACTCAGTTCATCAATACTGTTTTCCTGCAGATCGCCCTCCACCACAGCGATCCCAAGCTTCATCAGTTCATCCAGCCGTGCCCTGCGTGAACCAGAAACAGCATGAGCGGCTTCGCTTCTGAGTAACACACTAATTTTTACATGAGTATGCGCCTGCGCTTTATTGCTCATCGCTCTCAGTACCTGAATACCAAGCTCTCCAGCACCCAGTATAAGAACAGTGTTTATAGGTTTTATGTCGAAATTCATTCTTGCTTCCTGTTGTATTAAAACGTCATCCTGACAGCTGACATAGCCTGGTTCAATTAGGCACACACATGATACCGGAGGTGATATGGAGTCTGAACGGGAAGCACTGTTGCAATTTGCAAAGGAGTTTTGTGAAGAATTAAGCAACGATGATGAAGGACTGAAACGTGAGATCCTGGCGCATGCAGGTAATCGCTGGTCGCTGGGCGTGCTGCATATTCTTGGTACCAGCGGACCTCTTCGCTATGGTGAGTTACGCCGCTACCTTACGGATGTCACTCAAAGAATGCTGACGCGAACATTACGCCATCTGGAGCGGGACGGGCTTATATCCCGCTGTGATTACGAGGAAAAATTGCCCCGGGTGGTTTATGCGATTACCCATATGGGAAAAGAAATGCTTATGCGGATATTACCTTTATGGTCCTGGATTATCACCTCCTCCAGCTATTTTCGGGTAGCAAGAGAACAGTACGACGGTGATTGAATGTTCAGGTGACAAACTGGTTGGCAGAGAACAGAGGACTTTATGAATGTTGAAACTCTAATCAAAGCAGACGGTTCAACATACTCTCTTTCAGAAAAAATGCCGATTGGCTAATCGCTATGAATATTGTCTTCATTAACATGATGCAGGATGCAGGATACCTCACTGCACAATAAATCAGCATAATGGTATTGCAGCCTACATTCTTAGCCTACAGGTCCGCTCTTCGCTCAAAGCTGCCAGTCAGTTCATTTGATATCCTGAAGATTTTCCAGTCGCCGTTCTGCAAACCTGCTCAGAAACGCAGTGTGTCCAGGCGGCATGGATTTAATGTAATGTCTCTGATTTACGGTTTGATTACGCCAGGACTATACCCTGGCCGGCATTCCTGTAAAAAAGGTTCACTGGACAGAATATGTGGTCAATCCACAAGATGACTGTATTAACGCGCTGGGTCTCTGAGGCAGAGATGGTGGGTGACTTTTTCTATGCCAGTTAAAGCAACAAAGCCAGCTCGTTCATAAAAAATGAATGCCAATGGAGGAGCGTTTGTGTTGATAAAATCAAACCAGCGGTCAGAATCCTTAATTATCTCACTGAGCAGGGTACTGCCGATCTGCCTTTTTCTCCATCCTGAGTCTACATAGAGATGTCGCAGACGTCCGATGCCAGTTTCTGAGGTAAATGGATCGATGTTAAGTCCACAAACGCCAACCATTAATCCATCTATAGATGCCCCAATTAGTTTTTCTCCTGGTCTATCAAAGCGATTCTGTCCGCTAAGCCAGTTATCTTGCAGTCGGCGTAACATGTTAAATCCTTCAGCCATGCTCTGCGATCTTAACTCAGCAAATCCTGGGCTGTCCGGGGTAACGCTTGTGAGTTGGGTGTCCATAATTCTTCCTGTGATTTCAATTTGCATGGTCTGGACAGAATTATAATTGTGTCCAGTATGACAATTGCACCCTCTCATGGCTAATGCCATCAATGTTCGCTTTGTGCCAGAAGCAGACGTTACTCCCAACCTGTATTTCTGTTCCCGATGACGACTACGCCAGTCAAGACACTGCACTGAACTTCAGTTACCTGAAACATCAGTTTTTTTCTAATTAAGTTCATCTTTATGCCGATAGATGTGCTGAATATTTTCAAATAGCCAGCCTAGATCATTAACCACTTAAAATAGCAGGAATAAAGATGACAATTACACAGCGATTATTGCTCACCTTTTCACTTCTCTCTACCGCGCTGGTCGCGATGGTTATTGTGGCCGTCTTCGTTGCTAGCGGATTTCAGTCCCGCTTTCAGTATGTGCAGGAAAACACGGTTCCATCGCTTCTGGATCTGGGCAAACTGATTGACGACAGTAATACGCTAATTATCTGGCTGTACCGCCACCAGAGTGCAACAGAACCCCGGCGCCAGGCTGAAGTTGAAAAAAAAATTGATGAAACTATCAGCAATATCAAATCCATGAATCAGTTTTACCTCAGCAACGACATTTCCAATGAGGAAGACCGGCAGTTAACTGAGGATGCATTCTCTACCATAAAAAAATTGACGCCTCACTTCCGGAGTTTCTTGCTGGCTCACGCGCACAGAATGACGCTGTTGCGCTAGGCGCGCTTCAAAGTAATGACGGCCTTGGCGAATGGGCACGCCAGTTGATTGCAGGTTACAAGAAACAGCTTCAGCTTAATGTGGACATCAGTAAAGCCCTGAGAAAAGAGAACGACCGGAGTTATCAGGTGACACTCTGGAGCCTGATGGGTGGCTCCGCGCTGGCTATCACTATTCTTGCATTCTTTGCGTTGAAAACTATTTTCGCCATCCGTAGTCAGCTGAATGGTATGCGGAAGACCATGGAAACAGCCAGCGAGAAGCTTGACCTTACCCTCAGGGTGGACGAGTCACGCCGGGATGAAATCGGCATGACCGCGAAGGCCTTCAATCAGCTCATCGGCAATGTCTCAGCCTCGCTTTCAAAAGTAGAAGCTTCTGCTCAGTCGGTCAGCTCAGCCTCGGCGCAGATATCTGCCGGTAACGAAGATCTCTCATCCCGTACTGAGGAGCAGGCTGCCTCACTGGAGCAAACGGCTGCCAGTATGTCTGAGTTGAGTGAGACCGTCCGTCAGACCGCAGAAAACACGCGTCTTGCCAGCCAGCTGGCAAAAAATGCGCATGAAATCTCAGAAGACAGTGCAGGTCGTGTGCACACTCTGCTGTCAACAATGAGCGATATCCGGGGAAGCTCATCGAAAATCACCGATATCATTTCACTGATCGAGGGGATCGCTTTTCAGACCAATATTCTGGCCCTCAACGCCGCTGTAGAAGCTGCCCGTGCTGGTGAGCAGGGCCGTGGCTTTGCCGTCGTGGCCGGTGAAGTCCGCAATCTTGCGCAGCGTTCATCGTCTTCAGCGCGTGAAATCAAGGCGCTTATCGAATCGTCTATGGGCTTTGTTCAGGCTGGCTCAGCACAGGCAGAAGGTGTGGGCGAAAATATTGCCAGAATGAACGATGCCGTTCGTCAGGTTACTCATCTGGTCGATGAAATATCCGTGGCGGCCAGTGAGCAGTCTCAGGGAATCGGACAGGTTCATCAAGCCGTGGATCAGATGGACGATGTAACACAGCAAAACGCCGCGCTGGTTGAAGAGGCTTCTGCAGCCTCACGTTCGCTGATGGAGCAGGCAGCGTCACTTAACCAGCTGGTCAATACTTTCACGCTCGCTTCATTGTCTGTCCCTGCGTCGCCATCACACAGCAATGTAAACCGCCCGGTACCGGCCGCACCCGTTTTGCGCACGGGTCCTGCCGTCGCGGCAGCAGGTGATCAGAACTGGCAAAGCTTTTGATGAGTCAGCGCTTTAATCTGTTTTATTATTAATTCGTCTTGCAGAATTTGCGTTTTCTTCCAGGCTGAAATGTGCCACTTCACTGCTGGAGCTGGCGTCTGCAATAGAATTTGAACGACTTAACTGTTCAACCCGCTGAAGATGGCGGGTTTTTTATCATTAGCTGAGAACCTTTCACAATCAAATTGAGAGTAACCAGCCGTTTTACGGTCAGGTTACCTTCGCGCTTTTATCCGCTGCGGATAACATCGCTCTCTGCGGCCCTGCCGTATCCGCCCTCTTGCATGCCCACAAGGTGTTCTCAGGTCTGCCGGAAGCGTAACCGAAGATGCCCACATTGACGTTATCAGACGCGTTGATGTTTCACTGATTACTCCCACCCTCTTCTTTGGTAAACGGTCCCTGCTGCGGGTCCGGCAGAATCTCCAGAACCCCCTCCGACGGACGACAAAGTTTTGTGCCGAGCGGCGTCACCACCACCGGACGATTAATGAGGACAGGATGAGCCAGCATGGCATCAAGCAGTTCATCATCGCTGAACTTGTCCTCTGCCAGCCCCAGTTGCTCATACGGTTCCGTGTTTTTGCGCAGTAATTCGCGCACGCTTATTCCCATATCTGCAATCAGTTTTTGCAGCTCGTCGCGGGTCGGCGGCGTCTCCAGATACAGAATCACTAAAGGCTCTACACCACTGTTGCGGATAAACGCCAGGGTGTTACGAGACGTCCCACAGGCCGGGTTGTGATAAATAGTTATGTCAGTCATTAGCGATGTTCCTTTAAGACGGTGCGTGCACGCAGCGCCAGATTAAGGTTAAACAGAGAGACGCAGGGCCAGCGCGGCCAGCGTCACAAAAAGCACCGGCAGGGTCATGATAATGCCCACGCGAAAGTAATAGCCCCAGCTGACGCTGATGTTTTTCTGTGCCAGAACGTGCAGCCACAGCAGGGTTGCCAGGCTGCCAATCGGAGTGATTTTCGGGCCGAGGTCGCAGCCAATGATGTTGGCATATATCATCGCCTCCTTCACCACACCCTGAGCGGTGCTGCCGTCAATGGAGAGCGCTCCGACTAAGACCGTTGGCATGTTGTTCATCACTGATGACAAAAAGGCTGTGAGAAAACCGGTACCCATCGTCGCACCCCAGACGCCGTGCTCCGCAAACCGGTTCAGTGCAGCCGATAGGTAATCCGTGAGTCCGGCATTGCGCAGGCCATACACGACGAGGTACATGCCCAGCGAAAAGATGACTATCTGCCAGGGCGCACCTTTCAGCACTTTACCGGTATCAATAACCGCCCCTTTTCGGGCAACCAGCCAGAGGATAAATGCCGCCACCGCCGCAACCAGACTAACCGGCACGCCGAGCGGCTCCAGACCAAAAAAGCCGGCCAGCAGCAGGAGCAGAACCAGCCAGCCGGCTTTAAAGGTTCGCCTGTCACGAATAGCTTCCCGTGGAAGCTTCAGTCTGGTCAGGTCATAGGTGACCGGAATCTCTTTGCGGAAAAACAGATGCAGCATTCCCAGCGTGGCGGCAACAGAGGCGATATTCACCGGTACCATGACGGACGCATACTCACTAAAGCCCAGCTTAAAGAAATCCGCCGTCACGATGTTGACCAGGTTCGACACGATAAGCGGCAGGCTGGACGTGTCCGCGATAAAGCCGGCCGCTATGACAAACGCCAGCGTGGCAGCCGGGCTGAAACCCAGCGCAAGCAGCATAGCGATGACGATGGGCGTCAGGATAAGTGCAGCACCGTCATTGGCAAACAGCGCCGCCACCGCCGCGCCCAGCAAAATAATGCAGGTGAACAGCAGTCTGCCTCTGCCGCCTCCCCAGCGGGAAACATGCAGAGCCGCCCACTCAAAAAAGCCAGACTCATCTAACAGCAGGCTGATGATGATGACCGCAATAAACGTGGCCGTGGCATTCCAGACAATCTGCCAGACAACCGGAATATCATCGATATGCACCACGCCGGTGAGCAGTGCCAGCGCAGCACCAATAACGGCGCTCCAGCCAATACTGAGCCCTTTCGGCTGCCAGATAACCAGTACCAGTGTCAGGATAAAAACTGCACCCGCCAGAAACATACACTCTCCTTTAATACTGCGCCTGTCATAACGGGCACAGCAATTCAAAATACATATGAAAAAACATATGTGTATGTATAAAATTTTTAAATGCAGACAGATTTGCCGTTAGTGGTCACGTTGTCCCGTTCAGCCTGCTTGCTGAGATCCAAAATGTCATCCCGCTGACAAAGATAAGCCTGTTCAATCACCGCTGCCGCCCAGGCGGGCATGTGAGGTGACAACCGGTAATGAATCCATTTGCCCTCTCGCCTGTCAATCAGCAGGCCTGTATCTCTGAGTAAAGCGAGATGCCGCGATATCTTGGGCTGGCTTTCTTTCAGTATAAGCGTCAGCTCGCACACACAGAGTTCGCCTTTTTCGCGTAAAAGCAGGACAAGGTTTAAACGCGTTTCGTCCGACAGCCCTTTGAAGAGCTGAAGAGGAGAAAGCTGGGGCATGATAGAGCTCCCGATAACAGGGGTAAAAAAACAGTGTGACTTTCTATCT
Source organism: Pantoea sp. ANP04 (assembly GCF_041982285.1). NCBI lineage: Bacteria > Pseudomonadati > Pseudomonadota > Gammaproteobacteria > Enterobacterales > Erwiniaceae > Pantoea > Pantoea sp. ANP04. The sequence goes on along the minus strand of NZ_JAUTYS010000002.1, from coordinate 346,665 downwards.
CTGTGCCGTCAACACACATGCATCATTCCACATATATTGTTCAGCTGGTTTCACATATTACTGTGCTATGCCCCGGATGGCGCGTACCTGCATGCCCGTTTCTGCGGCTGTCACCGACACCCTTCTGCGCGCTCAAATGTTGACCTCACATCCCTTTCGTTTATAGTTGATTGCCTGTCCGGATAAGAACGGACATCACCGTCAGCGCAGCCTCCACCGTCTCTGCTGGCTAAATTCAGTCCTGCAGGCACCTTTTTGCCTTAAAGGAGAACTCAAAAATCATGCGTCTTACGCCACCCTGAGTCTTCACCCTCCCCTGTCGCACTGAGTAATCTCAGTCGCACACTCGAAAACATCCTGTCTGCGGATGTGCTTTTTTGTACCTGAAACTTTTTGCCCTCCCGGGCTGACTGTATTCAAAATCTGAGAAATTACTATGCTGCTGTCCTCGACGCGTAAGGACTGGCTGGGCAACGTCCGTGGTGACGTCCTTGCTGGTATTGTTGTCGCGCTCGCACTCATTCCAGAAGCGATCGCCTTTTCTATTATCGCTGGCGTAGATCCGCAGGTTGGACTCTACTCCGCATTCTGTATCCCCATCGTCATGGCTTTCTTTGGCGGCCGTCCGGCGATGATCTCTTCTTCAACCGGCGCAATGGCGCTGCTGATGGTCACGCTGGTTAAGGACCACGGGCTGCAGTATCTGCTTGCTGCCTCGGTAATGACCGGCATATTGCAGCTGCTCGCCGGCTACCTGAAACTCGGCAGCCTGATGCGCTTCGTATCCCGTTCGGTCGTGACCGGCTTCGTCAATGCGCTGGCGATACTGATCTTTATGGCACAACTGCCAGAGCTCACAAACGTCACCTGGCACGTCTATGCGCTCACCGCCGCAGGCCTGGCAATCATCTACCTCTTTCCCTACCTCAATAAAACCCTTCCCTCCCCGCTGGTCTGCATCGTGGTGCTGACCGCCATCTCCATGTGGCTGCATTTAGATGTGCGCACCGTAGGCGACATGGGCAAGCTACCGGATAGCCTGCCGGTGTTCCTTATCCCGGACATTCCTCTGAACATGGATACGTTGCTGATAATCCTGCCTTACTCCGCCGGCCTTGCCGTTGTAGGGCTGCTGGAATCCATGATGACCGCCACTATTGTGGACGATATGACCGACACCCCGAGCGATAAAAACCGCGAGTGCAAGGCGCAGGGTATTGCCAACGTCTGTACGGCATTTATTGGCGGCATGGCGGGCTGCGCCATGATTGGTCAGTCAGTGATTAACGTGAAGTCGGGTGGACGGGGGCGGCTTTCCACTCTCACGGCCGGCGTGGTGCTACTGTTGATGGTGATCTTCCTGCGCGATTGGGTGTCTCAGATACCCATGGCGGCGCTGGTTGCGGTGATGATTATGGTTTCCATCGGCACCTTCTCATGGCGATCAATTACGAACCTGCGGACCCATCCGGTTTCAACCAGCATCGTAATGCTGGCGACCGTTGTCGTGGTGGTGGCAACCCACAATCTTGCGTTTGGTGTGCTGACCGGCGTGCTGATTGCGTCACTGAACTTTGCCACAAAAGTGGCCCATTTTATGACAGTCAGGTCGTCACTGGAGGGTGATACCCGAACCTACACAGTGACAGGCCAGGTCTTTTTTGCCTCAGCAGATCGTTTTACCCGCCACTTTGATTTTCAGGAAACTCAGGAAAGAGTGGTGATTGACGTAACGTTCGCGCATTTCTGGGACATTACGTCGATCAACGCGCTGGACCGCATCGTGATTAAATTCCGCCGCGAGGGTGCCAAAGTGGAAATCCGGGGCATGAACGACGCAACCCGCACGCTCATTGACCGTTTTGGTGTGCATGACAAACCTGAAGAGGTTGAACGGATAATGGGTGGCCATTAATACACATGAGATCACTGGCGTGCCAATCCGCACGCCCTATTCCGCGAAACTGAGAAAGCTTAATGCGATGAAATGAATACCGACGCTGGCTGCGGAGGCGGGACAACAAAATGACGCTGCATACGTTTTATCTCCTCTGCTGGCGGCAAGCCAAACAGGCGTTTGAACTCGCGATTAAATTGCGACGGGCTTTCATAACCAACGGCATAACTCGCGGCGGCCGCGGTGATCTGCTGGCGTACCATCAGCATGCGCGCCTGATGCAGGCGTATCGATTTAACATACTGCATCGGCGGCATCCGGGTTATCGCTTTAAAATGATGATGGAACGTCGGTACGCTCATTCCCGTCTCCATCGCCAGTTGTGTCAGCGTTAACGGCTCCGCGTAAGTGGCATGGATGCGCTGTAACGCTTTGCCGATTTTGCCAAACTGGCCCTGTAAGGCCAGCGCGGCACGCATTGCGTTGCCCTGTACGCCTGTCAGCACGCGAAAATAGAGTTCACGAAGGCGTGCAGGACCCAGGATCTCCGCCTCAAGCGGATCATTCAGGACTTCGAGCAAGCGCAGCACAGCCGTTTTTACCCTGTCATCCATCATGCTCGACATCATGCTTTGCGGCACTGCCGAGGGATGCGGGGTGCCATGCTTCTCAATCTGCAGCATCAGTTCAGCGGCAAGCTGAAAGTCCAGATGCAGATACATCGCCAGTAACGGATGTTCTGCCGACGCGTCGGTTTCCATCACAAAGGGTACGGGCACTGAAACCGCCAGATAGTGCTGCTCATCATATAGATAAGTCTGCTGACCGAAATAACCGCATTTACTGCCCTGGCAGACGATCACAATGCCCGGATCGTAAAGGACAGGCGTTCTCCTAAGCGGTCGGTCGGAGCGCAAAATGCGCACATCGGGTAAGGCAGTGAGGTTGTATCCCTCCTGCACCGCAAGTGTTTTCACCAGAGAAATGATTCCTGACATCCCGCCACCTCATAAAATCAGGCAAGAAAAAGAGAAGATACGGCCTAAGAATGCGGCGATACTGAGAATACCATGCAACCTTCACACTGTATGGGAGTTCTTTTTTATGACATCTGCAAAAACCATTTTAATCACCGGCGTCAGCTGTGGCTTTGGTCTCGCGCTGGCACGGGAAGCACTTGCCGCAGGCCATCAAGTCATCGGTACTGTGCGCAACCGCGAAGCCCAAAAGGCTTTTGAGGCGCTCGATGCACAGCGCGCTTTTGGACGACTGCTTGATGTCACGGACGTTGAGCGTATTGATAAGGTAGTCAATGAGATTGAGTCCGACGTCGGGCCCATTGAGGTCCTGGTAAATAATGCCGGTTATGGCCATGAGGGCATTCTGGAAGAATCCTCGCTCGCTGAGATGCGACGGCAGTTTGACGTGAATGTGTTTGGCGCAGTCGCGATGATCAAAGCTGTCCTGCCGGGAATGCGCCATCGGCGCCGTGGACACATCATTAATATCACCTCAATGGGCAGTTTCATTACGCTGCCCGGCATAAGCTATTACTGTGGCAGCAAATTTGCACTGGCAGGAATATCGGAGACATTAAGCAAAGAGCTGGCACCCTTTAATATACATGTGACTGCCGTGGCGCCCGGCTCGTTTCGCACGGATTGGGCCGGGCGTTCAATGGTGCGCAGCGACCGCAGTATCCCGGACTATGACGCTTTATTCGACCCCATTCGTCAGGCACGTCAGGAAAAAAGTGGTAAGCAACCCGGTGATCCCGTCAAGGCTGCTCACGCCATCCTGACATTAATTAACAGTCAGAACCCACCCAGGCATTTGTTATTAGGCAGTGATGCATTAACGTTAGTACGGCAGGATCTCGCCGCATTAGGTCGGGAAATAGATCAATGGGAAAACCTCACACGCTCAACGGATGGGTAAACCGTTACTGATACAAAGCGTTCCCTGAATAATGATGGCCGCTCGCACCAGCGGCCATTTCACTCCGGCGCTTTACTGATCTTTATGCTGCCCTTTATTCAAGATGTCATGCGCCTGCACGTCCTGCATTTGGGCACAGCGATGTCTTAATTATCCGTTGCATAACATCATTTCTCCTGTCGAAATAAAACACTGCTGGCTGCATTAACTGATTACGACTGTGGTGATGAGCATAGTTTTCATATACGCCTTCTCCTGACGCGCAATTCCGCGTCGATACCCGTACTCTCTGACCGCTTTGGGCTGAAAGACAGAAGAACGGGGAAAACAGTTGGGCGCTCACCTTCCGACAGGAGGTTTAGTGACCAATAATCGTTGTGTGGATTGCGTGAATAGTTCCCTTTACCGGGTTCAGGAAAAATAATCCGCAAAATTACGTCAGTGCGCCATATTTAATGACTGATCGAATTCAAAAAGGATTTACCGGTATGATGCACTCTCAACCTTCCCGCCTGGGCGGCTTACTCATGCTACTCGCCGCCGTGATTGGCTTCGCGGTCGCTTTGTATGCGTGGCTCACACCACTGACCGGCGTGACTGGCACCATCGGAGCGCTGGGTGTGGCTATTGCCAGCGTAGTACTGGCGTTGCTGACGTTTCTTTTGCGTGGCGCATCCAGGCGTGGTGCGCGCATTACGTTAATGGTGCTGACTTTACTCCTGTTGATCGGTATCGGTTTTGCTGCTGCGCTGCTGCATCAGTACATCATTACCGCAGCGATGGTGATCGGCCTGATTGGCCTGATTACACTTAACAATCACTCCGCCCGCCATCGCGTCAACGCCTGAGGAACCCCCTGTGCAAAACAATCACTATTCTCCACTCATGAAAGTCAGTATGACGGCACTGGCGCTGCTGCTTGCGCCGCTCACTCTCCATGCGCAGGATAAAGCCGCAGAAGCCTCAATGGGCGCGCGCGAAAAAGTCGATGCTGAGGCGGCCAATCAACAGTCGCCAGGCACGACAAAAACGACTGATGAAGCATCAAGCGGTACGCATAGTGCAGAAAATGTCGTCTCTGCGGATAATCCCGCCACCCCATTGGTTCCCGCCTCTGCCACCTGGGATAGCTTTCATGGTCAGCTGAATGCGCAGAAATACAGTCCTCTTAAACAGATTACCGCTGACAACGTCAGCAAACTGAAGAAAGTCTGGGAGTTTCATACCGGCGATGTCTCCGATGGTAAAGGCGATACACCCGCTACCGTCTGGTCAGCAACACCCATTTTTGCCAATCAGACACTCTATATCGGTACACCGTTTGATCGCCTGATCGCGCTTGACCCAGGCACAGGTAAAGAGAAGTGGCACTATGACACTAAATCATCCCGTAAAGCGCTGACTCAGCCGGTTCTGAAAAACCGTGGCGTATCCTACTGGCAGGCTAAAAATCCGGTTGCCGGCCAGGCCTGTCAGAAGATCGTCTACATGGGAACCGTGGATGGCAAACTTTTTGCGCTGGATGCGGATTCCGGTAAGCCGTGCAGCGATTTTGCGGAAAATGGCATATTAGATCTTAATCAGTGGAACACTGTGAATGCCAAATACCCGCTGTCGGTGCTACAGCCACCCACGGTTGTCGGTAACCATCTTCTGATTGGCTGGGCAGGTAAAGACTGGGCCTATGCTGAAGCCCCTCCAGGCACCGTTTTTGCCGTCAACGCGCAGACCGGCAAACGTGAATGGACATTTGAAGCCATTCCGGCGGAGGTTCGCAAACGCACCGGTACGGCTAACGTCTGGACCCATATGTCTGCCGATGAAGCGCACGGTCTGGTCTATCTGCCTGTCTCGTCGCCGTCTCCTAACTACTGGGGCGGTAACCGTACCGCGCCTATTCCACTAGGCACCTCAACCACGGCACTGGATATTAATACCGGTAAGGTCGTCTGGTCCCGCCAGTGGGTACATCACGATGTGTGGGATTACGACATCAACTCTGCGCCAACGCTGATGGATATCACCGTCAACGGTAAACAGATCCCGGCACTGATTCAGGCCACAAAGCAGGGCTTTTTGTTTGTGGTTAACCGTCTGACCGGCGAGGATGTCTGGCCGATTGAAGAGCGACCGGTGCCTCAGGGTGATGGATCCGTAGAGGGTGAAGTGCTCTCGCCAACCCAGCCATTCCCAACCAAACCTGCGCCGCTGCTCGATCAGTCGAAAAAACCGGCAATCTGGAAACTGGCGGATGTGGTGGGTGCCGGTCAGTGTTCACGACTGTGGGATAAGCTGACCTATGAGGGTATGTATACGCCGCCAACGACCAAAGGCGAAGGTGCACTGACCTACCCGGACAGTGCCGGTGGCGTACAGTGGGGCGGCGTGGCGTTCGATCCACAAAAACAGATTGCTATCGTTAACACCTCTCACATTGTGCAGTATGTGAAACTTTACAGCCGCAAAGATTATGAAAAAGCGGATAACGGTTCCGGCAATGAAAGCGGTTTTGCCCCTCAGGAAGGCGCGCCCTACGGCCTGCGCCTGATGGTTGCAAACAACTGGCTGGGTATGCCGTGCTGGCAGCCGCCATTTGGTGAAATCGTCGCAATTGATATGCACACCGGTGACGTTAAATGGCGTCGTCCTGTTGGCGCATCACAGCAATATGGCTTCTTTATGCCAGAAAGCTGGGGCTCCCCGACGATTGGCGGCCCGGCTGTAACGGCAGGTGGCGTCATTTTCATCGGTGCTTCAATGGATGCAAAAGTTCGCGCCTACTCTGTTGAGAGCGGCGAAGAATTATGGTCCGATCAGGCAGAAGCCCCTGCGGTAGCTAACCCATCGGTCTACGAGTTCAAAGGCCGTCAGTATGTGGCGTTTGTCGCGGGTGGTAATACCATCCTGAAAGATCAGGTGGGTGATCAGGTGGTGGTTTACGCCCTGCCTGAATAACAGACGCCGAAGAAACGCTAAGTAGCATGGGGCCTCAGGGCCCCATTTTTTTTCGTCCAGGCATCACGTGCCTGTTAAAACCAGACCATTTTACTGCGTTTTGGCCGTAATCCTGTGAAATTTTTACAAGCCTTGTTGACTGATGAGGTGCAGTTCATTTGACCGATTAAAGCACCCCGTTAGCTTTGTTACTGCGCCAGCTTAACCAACCCCGCTTTAGCATGCTTTTTAACCAGCTCTGTAATGGACGATGACGCAATGTTGTCGATCAGGGCGCTGAAATGCACCATTACTCCTGGCCTCGCGGCGCAATTCCTTCCATAAGTGTGTGATGCCTGTCAGTAAGGTTGATATCAGTGATGGCGCATCTGCTGCTCACTTAATGCGAACTGGGTCTGTTGCCCTGTCTGCTTGATCGATGACTGCTGAAATAGTGGCCACTCTTCTGTCGTTCCGGACTGAAGAAGCGATCAGATTCCCATGCATAGGCTGTGCACCACTTAAGTGAAAACAGAGAGTCTATCTGCTGGCCGCTGCAACGCAGCCAGCTGAGCCTGCTAGTTACCGTTGGGATACGCGGGCCGGGCTCGCGGAGCGATCCGAGCCGGATAAGCCGGGTACACAGTGCTGCCCCGATAGTCAGGCAGGCGACCATTATGAGAAGCGAAATGAGAAAGGCATGGGTAATGGCTGAGCCGCTGTGACGGCTCTGTCGCATTAGCGTAGACAAGTCAGCAAAAGTGGCATTGCCGATTTATTAAACAGCCAACAGATAAAATTGCTCTGCCGGTGACAATTCACTGTTGGCTGAATGATGAAATTGCCCCTTGCGTATCATGTGCATTAACTCAATGCCAGCCAGTATCGTCTGCGCTCGCCGAAATGATTTGAATCCCAGCATGGGCCGTATCCGCCGCTTGATATTTCGGTGATCCTGTTCCACCAGTTGTTCAGGTGCTTACTCTGTCTGACCCTGATGCTTCCATCTGCTGATTTACCGGCGTTGAGTATGGTCAACGCTGCCGTATTGGCGCCACTTTTATCAATGGTCACAACCTCCGGTTCACCGTGGTGGCGCATGGCCTTGCGGAAAAAACGTAGTGCTGCCGCTGCATCCCGTTTAGCCGTCAGCAGAAAGTCGATGGTCTGACCATCAGTGTCAACTGCCCGGTACAGGTATTTCCACTCACCTTTAACTTTTATGGAGGTTTCATCCATCCACCATCGACAACCCACTGTGCGTTTACATCTGCGAAACGCCCTGTCCAGCCGGGGTACCATGCGGATGACCCAGCGGTGAAGTGTGGAGTGATCAACAATAATACCCCGCTCAGCCATCATCTCTTCGAGGTTGCGCAGGCTGAGTGAGTACGCCAGATACCAGCGGACACACTGCGCGATAATATCAACGGGATAATGGAGGCGTCGGAAAGATTTTTGGATCAAGGACATATTCGGCAACATTACAAAAAAAACAGCATGTTACCTGACGGCTCCTTAATGCGACAGAGCCTCCAGCCGGACCTGCAGGCGGCTAATGTTTTCGGTTATCTCAGCGGTTCTGTCCGCCAGTTCGCGAATTTCACTGGCAATAACGGAAAAGCCCCGCCCCTGTACCCCTGCTCTTGCGGCCTCAATGCTGGCGTTCAATGAGATGAGTTTGATCTGAGCAGCGATATTTGCATTTTCGGAGACCAAATCAGCAATTTCACTGACAGACGCTGCAGCCTCATGTCTTCGCTGACGTTCATGCTCAGCCTGGGCTTCCCGGTCTTTTAGTGTCTGGATATCAATCAGGGCCCCGACCGCCCGCAAAGGTACGCCGTCTTTGTCGCGTCGGGTCTGACCGCGGGCCCGGAACCATCGGTAATTGCCGTTTTTGAGTTTGACGCGGTAGTCAACGTCATAACCTGTTGCGCCTGAATGATCGTTAAGGTGTTTTATAAAGGCATCCAGCGTGTGATGGCTGTCGTCCGGGTGTAGACGCGAAGCCCAGCTGTCTATCACGTCAGGAAACTCTTCAACAGTTTCGAATCCGAGCAGTTTCCTGAACTGTGGAGACCACCAGAACACATTTTTCGGATGTAAAGGGTCACCATTAATAATCTGAAGATCCCAGAGGCCGTCATTCAGCATTTCACGTGACAGGTTGAAACGGGTCATGGCAATGTCGTATTCACTTTCGTGCGCAACATCATCGTTAATGTTCAGCAACATTCCAGTCAGTCTTTGACTCTGGCTGTCCGGACTGCGCTCACGTTTTATAGCCACCTGAAACCACTCATAACTTCCGCCCGCTGTCTTGAAACGGCATCTTTGCTTTACGTCGGGAGAAACAGGGGCCTGCGGGTTTCGTAAAAGATGCCTGAAATGGCTTTTATCTTCTTCATGAACAAGGGAACAGAGCGCTGAGAGCGTCGTGGTATTACTGCTTCCGCGTGACAAACCTAACGACGCTGCCGATGAAATCCATAGCGGCGTGCTGTCGTTAATGTCTTTACCCTCACATATCCATAACACTTCTGGCAGCAGGGCCAAAAAGCTGTCCAGACGTTCGGGTAGCTGACTACGTGGCTGAAACTCTTCAATTAACACTTCAGGCACTGTGGATGAAATGACCTCTGCTGCGGAGGGTGATTTTCTGAATAATTTACCTAACATAACGGCTCCCGGTGAGAAAAAATAAATGGCAGTCATGTTATCGGCCCGATCACAGCTTATATAAGCGAGGTAAATCTTTAAATTTTCTATTGTTTAATGTAGCGGCATTTTGTGCAGATGATTTCATGAAAGGCCTGCCCCTTCTCCCGGTTTTGAGGTGCCCGTCTCTTTTAGAGCAGAAAACAGAAGCATTACAGGGCTACATGACATGATGTGATGTGATGACAAAGAACAGAACGGAATGCCTGTTTAATAAGTGGCTGACAAGAGGCAGGGTGGCTTGCTTAAACAGAGCAAAATAATGACGGGATACGCAATGGTATCCCGTCGGCACTTCAGCATTTCTACGATTTTTCCTTACCGGCCAACCTATGTTATGGCTTCAGGATAACCTTCGTCCATCCTTCATCGCGGTCGTCAAAGTGCTTATATCCCGCAGGCGCTTCTTCAAGCGAAAGACGGTGTGAGATTATATCTCCCGGGCTGGCTTTACCTTGATGAATCAGGCGTGACAACTGACGATTATAGGCTTTGACATTAGCCTGACCGGTGCGGATTGCCTGTCCTTTAAACCAGAAACTCCCGAAATCAAAGGGCATCTTACCTTCTTTAGCAAGGTCCGAAGAAGCTCCCGGATCCTGAGGAACAAATACGCCAACAACACCGATTCCCCCGGTTGCTTTCGTTGACGCAACGAGACTGTTCATGGTGACTGAATTGTCTTCATGGCCATGTTTGTTACAGCACTGATAACCCACACATTCACAGCCACAGTCGGTGCCACGCCCGTCCGTCAGGTCGAGAATTTTCTGCACGGCCTCTTCACCAACAGCATTGATGGCCGTTGCCCCCAGTTTTTCTGCCAGCGCTAAACGGTCTTTATGTGTATCCACAACGAATACCTGTGAAGCACCTTTTATGATGGCTGAGTGTGCAGCCATCAAACCCACCGGCCCCGCGCCATAAATGGCAACGCTTTCGCCGGGCTTTAATCCGGCAAGTTCTGTTGCATGCCAGCCGGTAGGGAAAATGTCCGAGAGCATCACATAGTCATCTTCTTTTTCTGCTGCGTCAGGCGGAAGCACGAGGCAGTTAAAATCTGCAAAAGGAACCCGAAGCAGTTCCGCCTGACCGCCTTCCCAGGAGCCCATTTCGGCAAACCCATAGGCCGCTCCCGCGGTACCCGGATTGGCGGTAAGGCAATATCCCGTCAGACCTTTTTCACAATTCTCGCAAAAACCGCATCCGATATTGAATGGCAGACAGACATAGTCACCGACCTTGATACGCTCAACGCCCGAGCCAATTTCAACCACCTCACCCATGTTTTCGTGCCCCAGAATACGTCCCTGCTCAAAGCTGGTCCGGCCCTCATACATGTGCAGGTCAGACCCACAGATGTTAGTGGTGGTAATGCGGACAAGGACATCTGTAGGACGAACAATTTTCGCATCAGGTACGTCTTTAACTTTTACATCATAGGGACCGTTGTAAATTACTGCTTTCATGATCTTCTCCTGCTTGCGTCCGGATGTGGACTCTCTTCCGGCCGGGTGATTGTCAACTAAGCTTAGCTGCCATGGCTGATAACGCGATCGGTAGCACAGTAATCGGGATATTTCCTGGCTGGCTGTGTTGAAGCATGCTGATGCAGGGATGACGGACAAAGGCAGTCTGAGAAAGATGACGCTTCTGAATCCTGGTGGAGTTGGTGATCACCGGGAGCAAGAACAGTGTGAGTGCAGGTAAAAAAAGGTGAAATGAAATAATTCAGTTCACCTTTTCGTAATGATTTCATTTTTAGTCAGATCTTATAAGCGCTGACCACCCTTTTACTGCGAATGGGAACACCAGTTTCTTAAGGGATTAATACCGCCATCAGGTGATGTAAATCCAGAGCAACCTAAAATGCTGTCAAATAGCTTTTCATGAAATACCGGTGTTTTTTTGTCCTGCAGTTGTCTTAATTTTTCAAAAGAGGCGTTGTTATCTTTATCCTCAAGGAATTTGTCAGAAGCCCAGACCATCACAGGAATAGTGCGCTGGGCTAAGGGTGCGTGATCGCGTGGTGTACCATGAAAATGCATATTCTCAGAAATCGACTCACCGTGGTCTGATGCGTAGAAAACGATAGCATTTTTATCTCTCAGGGTATCGAGTGTCTGTTTAATAAAGTAGTCCATATATAGCAGACTATTATCATAAGAATTCACCATCTCCCGTGTACTGCAGGCATCATCGATCCCCTGACATTCAGGTTTAAAACGTGCAAATTCGCGCGGATAACGCTCTGTATACATGTAATGTGAGCCTTTCGTATGCAGAATGACGATATGTTTTCCTTTGGGATGCTGCTGTATTGAATCCTTTAATTCACTCACCAGAGCCATATCATCCACCGGCTGACCGGTGTGACGTTTCTCGGCCTGAATAGATTCCCTGAGCGAGTAACTGTCCGCCATGACCTTGTTATAAAACCATGCCTCACTTTGCATAGAGTATAAGTCTTCAGTAAAACCTTGCTTTTTCATTACCGTAAATACGTTCATCTCTTTTAAGGTGCGCTGTGGTGCTTCGGATGCGCCTCCCATTCTGACAAACATGCAGCGGAGCGAGAGCTTGGTCGAGGTATCGCATGAGTAACCCTGCAGGTGAACCAGATTTTTTTCACGATCGAGATAAGGCGTATTATCGCGGGCATAACCGTATAACCCCATATGGTCACGCCGTGCGCTCTCACCAATAATGAACACAATATATAAATCATCTGATTTTTTGGGTGCAACATATCGGAAATGTTCGGAAGGATCGAAAAGATTATGATTATCTTCAGCCTGACTGAGCGAACTGTATGCCAGCAATCCGATGCCTGACAACCAGTTAGATGGAGAATAAGTACCTGCAACAATGCCGCCATAACTCGCCATCATTCGATTGGTTTTTTTATCCTGTTCGTTCTGAAGTTTCCCCATGACATTTAAGGGCAGCCAGCAACATAAAGCGACGATGAAAAATACTGCACTTCTGCAATACCAGTCGCGCTTTTTTGTATTTTTTGAAGCAGGAAGCGTACGCGATCCGCGCCAGACTGCCCAAAGGGGCAGGATGCTAACAAAGATTAACCAGATAATAAAATGCCATCCAACAGACTCTTTTGAAAGATCTAAGGAGTCTGTTGCTAAAACGGCAGCAATAATGCCATATCCAATATCGACGTTATAAAATATCATGTAGTAACTGGCAGCACTTGAAAAAATAACAAGTAACGTCAGGAGGACGCGTGTCAGAATTTTTCCTGTCAGGGAAATCAGCAGCGTTAATGACATGACAAAAAAGAAGGCGGCTATAACTTCGAAAGTTAACGCCAGTTTATTATCAAAATGCAGTTGATTATAACGGCGGATAAAAACAGGCGTGTTTAATAAAACACCAATATAAAATGAAATGAATGCTGGCATGTAAAATTGCTTTAGCCACTGCCTTTGAAACATTATGATGCACCTCGTCCTTAAATTCTTAAAATCACTCAGTTAGCCACTGGTCCTGAGACGACAGATTAAAGAAAGGGTTCAAATATGCGACACTTTTAGTTACGTTATAATGTAACAATAAATAATAGCCATCACGATTACTGTTCAACTCAATGAAAAACAAAGTTATTTCCCGAAAGGCAATTGCAGGCATTACCCTTTTGAAAACTTCTGAACGAATGTCGTTTTCAAAATTTTTCATCTTCATACGCTGATAAGCGGGGTGTACAGGCGGATACATAACGAAGGAAGCATCATTAACAGGAGAAATTGAGATGACTAAATGCACTATCAGCAGACGACCACTTTTCTGATGCCATCAGGTTCACAGATGGCCGTAGTGCGCTCGCAATTGCAAGTTACTCTGTTTCGGCCAGGCGCACAGAACTCACCCATGAAGATTAACGCCGCAAAGCATCAGAGAAACATTTGAATGGTAAGAAATGACTAGCGGACTGCCACACCTTGTGACAAAACGGCCGGGAAATATCTGTCGGTGTTAAAATCGGGCTATTACATCCGGCTCTTTTACAGCAGGTGATGCAATTAAGGAACACAGCCCGGGTTAGGGATATCGTTTATTTAAGCGGTTCCGCCAGTGTTACGATCCACAACTCGCTATCCACCTCAGGTTTCTTCAGCGGCTTCAGGCCGATTGTCGTGGCCACCGGCTTATCATCTACCGTCAGTGTCCCCTGATCCGTCACCCGATAATCTTTGCGCTTCTTGCCTTCAACCGGATTTTGCATGACTGCTTTCACACCGAAGTCGTTATCATTCGTGACGCCAGCATTCTATTATCGATCAATGCCAGTCCTTCGGCCTTTTCCTGCTGCCAACCGAGTTGACGTAAATCGACCACCAGCGATTTCGCTGCGAGCTTAATACCGCGCTGCGCCAGCGTTTTCTCGTCGTCGAACTCCGGATAGTCGCCAGGCTTATCAAATGCTGAAAGCTCGGTAGCCGGACGCAAATCTACCTTGTAGACAAGGTTACGCATCGCGTCATTTTTGTTAGTGCCTTGCTCTATCAGCAGAAGATGCTGATTGTCGATCGCCACGATATCGCCAATTTTTGCATCACTGTTTTTACTGTAAGCCTCGCCGTCGATAGGGTAACCATACATCGCGGTTTTTCCGGTCGCCGGATCGAAGCTAACCAGCCGTGTAAAGCGCGCCTGCTTTTTACTTTTACCGTCGATATCCAGCGTGCTCTGCACCGCAGCGATGATTCGCCCATCTGGCATGCGGGTGATTCCCTCAAAACCACGATTAGGCTGACGCCATTTGAGTATGTTCGGCAGTCCGCCCGCGATGGATTTTTCACCGTCTGCTGCCTGAGGGCCATGCATCGCCAGAATTTTACCGTGCTCATCAACGTTAATCAGGAACGGGCCATACTCATCGCACAGCCAGTATCCGCCCTTCCCATCCGGCGCAATGCCTTCTGTATCCAGACCGCGGTTATCTCCCTGCAGCACTTTCAGCGTATCGCTTAATGCGATTTCATTGGTTGCTCCGATGACGCCATCCTGCAACGGCAATCCGTTTACGTTGCCCTTATCGTCATGCAACGGTCGGGCATCCGTGGCTTCGGCTTTGCCGTTCTGTACACGAATATTTATCAGCAATGGGGCGAAATCTGGCGTGACAAAAATTTTTGACTCTTTCTTACCCCTATCAGGCGAGTCGGCATTCGGTCCGCGATCGGTGATGGTCGCAAAGGTCAGCGCATCCCCTGCCTGCCGGTAAAAAGCAAACCTGAGCCGATACCCACCGGCAAACCCTGGGGAAACGCGCTGGCGAAGGCACCGTTGTAGCTGAAATTGCGGCGGGTGAGTTAGGGGCGGATTATGCTACAGCTTACAAAGTAGGGGTAACCGTTGATCTTGCCGTACCCTTTATTTTCGCCTCAGCCGCGGGTGCTGCAAGAGTTGCTTCGGTGTATTCTGGCCGTATCAGGCTGACTGAGCATGAGGGCGGAGTGCTGGGACATACGATTGCGCGTTACGTAGTAAGGACACCGGAACAACTGATTGCCCGTTTTTCATAACCCCGCGCGCCCATGTATCTAGTAGCTTCAAAAATCTCAGGCAGGCAGAGCTGGTCATATCTGAAGTGCTATCTGTTAAAAGAACACAGATTGAGTATGCTTTGAAGTATTCACATGCACGCACCACACTTGTTTATGCGCACAAGTTCAATTTTCCGATCGGTACATACATTGAGCGGGGGGCGACAGAGGTTAAGAAAGCCTATGGTGTCCGAATAGTCATCAGGCCCACGACTTTCAATGGTAAGCAATATTATCTTGTTACTGCGTTTCCTACGCCATAAGGAGTTATATGGATACTGATATGACTAAATCTTGCGAGATGGATAATCTCGTTGTGGCGTATTATGGTCAGGATTGTGATATTTTCGACCCTGATTGTGATTTTGATAACCTGCTAAATGAATATCTTGCCACTTCCAACCCTTTCAATCTGAGAATGCTACTGGCTAATATTCAGGATTTTGAACAGGAATCTGATGGCCTAAAGGTTTTTTCCGACCGGTACAGGTATGACTTTGCACCGGACAGATGGGATATGACAGCAACGCAATGGCTCAGTATCGTTAAGGAAAGAGTGATCGAACACCTTCACGCTAACGGCCATTCCTCAGAGTTGTCGAAGTTTTGAGTGATCTCAGCGCGCTTTAGCCATGTGCATGTCTATGCTGCATGAATCCGCATGATCCCACAAAGATCGTTTACCCTCCAGCCCGACAGTACTGGCGGGCTTTTGTTTGTGTCATGCAGGTGCATGAAAACCACTCCATAAAGCGGGCAGGCGTGGCGGGGCTACGAGCGGATGCGGTTACTGCGTTTGCTCATCAGTAAATTTCCACAATGTTCTGCATTCTGCGTGTGTGCCGCCTGTCCCTGCAGCGGCTCGTTTGCCAGCGCGTGCATGGTCGCCCAGGCTAAATCGCCGTGGCTGACTCCTTCGCTGCGGCTGGCGTCAAACTCCAGCCGCCCGCTGGCGATGGTGTCGTAACCCTTCAGCACCAGGGTGTTCTTAACATTTGGGTTATAGACAAACTCCTTCACCTGCGGGAAAAATGCTTTGACGTTCTCATATACACCCAGCCCAACGCCGGTGAAGTCTATGCCGATATAGATACCCCGATGAGAAAGCAGGATGAATCTGTATGTTCAGACACAATGGTCCGGATTTTTACATCAGTAAATGTAGATGTTTCTGGTCTGCGATACTCATGATCATAAGCATGCGGCGGATCGCGCAGAGTTCACGCCTCGCCTTTGATTTACACTGTTATATCCCGGAAAAGATGTTTACATTTGTTCTGCAAAATTATCTGCCGCTCAGCAGAGCTGATACATGGATTGATCACAGGGAAAAGCAGTGGTTAACGTCATCATTAAAGTCACACCGCAAACAGAGGCAGGGAAAGTATGAGGGAGATTGCACCTGATGGCATAACCGGGATGCCGTCACGGACGGCAGCGTATCTGTGCCGTCAGATCGCTGGGCTGGTAAAAGGCGGGAGCCTGACGCCGGAGACCTGCCTGCGTATCTATGCTTTTTGTGGTATCAGGCCATCAGATACTCAGTGGCGACAGTTTCTTATCCCGGTGCTTTGCTTTCTGGGCTTACTGTCACTGGTTGCTGGCGCGGTGTTCTTTGTTGCCTGGAACTGGGCCTGGCTGCCGAAGATGGCGAAATTTGCACTGGCTGAACTGCTGATCGTTGCGCTCTCGGTATTGGTCTGGTGGCGATGGTATAGCACGCTGGCTCGCAGCGCATTGCTGGCGGCAGGTTTAGGGTTCGGCGCCCTGTTTGCACTCTACGGGCAGATTTACCAGACCGGAGCTGACAGCTGGGAGCTATTCCGGGCCTGGTTATGCGTTCTTTTGCCGCTGGCGCTGATTGCCCGGCAGAACAGCCTGTGGTTTTGCAGCTGGCTGGTCGCTAACCTGGGGTTTCAGCTCTATTACACCACGTTACCCACGTCACTGCTGGATCTCGCTGTCTTTGACAACGTTATTCGGATCCCGACGGCTGTGCTTTACAGCTATCTGGCGCTGCTGGCAGCCTGCCTGATTGTCCGGGAAGCGCTGGCCTGGCGGGCGATTACGCATCATCCAGAGAGCTGGCTGGCAAGCCGCTGGTTATCACGCGTTATGGCAGGATTTTTACTGTTGCTGCTGACCACCATCGTGGCCGGAAATCTTTCTGACTGGGAAGGGGCTAACCACGTTACGTCTGTCACGATAGGCTGGATGATCACCCTGCTGGCAGGCTATTACCTGTACCGTTATCGCTACGTGGACCTTTGCATGCTGACACTGGGCATCGCCAGTCTGACCGTTGTGGGCTGCGCGCTGATCATGCAGCTATTTCTTCTGGCTTATGATACGGGTGACCTGTTTCTGACCGGTGCACTGATGATTTTCTGGGTATTGGTAAATGGTTCTATCCTGCTGAACTGGCAACGCAAACTGGCTGAAAAGGGGCCAATTGATCTGGTTCCTGCCAGGCTGACCTTACTGACAAGCACCTTGCGTCAGCAGGGTTTGCTGAGCGCCTCGCAGATTGAGGAAATTAAGCAACGCGGTCACGCATCGGATCTGCCCTGGTATCTGAGGCTCGCGCTGAGTGTCGGAGGCTGGATCGCAGCCATCATCATTCTGTTACTGATGGCGCTGGTGCTGTATGCCGCTGACTTACTCGACGATCCGAATTCTGCCACCCTTATTCTGCCTTCACTGCTGCTCGCCATTATTGCGCGCGGCCTGTTACGCAATGAGCGTGACGGTAAATATCACCTCGGGCTGGCCTGGGCTATTGCAGCAACGTGCGGGCTGATCTTCGGCGTTCTGCTACAAATCCAGAGCAGTGATATCAGCTTTATGATGCTGGGTTCATTGTGTGCCTTGCCAATTCTTGCCGTGATGGCCGTGTCGATGCCTGATCGCACCTACCGGTTTATGGCCATCACGGCCATGACCTTTTTTCTGGTGCTGGCGGGCTATTCACTGGCCCGGCTGACTCTGTCGCCGATGGCGGGTCACCTTGCTGTTTCCATACTGGTGGCGGCGGTCATGTTTTTGTGGCTGTGGATTGTCAGCGATCAGCTGAGGTTACAGGCAGGACCGTATGCTGACGCGATACCTCCTCTGCTGTATGGCATTCCGGCTGGTCTGATGTTGCTGAGTTTCCTCGTGATAAATGCGGCGTTTATGACGGATATGTTCTGGTCCGCTGCGCAGTTTGCTACGCTTCAGTCTGCTATGGGCACAGGGATCGCGGCAGGTTTAATGCTGAGTGTGCTCAGTCAGAGAAGGAACGGCCAGCCGCTGTTTTCGATCATTACACTGCCCGCAGCCCTGATCTGCGGGGCTGCGGCCCTTTATGCACCAGGTATCGGCCTGGGCTTGTGGTTGATTCTGATGGCGCGTTATCAGGGAAGTCTGGGAATGCTGGTGGTCAGTGGCGGTTTCATGGTGCTGTATGTCATTGGCTGGTATGCCTTCCTGGAAGTGACGCTGTTGCAAAAATCCCTGCTGCTGCTGGCGGGCGGTCTGGTTTTACTGGGGCTGGCATGGGGAGTCAAAAAAGTGTTGCCTGCACAGATTGGAGGTGCCAGTGAGAATGCGTAAACAGAGCCGATGGCTGGCAGGCGCAGTAATAGCGCTGGCGCTGGTGGCCGTCAATGTCAGCATCTGGCAAAAAGAGCAGTTGCTGAAACAGGGTGCGGTCATGATTCTACCCCTTGCGCCGGTTGACCCTCGATCCCTGATGCAGGGCGACTACATGGCACTGAATTATGCCCTTACCCGACCGCTGGAGGTGATGTTGTATCAACAGGCTGAGGCCTGCGGTGCGACACTGTCAGCGCCATGCCTGCCCACCAGCGGAACCCTGATTGTTGATCTCGATGCACAGCGTCATGCGACTCAGGCCCGATTTGATCAGGGTGAACCTCTGCAACCAAATCAGCTGCGGGTGAAATACCATCAACATTATGGTTCGCTGACCGTCGGCACTAACGCTTATTTCTTTCAGGAAGGCCATGGCGAGCGTTTTGCGCAAGCCCGTTTCGGAGCCTTCCGGGTGGGGAGCGATGGCACGGCACTCCTGACGGATCTGCTTGATGAGCAGGGTAAGTTGATTCAGCCTTAAGGGTACGGGATGCTTACGGGTCTGACTGAATTTTAGCTCTTTTCCGCGCGCGGCATTTAAAACCCTGTACGTCGCTGGCAATTCATTAACCAGAAGTACAAACACCCGGCTCTCTTCTCTGCGACCTGAATACCAGAATGACTGGCGTGCCATCCGGTTTTTCCCCAATGCTGAATTGATATATGCTCACCCGCCTTGAGTTCGACTTTACCCTCACCCGCTTCCCGTACGGAAATACCAGGGACGTAAAGCGTTGACGCCAAAAGTATCCGTTAAAATCCAGGTTGTTCTGCTGGATGATCGGCCGCCAGTTTTAAAGCGGTCTCCAGTTTGGTTTACTTTTCGTCAGACATCAAAGCCACCTTTCGCAGGATTAGAATAGAAGCAATTTAACGAGGCGCTATGAGCATAATCGTGACGCGTATTGCTCACCAGACTCCAGCCTGTGCTGGAGGTTTCCTTTAACACCTCGTTATTGCAAATGAAGGCGTGAATTTGAATAGATAAAATAGAGACAGGCACTCGCGGGATTTTTTCCGTTTCATTGACGCTTCCCTTAAACTACACCGTACTGATCTCAACCCATGCGCTTATACGGCCCCCAGCGAACGACGTAAGCTCAGCTTTATCAGGTAAAAAACATGCTTTTGGCAAGTACCCGCTATATAAACTCCCCGACTCCCATGTCATTGGGATCATGAATCGTCAGCTGTTTGTGACTCTGGATGGGCCCAAGGGAACCGGTAAAACCACCCTGCTGGAGTCCATTACGCAATTGCTAAGAGCAGATAACAGGAAGGTGGTCCGGCTTAGCGAGCAAAAAAGCGATCCCTTCAGGGCGGAATCCATGGCGCTGGTTAACCGGCTCGCCAGAAATCCCTCCCTCGATCTGGAACGGGAGATCTGTGACCGCTTTGCTTTAAGCCGTGCCTGGATTTCACAGAACGTACTCACTAAGCAGCCCGGGAACTGCATTATTCTGATGGATCGCTGGTATCCGTCGGATGCCGCATTTCGACGAATGGTGCCTTTCGCAGAGATATTGCAGCTTAACATTGAGTACAACGTGCGTGTGCCAGATCTGCATGTCGGGGTGGTCACCGCACCAGAGGTATCATGGGAAAGAGCCGCAGCGCGTTCGCGGGGTCTGGGAAGTACGGTGATTCACCGCCTGGAAGAACATATCGCCTGTACCCGTGCTTTTGAGCTTGAGGTTGCCAGGCACGGCTGGTTTTTATGCCGCAATGAAGGAAGCATTGAAGAGGCCACAATGCAGGTAGTCGCTGAAATTAACAGAGTGCTTTGACGCCCTACAGGCATCTTTGCGATGCTCTCCCCCTCTTTACCTGTTGAGTAATAATCATCCACTGGAATTTTACTTGTCTGAAATCAACAATAGTCAGATTACCGCTGGCACAGTTATCCCACTTTCCCTTATAAAAATTGCTTTATTTTTCAAATAAGGCACAGGGAATTGCGCTATTCATCAATACCATTCAATCATAATCATTCAGGCTGACCTGCGGGTGAGTCATGTTTCCCCTCGCAACCTATGTTGCGAGGGGATATCACCGCCGACTGGGTCATTGTCGGCGCGGGATTTGCCGGTGTCGCCTTTGCCCGCCGCCTGGCTGAAATTAATCCCACCCTGAAAATTATCATCGTTGAGGCGCACTGCACGCGGGAAAGCGCATCGGCACGGAATTCTGGTTTCGTTATCGGCCTGCCTCATAACATTGGCAGCTCTACCGCTGAATTAAAAAAGGCTAACGCCTACCGGAATTTGCTACAGGAAGGCATTCGTCAGCTGGAGCAGATTATTTCACAGCATGATCTTCAGTGCGACTGGGAACAGGTCGGTAAATATCACTGTCAGGCCGCGAATAGCAACGATCGTGTTTAGAAAGAGTACGCCAGCCATCTCGATTTAATGAATGAGTCGTGGCAGATGTTAAGCAGCGAAGAACTGTACCCTAAACTCGGCACGCGCTTTTACAGCAAAGGAATATTCACGCCAGGTTGCGTGTTGGTTAATCCGGCGCAGCTGATTGCTGGCCTGAACCATTATTTACCTGAAAATGTTCAACGTTACGATAATACACCAGTACTGGATATTCGTTATGGCATCGTGGCTGAAGTGCTGACGCCATTTGGCGTGATCAAAACACCAAAAGTGATGCTGGCTACCAATGCACTCTCGCCAGAGCTGCGTCCGGGACTCTCGCGTCAGGCCGCTATGGCCACGTTTGCCAGCATTACCGATCCACTGACAGATGAACAACTCGCGACCCTTCCTCCTATGCAGAGTTGGGGGCTGACGCCCGTCAATGCCATTGCCGGAGCAACCTTCCGTTTCACAACAGATCGCCGCTTCCTGATTCGCCAGTATGTAATACCCGCGCTTAAAGGTCAGGTGAGTACCGCCAGGACTTACCAGGCAACTCAACTGCATCAGCGTTTATTTAATAAAGTCTATCCGACCCTGAGCAGTGTGAAGCTATCTCATACGTGGTCCGGTACCATCAGTGTTACGCGGAACGGGGCGCCTGAATGGGGCATGCTGAACAAATTTGTTTGCACAGCGGGTGGCTGTAACGGTGCTGGCGTTTCTAAACAGACCGTAGCGGGCAGTCTGCTGGCAGATTTCATTATGAAGCAGGATAACCCGCATATTGCGGATATGCTGTCGCTGGGAAAAGCCAGTTTTATGCCACCCTCACCGGCGCTGGATATCGGCATTGCGTTTTCTCTGATGAAAGAGCGTTTTTCTGGACGAAAAGAGGTGTAACTGTTCCTGGTAAAAACGGACGGGGAAACCCGTTCGCTTTCTATCCGGATTGAGCCTTTTCTGATGAAGCCGATTGCGTATGAGACGCAGGGCTAATATTACAGAGGATAGACTGAACGGGCGCTGACTCTTTTTATTTTATAGATTCCTGTCAGATACCAGACGTTCAGCGTCTCTCAAATTGTTCTGTAATCCCCCAGCCACACTAATCAATTTCAGGACCTCAGTTTAATTAATGAGATACAGATCACAAAAACCCAAGATATACCGCACAAACTGTAGCAATAAGTTCATTTTAGCTTCACATTAGCTAATGTGAATATGCAAACTTTCAGGCGCCAGCCATGCTCAAATTTTCATTAAGCGAATGTTTTTCTTTGGCTATTTCAGTATTTACTGTGCTGAGCTTCATCTATCTGTGGTATACGGCACATAGTTTTTATTAATTTTTAATAATCAATTTTAAAAACAATCTTTTTGGATCCACTTCTTCAAGGTTACGGAATACCTTTATGGCACGCTTCAGAATGAGTCAGCCTGTATTGCCCCGCATTACATTCATCCTGTTATTCTCACTCTATATTTCTGTTTTTCTCAATTTCGCCTTTTACCGCCAGGCTTACTCGCTTATAGAGATGAACGAGCTTAGCAAATATCTTTTTTTCCTCTCCATGCCAATCGTCGCTTTCTGCGTCATTAATATTGTGCTGACGCTTGCCTCATTTTTGTGGCTGGACAGGATAACCATTGCACTGTTTGTCATTGTCTCCGCTGCGGCTCAGTACTTTATTCAGCACTATGGCATCGTCCTTGATCGCTCGATGATCACCAATATGGTGGATACCACGCCAGCAGAAAGTATGGCGCTGCTGACACCAAAGATGATTGCGGTGATATTTTTTACCGGTATTTTTATGGCTGCTCTGGCCTTCTGGCCTGCGTTTAAAAAGTCGGTTCCGGTATGGAAAGGCGTGATTCAGCGCGCGGTGAGTCTGGTGATTTCTGTTGCACTGATAGCCATCATAGCCATGTTGTTTTATAAGGATTACGCCTCACTGTTTCGTAACAATCATGAGCTGGTGAAATCCCTGAGTCCGTCTAATTTCATTGCTGCCTCGCTCTCCTACTATAATCACCGCGAGCGGGCCAATCTTCCGCTGGTGAAAATAGGTGAAGATGCCCATCAACTTCCGGTCATGCTGGATGGCCCTAAAAAGAACCTGACGATTCTGGTGGTGGGTGAAACGTCTCGTGCCGCCAATTTTTCTCTGGGCGGTTATCAACGACCGACCAACCCCTTACTGGCGAAAGAGGACGTTGTCTATTTTCATGACTTCTCCTCCTGTGGCACCTCCACGGCGGTCTCCGTTCCCTGCATGTTCTCGAACATGCCACGCAGGCATTACGATGATGCCCTGGCCAGTCATCAGGAAGGATTGCTGGATGTGATTCAGCGTTCAGGTCTGAGTGTTCTATGGCATGAGAACGATGCGGGATGCAAAGGGGCGTGCGATCGCGTGCCTAATCAGGATATGACCGCGCTGAATCTTCCGGGAATGTGCATCAAAGGCGAGTGCTATGATGAGATTCTTTTCCATGGCCTGGAGGAGTATATCAACCAGCTTCAGGGCAGTGGCGTGATCGTGCTGCACACTATCAGCAGTCATGGCCCGACCTACAATCACCGTTATCCTCCGGAATTCGGCAAATTTAAACCCACCTGTGAAACTAATCAGATTCAGGAGTGTTCGCAGGAACAGTTGGTTAATACCTATGACAACACCATCCTGTATGCGGACTATATCGTCGATAAAGCGATTGAATTACTGAAAGCCCATCAGGAGAAGTTTACGACCAGTCTGGTTTACCTGTCTGATCACGGTGAGTCACTGGGTGAAAAAGGTGTTTATCTGCATGGCCTGCCCTATGCTATCGCGCCTGAAGTCCAGACCCGCGTGCCGCTGCTTATCTGGCTGTCGCCCGATTACCAGCAGCGTTATGCCGTGGACTACACATGTTTGAGCCATCAGGGTTCGACGCAAAAATACTCTCAGGACAATCTGTTTTCTACCATGCTGGGTATTACCGGCGTTCAGACTCGGGAGTATGTTGCGACGGACGATATACTGGCGACATGCAGGAATAAGCCTGGTGGAAAATAAAAATCATTAAGCCTCGTTTCGGGGCTTTATTCAGGCTGGATGTTAGCAGCGGAACCGGGCTAACCGGCCAGTTTATGGCGCGGTTGTTTTCGATAATATCCTGAGGAGAAGGTGCACTACCCAGCTTTGCGAAGCTGGCGTAAAGCAGTGGCAACCGGGCCTGACCTTCTCCCTCGTTGGTTACTACCTGAGTACGCAGCATAACGGATGCTTTCCCGGTCACAGCAGTAACAAGGCTGCTGACGCCATGATTCCGCGATCGGCACTGAGTACACGGGTTCAAAGCCGGTATCGTTGACCGGAGACATAGCAGTTTGCACCGCGTCATAATAATCTCCGGCTACTGAGTGCTGGCAGCGGAATGGCGTGAATGACGGCTTCCACGTCAGTGTCTGAGCGCATGCCACTTCATCATCCAGAGGTCACCTGAACGAGTCATATCCACTGCACGCCACAAAAATCGCTCTTCATGCGTGCTGTCGAAATCGGGATCCACGTAGATGTGAATCCGCTTAATTGATCCCGTAACAGCGCTGGCGGATAATTCGGAAACCGGGCAGCCCCGTTACATCGACATGTGCTGGGCGGACGTCAGATGCTGTTCTACAACAGGGGTGTGTGCATCGGCCAGCGCCTTCACATCGGGATCCTTTATCTTCGTCGCGTCACTTTTCAACGTCGCCAGCACCTTCTTATGGTCCATTACACCGGCATTTTCCATATACATTTTGTCAAAATTACCACCGCTCTGCTTTTCCAGTTTGTCGGCCATGGCCTTATGTTTAGCATCTGGTGCAGTAGGTAATGCCACCTCTTTTTGCTTAGCAACCGCCTGAACTTTTTTCAAGGCACTGCCATGATCTTCAACCATCTTCTGCGCAAAGGTTTTAACTTCTGCGCTTTGTGTCGTGTTCAGCGCAATTTTGGCGGCGGCAATTTCATTGATATTGGCCTGAGCCATATCCTTCAGTGCTTTTTCGTCACCAGGACTGAGCTTGTCATTCTTAATGGTCTGCGGTGTATTCCCACCCTGCGGGGCGCTTGTCTGCGTCTCAGCCTGCACGCTGGCAGTGCTGAAGAGAGCGACAACGGCTGATACAGCCAGCCATCCTTTATAGCTTTTATTAATTTTCATTTTGAACTCCTGAATATTATGGGGAGACCGGTATCAGAAAACTCAGCTCAGCCTGATAGTGAAATAAGTCAGGTATCAGTTCGCGCGTGAACTCGCGTATTGCTAAAGCCGTTCAGATTTTTAATACAGGAAATGGTAGCTGGCAATCACGGTAGAAAGAGATGAAACTTGCAGGTGCGAAGTGTCGGCCAGAGCCGCCTTTGCTTTCCGCTTCTTCAGTCCGCTGCGGGTTTTCCAGGAAATTACCTGATCCGCTTCGATGAATCGTCATCTTTTCTACCTCGCTTAAGGTGCCATATATTGCAGAGTTATTAAGCGTCGTAGTAATTTCAGGTAATCGCAAATATATACAGTGAATTGCAGCATTATAAAAATAATGAAAAGGCATTCCGCCTCGCTTAAAGCCGGATTTTTATCTATTACAAGCAAAGGCTTCAGCATGAAATTCATACAAAATATCAAAAAACGGTACAGCTTTTTAGGATTTTTTTTGAGACAATTCTTAAGATTGCTATGCGCTTGTCGACCGTTTAATGCTGGGTAATAATGAACAGGTGGAATAATAATGTGATGAGGTTGAACTCATGTCACCTCCTTACATCGCTTTTTAATGTCCTGGTTCAGAATATTGAATAATATTAAGGAAAGATAACATGATCAAATCTCGCGCTTTAAAAGCCGCATTTGCGGTGGTTATATCCTGTACCGTGCTTGCTGCACCAGTTTCTGCAAATCCGGGCAACGGCAACGGTGGTGGCGGTCAGGGTAATGGTAATAGCGGAACCCAGGGTAATAACGGCAAAAGCGGAGAGCACGGAAACAAGGGGCATGGTAATGCGGGTGCGAAAGACAAACATGGAAATCGTAAGAACCCTGGACGACCCGATCACGTCGGGTCAGATATCAACTACTCTCTTGCACGTAACCTTGCCGTCAATTATGGCCTTGTCGGCTATCAGTCTTTGCCGCCGGGAATAGCTAAAAAAGTTGCGCGGGGTAAACCTTTGCCGCCGGGTATCGCCAAAAAAACGTTGCCTCCATCAATGATAAATGAACTGCCCTATTATCCTGGCTACGAGTGGAGAGCCGTAGGAGATGACCTGGTGCTTATTGCTCTGAGCACCGCTATCGTAACCGCCGTCATCAATGGTGTCTTCGACTAACCACATTTTAGTGATTCAGTGTAATTAAGCCTGAACCTGACTGAATTTCCTGTTACTGTTATTTAGCTGCCATGGGTAGTCACGACTACGACTCTGTTATTTACCGGGATTCCCTGGCGCATTCAGTTGCGCAGAAATTATAAATCACTCGACATTTAATGGGGGTTAGTCCATGAGGCGTCGTTATTGAGCGTAAATGAATAGCGCAGCTAAAAGTAAGCAACAGGCTTTCTCTGAAACCGTTACGGGCGGATCACCGTCAGCTTAAAGGGACCGCTATTTTCAGCGGCATGCGTGATGGCGCGATTAATATCACTCAGTGCAAATTCCGTTACCGCGTAATGGCTGAGATCCAGTAATCCTGCCCGGATCAGCCCCACGAGCGTGTACACAGCCTGAGGTTCATACATCCACTGTCCTTTAATGGTGATGAGATTGCGCATGATCCACGGATAAGGCAGCGCCAGATCATCCCCACCCAGCATGCCGACGCCCCCCATCAGCACCGCGCGACCATAGGGCCTCACCGACATAATGGCATTGCGCGCCGCGGATGCCGGAGCTGAAGGCGGGAGCAAGTCCAGCACCGCATCAATGGGACCCTCCGCAGCACTTTTCATTGCAGAAATATCTTCATCAGCGACACCGCTGAGCGTGACGGTTTCAATCCGCGAGCCAAACCGTTTCCTGAGCTCCTGCAAAACCCGCGGGTTGCGTCCGGGCGCGATGACTTTACTGACTCCCATGGCGAGGGCAGCCAGCACGGCTGAACTGCCAAAATTACCGGTGGCCCCACTAACCAGTAAGTTCTCACCGGCTTTAAGTTCCATCGCCAGTAAACCACCATAGGCCACCAGTAACGTATTGATGGCGCACCATGCAGCGGCTTCAGCAGGATCGATATCACCCATTGCCACAGCATTTTCAGTGGGCACACGAATCTGTTCAGCGAAGCTGCCATTCAGATGGTATTGCTGGATTTTTTGTCCGCCTTCCCCCCGTGCACTCCAGCCCTGTAACACGATTTCAGGCGACTGCGCGTTATCTCTTGATCGGACGGTGGGATCGCAAAAAATCCAGTCACCCGGTTTAAGCCATGCAGCATCGGGCCCTGTTTCGCGCACCCGGCCAATGGCCCCACACCCAGGAATAACCGGTGGAGGTAAAAGATATCTTCTGGCGCCACTGAATACTTCGCTGGCGTAGGAAAGAACGGGAGCGGATACAACATCCACGATCACCTCCCCTGTTCCGAGGATCGGCGGCGGGACATCCTGAATGCTGAGTGGATTACCGAATGATTCGAGTACAGCTGCTTTCATAGTGTTACCTCTCCTCTGCTGTAGAGAACACGACTATAAAAGGGCTTAACGGTGGCGAAAATAGACTAGTTTTATAGGGGTATAAATCACGACCAGGTTAACTCATGCAGCCAAAAAGTGAATTAAGTCATTTCCTGCGTTCGCGCCGCGCCAGGATCAAGCCTGACAGCAGGGATTTAAGAACCCGTGAAAGGCGTCGCACGCCGGGATTACGGCGCGAAGAGGTCGCAGCAAGAATTGGCATCAGTACAGAATGGTATACAAAAATCGAACAGGGCCGGGTAGACACGCTCTCAGACCGGATCGTCAGCGCGCTGGGCCGGGCACTGGAGCTTGATAAGGTCGAGGTGCTGCATCTGCAGTCGCTTACTCGCCGGAAAACAGAGACTGAGAACGACGGCGTTATTCCGGAGGGCGTAATCAAACTGATTCGGAGCTTAGCCGAGCCCGCCTACGTCACTAACGCACACTGGGATGTGCTGATATGGAACAGCGCTGCTGCAGAGCTGATCACCGACTTCGGCCAGTTATCGGTCAAAGACAGGAACATCCTGATTTTCATGCTGACCACAGCTGAGGCCCGTGCCCTGTTCGGAGACACCTGGCATAAAGAAGCCCAAAGAATGCTGGGCCTGTTTCATGCTGACTACGATCGAAATGCGCACATCCCCGCATTTCCATCACTCATTAGCCGGCTTGAGCGCGAGTGTCAGGAATTCAGCGAATGGTGGAACGAGCATGTGATAGCTGCTCCCGTCTCCGGGACAAAATGCCTGACAGGCAAGGATGGCGTGAAGCGAAATTTCAGTTATTCCAGCTTCATGTCGAATGATGCGCCCTCGCTGAAGATGTCGATTTATGTGCCTGAAGGATAATGTTCATCGCGACAGCGGAATCAGGCCGGTCTCCTGATAGGTCATAATCAGGCTATCGAAAAGGTTAATATCCTGACGCGTGCGGGCAATTAATTGCGCACCGGCCACTGCGGTGTAGATCGCCAGTCCGCGCTGAGCATTTTTCCCGGTATTATCAGGTTCCTTTTCATTAAGGACCTGCGTCAGCCACTCAACGTTCGCCTCAACGAAACACTGCACCTCGCGCTTCACTTCCTCCGGCAGATCGTCATATTCCGCTGCCATAAAGCTGGAGAGACAGAGCCGGTTGGCATCTTCCAGCGACATACGGAAAATCTGCGGATAACGCTGCAGCGCCTCATCCGGTGACGCACTTTGTTCGCGGATGGTTTTTAAATTCTGCGCCGTGTCCTGACAGTATCGGTTAGCGACGGCGGCCCCCAGGTTGGCTTTGCTGGCGAAATGATAATAGATACTGGCATTCTTAATCCCCACCTCATCAGCGATGCTGCGAAAATTAATCCCGTTATAGCCATGATGCTGAGCAGCACTCTTTGCGGCTGCCAGAATAGCTTCACGTGCGTTGAGACTCATAATCCTGTTTTCCTTAAAGATGTGGAGTCCCATTGTAAAGAAAAAAACCTTACCTGCCAACTGGTAGACAGGGGTTGACAGAATAACCATTCACCGCCACAATCAATCTACCAATTGACAGGTAGGTAACTTAACCATGACTGATATCAACAATGCATCTGAAGCTTCTTCTCTCCCCTCGATGAAAATCTATGACTGGTATAATGGCCCTTATCCTGCACGGGTCAGAATTGCCCTGGCGGAAAAGGGATTACTTTCTCAGGTGGAATTTATCCCGATCAATCTGTGGAAAGGTGAGCATAAAAAGCCCGAATTTTTAGCCATAAACTACTCAGGAACCCTGCCAGTATTAGCGCTGAAAGATGGAACGCTGATCGCAGAGTGCACCGCGATTACGCAATATCTGGACGTGCTGGATGAAAACCCTGTTCTGACGGGCGTCACGCCGGTAGAAAAAGGCGTTATCCATATGATGACCAAACGGGCTGAAATCGAATTTCTTGATGCGGTCAGCGTCTATTTCCACCATGCCACCGCAGGATTAGGGCCAGAGGTTGAGCTCTATCAGAATGCGGAATGGGGTGAGAAGATGCGTGAAAAGGCCATCCGTGGCATGCACTATTTCGATGCCGTTTTACGCTCACAGCCTTATGTCGCGGGCAATACGTTTACAATGGCCGACATCGCCGTAACCGGCGGCATGATCTTCGCGGCTCTGGTGAACCTTGCTGTGCCAGACGAATGTACTGCTCTGAAAGCGTGGTATTCAAACATCCAGCACCGTCCCAGCTATCAGCAGTGGCAGGCACTGGTTGAAGCGGGCCGCCCTGTTTTCAATCCTTAATTTCAGGATATTGCGTTTACAGGCTCATCTGAATCACCCAGCCTGGCTGAAAAAAACCCCGGAAATGCTTCCGGGGTTTTCTGATTTTAAGACACGCGGCTTAGCGGTAATACGTTCCCCTGCTGCTCTAGCCTGCATTACGCTCAAAGTGGCTGTTCACGAAGGTTCGGCAGCGTGGCGAGATGGGGTCAAGGAACACCTGCTCCGGCGAACCGGACTCCTCAATCATGCCCTGATGCAGAAACACCGCTTTGTTCGAAACGTCACGCGCAAAACCCATTTCATGCGTCACGATAATCATGGTGCGTCCCTCTTCGGCCAGGCTGCGGATCACCCGTAACACCTCGCCCACCAGCTCCGGATCCAGCGCGGAGGTTGGTTCATCAAACAGGATTGCTTTTGGCTGCTGCGCCAGCGCCCGGGCAATTGCCACGCGCTGCTGCTGGCCGCCGGATAACTGGGACGGCCAGGCATCACGTTTTGCATAAAGTCCCACTTTATGCAGCAACGCTTCCGCCTCTTCAATCGCCTCTTTATGACTGCGCTTCTGCACATGAACCGGCGCTTCGATGATATTTTGCATCACGGTTTTATGCGGCCACAGGTTGAAGCTCTGAAACACAAAGCCGAGCTGCATCCGCATCAGCTTGATACGGCGGCGCTGCTCGCGACTTAGTTTTTCATCGGCGTTATCCAGCGTAACGTTTACCTCCCCGACCGCGATTTCGCCCGCCTGTGGCACTTCAAGAAACGGTATACAGCGCAACAGTGTACTTTTGCCCGACCCGCTCGCACCAATCAGCGAAATCACATCGCCATCCTGCGCGGTCAGGCTGATATCATGCAGCACTTCGTGTCCCGCATAACTCTTTCTGAGATGACTCAGCATGATGGTAGGTGCGGTCATGATCGTGCTCCAAAATAGTAAGGTGATAAGCGTCGTTCCAGCATCGAGACGCCTTTACTCACCAGCATAGTGAGTATCAGGTAGATCACCGCTGCGCTCAGGAATACTTCGAGGGCCCGGAAAGTGGAAGAGACGATGGAGTCGGCAATGCCGGTCATCTCCATCAGGCTGATGGTGCTGACCAGTGACGTTGCTTTGATCATCGAGATGATTTCATTGCTGTAAGCCGGTAGCGCCTGTCGAATCGCAATCGGTAAGGTGATGCGGGTAAAGATCTTATAGGACGACATGCCCGAGACTTTGGCAGCCTCCAGGGATTGCTGACTGACCGCGCGCAGCCCGCCACGCAGGATCTCCGAGGTGTACGCCGCATCGTTGAGGATCAGCGCCAGCAAACCACACCAGTAAGGATCGCGCAGCAGCGGCCAGAACAGGCTTTCACGCACCGCCGGTAAACTGCCGAGGCCGTAATAGACCATAAAAATCTGGATCAGCAGCGGCGTACCGCGAAATAGCCAGACGTAGAAACGACAGAAAAAACTGCCGACGCGCGTCATGCGCAGCAGATTAAGCAGCAGCGCCAGCACGCCCCCGCCCAGTAGCGAGAGCAGCGCCAGGTTGATAGTCAGCGGTAATCCTTTCAGCAACGCCACCAGCGTCTGCTGTAAAAACATCATATCCACGTGGACTCCTTACCCCTTCACGCGCTGTTGACCGCGCATCGCAAACTTTTCCACGTAGCGGAAAACCATATCGGAACAGGTGGTGATAATCAGGTAGATCACCGCACCCACGCTGTAGAAGAAAAAGGACATTTGGGTGGAGTTGGCTGCCGTGGAAACCTGATTCATGGTTTCGACCAGTCCGGTGACAGAGACCAGCGCCGACTCTTTGATAACAGATTGCCACTGGTTGCCCATGCCCGGCAGCGCAGTGCGTAACGCCTGCGGCACGATAATGCGTCGAAACATCATCAGCCGCCCCATGCCGGTTACCGTCGCGGCTTCCAGCGTACCGCCCGGAATGGCGTAGAACGCGCCGCGAAACACACCACTTTGATAGGCGCCGGAGATCAGCCCGATGGCGATCGCACCCGCGACAAAACCGTTCACATCGAACGGTCCCTGGAATCCCAGCGCGGTGCCCACGGTGGAAACGACCTGCCGTCCACCGAAGTAGAACAGATAGATCACCAGCAGTTCCGGCACGCCGCGAAACAGTGTGATGTAGCCTGCCGCCAGTCTCTGCTGCCAGCGCGAACCGGCGATCTGCATCCAGCAGAGCACGCTGCCCAGCACCGCACCCAGCAGCCAGGCGCAGAGCGATACGCTGACAGTGACGGCGGCGGCGCTAAGCAGCACGCCACCCCAGCCCTCATCCCCGAAACCCAGTATCTGCCAGTCAATATTCATCAGCATCAGTGGTTACGCTTTTGGCGCGACATCTTCGCCAAACCATTTCATCGACAGTTTGCTCAGCGTTCCGTCTTTGATCATCGAGTCCAGCGCCTGATTCAGCGCCTGCTGCAGTTCGCTGTTGCCTTTACGCAGACCAATGGCCGATCCCGCACCCAGCACGCCACCGGAGAAGCCATAGCCGCTGCTACTAATTGCATCAGCGTGTTTTTTCACAAAGGCGTTGAGGTTTGTACGTGAAGCCATGACGGCATCGACGCGGCCATTCATCAGGTCGGCGAAGGTTTCAGGACCGGCCTGATACGTGCGAATGGTGGCGACATCGCCCAGATATTTTTGCAGGAAGTCCGCCTGAATGGTGGCAACCTGTACCGCGATCGTTTTTCCTTTAAAGGTGGTTTTCAGATCGTCGATCGCTTTTTTCATGCCAGCGGCATCATCCGCCGTCACAACCGTGCCACTGCCTGGCAGCGTGGCCAGTGGGCTTTTTTTGGCGGTCACAAAACTTGAGACGCTGACGGTGTACTGATGGGTGAAATCGATCGCTTCAGCACGCTTTGGCGTCACAGTCACGGCGTCGACCACTGCATCATATTTACCGTCGATCAGGCCAGGAATCATGCCCGACCATTTCTGCGCGATGATTTCATATTTAAAGCCTGCACGCTTTGCCAGTTCCGCCACCATATCCGGTTCATAGCCCACGATTTTACCGCTCGGCGTAGTCTGGTTAAACGGAGGATAGGCCGCTTCGGTAGCAAACTTCAGTGTGCCGAAATCTTTCGCCTGGCTGAATGCGGAAGTGGCGAGCAGTGCCACGGTCAGAGAAGCCGTGAACAGACGGTTGCGCATCATCATAGAAACCTCATTTATTTATTATTAAGAGAGCAAATCAATTGCAAGGCGGGTCAGCGCCTGCGTCCCGGCGGTAATGCTTCGTTCATCAGGCTGATAATCGGAATTATGCAGATGATCGTCCCGGCCTGGCGTGGCCGAACCAATATGGATCTGGCAACCCGGAACCCGTTCGGTGAACAGTGAAAAATCTTCGGCGCCAAAGCTGGCGCTGGGCTGCGCGATGATCGCTTTATCAAACTGATGCGACAGAATCTCTTCCAGTGAATCAATCAGGCGATCGTCATTCATTAATGGCGGTACACCACGCTGGAAGTTAACCTCCACGCGCACGTTCTGTGCCAGCGCCACCCCTTCGCACATCCGCTTAAATGAGGCTTCCATGGCAGCACGCACTTCTGGCGATTTGGTGCGGATGGTGCCCTGGAACAGACAGCTGTCAGGAATAATATTGTGGGTAGTCCCACCCTGAATGTGCCCAATAGTCAGGACGGCAGAGTGTGCAGGATCGCGTTCACGAGAAATGATGGTCTGCAACTGGGTGATAAGATGCACGGTGGCGAGTATTGGATCGGTGCCCATGTGCGGACGTGCCGCGTGTGTGGATACGCCGTGTACCGTGACATCGAATTCGTCGCTGGAGGCGGTGCTGGCACCGCGTGTCAGGGCAACTTCCCCCGCCGCCAGTTCAGGCTTGTTATGCAAAGTGACAGCCCAGTCGATGCCCTCCGCTACGCCGTCCGCGATCATCGCTTCAGCACCACTTTCGGGTGTTTCTTCTGCAGGCTGGAAAATCAGCCGGACGCGCCCTTTAAGCTGCTGACGATAGCGTGGTAATAACGTTGCCACACCCAGCATCGTCGCAGTGTGAATATCGTGACCGCAGGCGTGCATTTTACCAGGATAGCGGCTGGCAAAAGGTAAACCGGTCTGTTCCTGGATTGGCAGCGCGTCCATGTCGGCGCGCAACAGCAATGTTTTGCCCGGCTCTGCACCGTCGATATCCACCACCACACCGCTGCGACCTACACCGGTGCGGGGATGAAGTCCCAGCGCCTGCAGATAGTCGGTGACCAGACTGGCTGTGCGCAGCGTATCAAAGCCTAATTCAGGATGCGCATGGATATCACGTCGAATCGCCACTAATTGCGATTCCAGTTCATAAACTCCGGCTTTAATTTCTCCGGCCAGTCGTGCCTTTTCCTGATTCATCGCAGCCCCGGCAATATGCTATCGGCAGTCTGCTGCCGACGGTTTTATTTAACTCATCCTGAAGGTGGATGATAATGACGGTTTATTTATTCACAGCACGACTCAGAAAGCAACGCGGAATAACCCACAGTTAGTGATTTAAAATCAATAAGATAGACATATTTACTGGAAAGGCGTATGAGATAGCAGCGGATCAGCAAGAATATTAATAATCCGCTGCACACTATTACTTTCCCTTATTTACAGAGGCGTTAATTCGCATTTATTCGTGGTGTGAGTAAAAAAGTTTGCCAGTATTTCCGCTAATTTCATCGGTTGTTCGTCAGGAATAAAATGACCACAGTTAAGGATAATTTGACTGCTAACCTGGTGCGCAACGGCGCGTAACGGTGTCGCCATATCAGGAATCGATCCCTGATCGGCGGTAATTGCCAGCAGTGGTACAGCCAGTTTACCTTTTCGCGCACGCTGGCGATTCGGCTCTGCCGACTGCGCAAAGGCCCGGTAAAAAGCCAACCCAGCCCGCAATGCGCCGGGTTGCTGAAAAACACGCAGATATTCATGACGGGCCGCCGCATCGATGCGATGTGGATTGGCTGACTTACGGTTAAAAAACCAGTCGGGATAGATCGCTTCTCTGCCGGTAATCAGTGCTTCCTGTAAATCATCCACGCAGTGAAAACCGAAATGCCAGGTTTTCCAGGCGCTTATGGTGCAGCTTATCTTTACTGAAGAAACCGGGTGATGGGACAGTGCTGATTAACTTGCAGACCGCCGCGATCCACATCCCGACGCCGGGCGATAAATTACGGGTTATCGCCCTGACATTGCTCCTTTCGATGTCACTCTTACTGCTGCTATTGCGTATTCCCGGCATCCGGGAGCTGATCAGCCTGTAGTCGCTGTGCGGCAAGCCTGGTTGCGGCCCGGCGCGTAGCAATAAACGCCGCCATCTTCGCCTTTGCCTGCTCGACTTCCTGTGGCGGTGCGGTCTTAGGGGAACCGCTGGTGAATGGCGGTTGTGGATCATATTCCATCTGTAGCTGAACCGCTTTCGCCACTGCGTCACCTGCGATTTCTGCCACCAGCGTCAGGGCAAAATCGATGCCCGAGGTCACACCTGCCCCGCTGATGCGATTACGGTCACGCACCACCCGCTGACTGACCGGATCCGCACCCAGCAAGGCCAGCTGATCGATGGAACTCCAGTGCGAGGTCGCGCGATATCCTTTAAGCAATCCGGCAGCTCCCAGCACCAGCGACCCGGTACAGACCGATGTAATCCACTGTGCCTGAGTGGCCTGCTTTTGAAGGAACTTCAGCGTAACGTCATCTGACATCAGGGCGATTTGACCCGGTCCGTCGGGCACACAGATCACATCCAGTTGCGGGCATGTATCAAACGTCATGGTGGGCAATACAGACAGGCCTCGATCGGAACGCACTGGCTGTAGATCTTTCCAGACCAGATGACAACTGGTGTCGGGCGTGCGCGCAAACACCTCCCAGGGACCGGTTAGATCGAGTTGTGTGACATCAGGAAAGAGTAAAAGGCCAATCTGTAACGGACGATTCATAGGTGAACTCCGATCAGGTGATAAACCCTCATCATGCCGTTATGCCCATGCAGATAGCAATCCTGGACGGGACGCAGTTAAGCAGCCACAGGACAAATCAGCATCAGGATACGCCAAGGAAACGTAACAGCGCCGTCATCACCGCCGCCCCCAGAATAATCACAATCAGCGGAGCCCGACGCCACGCCAGTAATAGCGCAAAGCCTACGCCAGCCACACGAGCCACACCGGCAAAATGGTGCCCCTCAAACAACGTGGTGGTCGCAGCTACCGCCAGCAGCAAGACAGTGGCAGCGTCAGAGAGTATCTGCTGGGTGCGCTCGCTGACAGGCAGACGGTTTCCCAGCCTGACGCCTGCGAAACGCATCAGATACGTCCCTGCGGCCAGCATAGCAATGCCGGCAATGATCATTCCCTGATGCGTCATTTGCGCGATCTCCATGTCAGCAGGCCCAGCAGTGAGAACAACACCGGCATGCCCGCCGGAACCAGTGGCGTCGCCAGCAGCGAGAGTAACGCCCCGACAGTGGCAGGGATCCGGGTTCGTCGCTGTCGCAGCGCGGGAAAAATGAGGGCAATCAGAATGGCCGGGAATACCGCATCCAGCCCAATCACCGAGACATCAGGAATAAACTGCCCTATCGCCGCGCCGGTCATCACGCTGACAGGCCAGATAAAGCCGATGCCGATGCCGCACAGCCAGTAAGCGCTACGACGCTGAGCCAGTTGAGGCTGAGAGATTCCGAATACCACGCTTTCATCGTTCATGATGTGACAGCCAAACCAACCCCGCGGGCCCGTTCCTACCAGATCTTTTACCGCAATACCAAACGGCAGATGACGCGCGTTCACCAGTAAGCCCGCAGCGGCGGCGGTAAAGGGGCTGCCGCCACCGGCCACAATGCCAATAAACAGAAACTCTGACGCCCCCGCCAGCACCAGCGTTGAGAGCGCCAGTGGCACCCAGAGCGGAAATCCGTCGGCGGAGGCCAGCGAGCCATAAGATAAACCGACGATCCCATCAGCCAGGCAGACCAGGAAAATCGCTTTAATTACCCCTTTGTCCAGCAACTGCATTTGCGGAAAACGCATCACTCTGTCTCATAATGAACGTATAATCCGATATAATGAACATCGCCACGGCGATTTACAAGATGAACGTTATGTTCGATATAAAAAACACTTTGAGTTTCGGGAGTGCATTTGAATACCCCTATCAGCATTATTGCTAACGCTTTAGTGCGTGAACGTCAGCGAGCAGGTCTGTCACTGGCTGAAGTAGCACGCCGCGCAGGGATCGCCAAATCTACGCTGTCACAACTGGAAGCGGGAAATGGTAATCCGGGCATTGAGACGCTGTGGTCGTTGTGCGTGACGCTGAATATTCCCTTTTCTCGTCTGCTGGAACCTGATGCACGTCGCCTGCAGGTGATACGACGTGGAGAAGGTCTGTCGGTTACCGCCGATCTGGCCGATTATCAGGCCGTTTTGCTGGCATCCTGCCCACCCGGCGTGCGGCGTGATATTTATCTGCTGGAGGTCCAGCCGGGGAGCGAACGCATTTCACAGCCTCACATCCCCAATACCATTGAGCATATTATTATTGCCAAAGGGCGTGCGCTGGTTGGTCCGGTAGAGAGTGCTGTGGAGCTTGATGTGGGTGATTACATTACCTATCCGGGCGATGAGCTCCATATCTTCCGGGCACTGGAAGCCGATACGCTGGCACTGCTGGTCATTGAGCACAGTTAATTAGCGTTCGGCGAGCTTTACCTGAGTTTCGGCGGGCGTGAGGTGTGTGATCAGCTGCACCTCACTGCTCAGACTGATCTCTGGATAGTGTTCGCGCATCCCCGCCAGCAGCACCGCATCCGGCCATTCAGCCTCCTTCCCCAGCCGTGCGGCGATGTGATTCAGGCGCATCGTTTCGATCCTCGTCACCCATACAATTACCGTGTCGGTTGCATCCTCCTGATTGACCAGTTTCAGTGGACCGGTGACGACATCACCTTCCTGCCAGCGTATCGTTGAGGTTTTCACGCCGCTTCTGACGTCCGGTACAAGACGCGGCACCAGAGTGAGTGTTTGCATCACTTCTCCTTCTTTTTAACTATTTTCATTATCAAACAGGGGAACAGAAATCGCGATTGAAAAGAGGCTGATTAATGTTATGTTATAACATATATATTAATCACTACTGACAGGTAACACTATGCCACTCTCCCTCCTGACATCCGAGGATCCCCGACTGCCGGTTACCGTTCTCTCTGGCTTTCTCGGTGCCGGTAAAACCACCCTGCTCAACCATATTCTTAATAACCGCGAAGGACGGCGGATTGCGGTCATCGTCAATGATATGTCTGAAATTAATATCGACGCTGCGCTGGTGCGCGACGGCGGCGCACAGCTGTCACGTACCGATGAAAAGCTGGTTGAAATGAGTAACGGCTGCATCTGCTGCACGCTGCGAGAAGACCTGCTGCTGGAGGTGAAACGTCTGGCGCAGGCCGGTCGCTTCGATCATCTGGTAATTGAGTCTACCGGGATCTCTGAACCGCTGCCGGTTGCTGAAACCTTTACGTTTGAAGATGAAGAAGGTGAAAGTCTGTCGGCTTATGCGCGTCTGGATAGCATGGTTACCGTGGTAGATGGCTTCAATTTTCTGCGAGATTATCGTTCAGTCGATGATCTTCAGTCCCGCGGCGAGTCACTGGGCGAGGAGGATACGCGTTCTGTGGTTGATTTACTGGTAGATCAGATTGAGTTCTGTGATTTGCTGGTACTGAACAAAACGGATCTGCTCAGCCAGACGCAATTGCATGAACTGCAGGGCATGCTGCGTGCGCTCAATCCAGATGCCCTTATTGTGAACAGTGAGTTTGGCCAGGTTCCGCTCGATTGCCTGCTCAATACCCGTCGCTTTAATTTTGATCGTGCAGCACAGGCACCAGGCTGGTTGCAGACTCTGCGCGGTGAGCATCAACCGGAATCGGAGGAGTATGGCATTCGCAGTTTTGTCTATCGCGCCCGCCGTCCGTTCCATCCGCTGCGTTTCTGGGAAGTTGTTAATCACCAGCTTGACGGTGTTATCCGTTCTAAGGGCTACTTCTGGCTCGCCAGCCGGCCTGACTATGCTGCGATGTGGTCGCAGGCGGGCGCTGTGGCTCGTCAGGGTTATGCCGGGCGCTGGTGGGTAAGTGTGCCGCGGATGGACTGGCCACAGGATGCGGATACTCTCAATTTCATCGCTGAACACTGGCAGGAAGGTACTGGCGATGCGCGCCAGGAGCTGGTTTTTATCGGCATTGAAATGGATGAAAAGCGCATTCTTTCCGCGCTCGACCACGCACTGCTGACACCCT
This sequence comes from Pantoea sp. ANP04, assembly GCF_041982285.1. Lineage (NCBI taxonomy): Bacteria > Pseudomonadati > Pseudomonadota > Gammaproteobacteria > Enterobacterales > Erwiniaceae > Pantoea > Pantoea sp. ANP04. Next base: position 307,304 of record NZ_JAUTYS010000002.1, on the reverse strand, counting down.
ATGAGATGGCTGCGGGCCCTGAGCAGTGGATCAATCTGCCCGATCCTGTGCCTGACTGGTTTGATGAAGCCACTATCTGAAGCTGCGGTTGACGTCCTTTGTCGACTTCGCAATAGTGAAACGACCCGGCGGGAAGCAGTTTTCCACTCATCCCTGTTCAGGAGAGACCAGATATGCCACAACGTATTGCCGTAATCGGTGCAGGCGTGCTGGGTTTAGCCGTCGCGCAATCATTGTCGCGACGGGGCGCGCAGGTCACCGTCTTCGATAAAAACTATCCTGGCAGCGGAACCAGTCAAATCAGCTATGCCTGGGTTAATGCCAACGGCAAGGAACCCACCAGCTACCATGATCTGAATGCCCATGCGATAGAAGAGCACAAGCGCTGGCAGGCCAGTCATCCTGCATCACCCCAATGGCTGCTGGAAACCGGCACGCTGGAGTGGGCAGCCGATCAATCGTCCCTGTGCCAGCTGGCGCGACGCGCAGCAAAGCTCACAACGCTTGATTATCCCGTTGAAAAACGTAGCCGCGCCGCACTTCTGGATGCTCTGCCCGCGTTGCGGCTCGATCCCCGCATTCAGCACGCATGGTTTTTCCCGTCGGAGTGCCTGCTCTATCCGAGCTTGTTTATCGCCTCTCTGCTGGCGGACCTGCGCGCCAGTGGCGGACAGCTGGTCTGCAACAATGAAGTGACAACGCTGACTGAAACAAATCGGGATGTGCATCTGACACTGGCCAGTGGTGATGAATGGCGTGGCGATCAGCTGGTACTGGCGACTGGCCGCTGGGCACCGGAACTCATGAGTCAATGTGGGCTTGAACTGGCGATGACCGATGCAAATCGCGCCGATCCTGTTGCCTGTAGTTTTCTGGCGCAGACGCAGCCTCTGCCGATCCCACTTAAATGCAATTTGATAACCCCGGAACTGAATGTACGGCCGGATGGCGGCGGCCGCCTGATGCTGCAGGCGCTGGATCTGGATCAGCATGCCGATCCGGCACGGCCGGTCTCGCCGGATGGACTGATCGGTAAAGAGATGCTGCGCCGATTACGTCGGCTGTTTAGAAACGCGGAAGGTGCGAGAATTGAGCGGATTGAAACAGGACAGCGGTCGCGTCCGGCTGATGGCTTACCGGCAACAGGCTACATCAGCGCGTCAGCACGCGTTTATCTGATGGTCAGCCATAGCGGAATGACCCTTGCCCCGTTGCTGGGCAGGCTGGTGGCTGAGGAGATGCTGAGCGGCACAGCGTCACCGATGCTGAGTGCGTTTGCACCGGATCGGTTGCTGCGTCCGCTCAGTGCGGTCGCTAAAGCAGCGCCCGCTTATCTTCCATCGGCGCAGTAAGAACTAGCGGCGGTTTTTCCACACGGTCTGCACGTTACAGAATTCGTGCACACCAAAGTGCGACAGCTCACGGCCGTAGCCGCTTTTCTTCACGCCACCGATGGTAACGCGCGGATCGGACGCGCCGTTGCCATTGATAAACACCGCACCAACCTCCAGCTGCCGCGCCAGTTGATCGGCAATCTCTTCGTTACCGCTCCAGACGGTTGCACTGAGGCCAAACTCACTGTCATTGGCGATCTCCAGTGCATGTTGAGGATCCCGTGCCACAGCAATGGCTGCAACCGGGCCAAACAGCTCCTGTCTGAATGCGGTCATGTTACTGGTGACATCTGCGAGAATGGTCGGCGCATAGTAGTTACCCTGCCCTGCTACTTTTTCACCACCCAGCACCAGACGTGCGCCTTCGCTCAGTGTCGCTTTAACCTGTCCATCCAGTTCGTCACGCAGATCGGCGCGAGCCATTGGGCCCAGGAAGGTGTTTTCATCCAGAGGATCGCCCATGGTGAGCGCCTGAACCGCGGCCGTGAAACGCTTTTCAAACTCTTCTGCAATTGGCGCTTCAATAATAAAGCGTTTAGCGGCCATGCAGACCTGCCCGGTATTCTGGAAACGCCCAATGACAGCAGATTTAACCGCTTCATCAAGATCGGCATCTGCCAGCACGATAAAGGGATCGGATCCGCCCAATTCCAGCACGGTTTTCTTCAATGCTGCACCTGCCTGTGCGGCGATGGCTGCGCCAGCCCGTACGCTGCCGGTTACGGCGACGGCAGCAATACGATCATCTTTGATGGCGACTGAGACACAGTCGTTGTCGACGTTGACCAGGTTGAAGCCACCCGCTGGCAGATCGGTTGCGCTGAACAGCTCAGCCATCAGTGTGGCGCTGCCCATGACGTTAGGCGCGTGTTTCAGCAGATAGGTGTTACCTGCCAGCAACATGCTCACTGCGCCTCGCAGAACCTGCCACAGTGGGAAATTCCATGGCATCACCGCCAGGATCACCCCGATGGGACGGAATCGTTGCCATGCATCAGCAATCTGGGTGGGCTGGTCGGCCAGCATTGCAGGGCCATGCTCAGCATACCAGTCGCATAAGTTGGCGCATTTAAGGACTTCAGCGCGTGCCTGCGAAATGGGTTTTCCCATCTCCGTTGTGATCATACGGGAAAGATCAGGCTCTCGCAGACGCAGTTGCTCACCAAGCTGGCGTAATACGCGAACCCGATCGGTCATGCTGCTGTGTTTCCATGTGGCAAAAGCTGATGCGCTGGTTTCAAGCGTCTGCTCCAGCTCTGCCGGGTTTTGCAGTGGATAGCGTGCCAGAATTTCACCAGTTGCGGGGTTACGTGATAGGGCATGTTCAGTCATGGTGCCGTTTTCCTCATTCTGTCAGTGATGGAGAGACGATACGCGCTGTAGTTGATGATGAAAAATGAATAATAGTGAGGAAGTTGTTTATTATATGAGAATCTGGAATTTGTGGTGCGAAGATTCAGTCAAGTAATCTGCTAATTGCTAACAATCATTTGCTGATAAATAACATGTACGAAGATTACGTTTTGAAGCAGTTTTCCACTTATACAGTGACCAGATCCTAAAAGACGATCCTTAATAGATCATAGAGAGATCCTAAGAGATCCCCGATCGTCGCAGGCCGCGCCCACCAAGGGCTAAAAGGGTGATCGTGTTCACTATAATCAGTAAAGTGTTCACTGTAATCAGTACTTTATTCACTGTACCAGGTAGAATGTTCACTGTAAACAGTGCTAATGTTCACTGTAGTCAGAAAACGATCCCTTTCATCCACAGAATGAAGATCTTACGCCATGGCAGATAAAGACAACGAAAACAAAGCGTTACTAGAACCTTTTCTGTCTGTGACAAAAAACAGTGGTGAAGTTATCCAGCTTCATCCCAACAAGAATAATACCGTTCAGCCCGTCGCATTAATGCGTCTCGGGCTCTTTGTGCCAACGCTGAAATCGACCGCTCGCGGGAAATCCGGGGCGATGGCCTCAACAGATGCGACGAAAGAGCTAAAGAACCTGACGCTGGTGAAAGCGGAGGGTTACGAAAAGATTACCATTACCGGCGCGCGGCTGGATATGGATAACGATTTCAAAACCTGGGCAGGTATTATTCAGTCATTCTCGCGTTATCCGACCAAAGGCGACACGGTCACCCTGCCGTTTATTGATTTTGTGAAGATGTGCGGCATTCCCTCTGCTAACTCTTCTGCTGCGCTACGAAAACGCCTTGATGCCTCGCTACGACGTATTGCGACCAATACCCTCTCCTTTGAAGGCAATGGCAAGGCGTATCATACCCACCTGGTGCAGTCTGCTTATTACGACCGTGAAAAAGATATCGTCCGCATTCAGGCTGATCCTAAGCTGTTCGAACTTTATAATTTCGACCACAAAGTACTGCTTCAGCTCCGGGCCATCTCCCGCCTCAAGCGTAAAGAGTCTGCGCAGGCGCTCTACACCTTCCTGGAGAGTCTGCCGACCAATCCGGCACCCATCTCCCTTGCACGTTTGCGTATGCGTCTTAACCTCGGTTCAAAGACCACTACGCAGAACCACGTGGTAAGGCGCGCGATGGAGCAGCTAAAAGAGATCGGTTATCTGGATTATTCAGAAGTGAAGCGCGGCCGCTCTGTGTTTTTCATTATTCACAGTCGCACGCCTAAGCTTGATGGTATCGGTAATCTGGAGAGCATTGATTCGCTGGATGAGATCGAGTTTGAAGATTAACGCCTGACGTTCACTGTAATCAGCATGCCTGCGTGGCAGTGTCACTTCCTCTGAGCAGGATGACATTGCTTCCCTCACTTCACCCTTCACTGTAATCAGTACTCCTCAGGCATTCACTGTAATCAGTATTGTTCACTGTAATCAGTAAAGGCTATGTGATGACCCGTGCCCCGATGTTAGCCTGCAACTCTCTACTCGTTTATTTATAAGGCCTTTAGAATAAGTGTGTACTTACATACTTTATTGCTAGTATCTGTCTTTGACCTGTTTACTGATTACAGTGAATGTATGGATTCAGGCTAAGGGCACGTCTCTCTTTTACCGATTACAGTAAACGCTACTGATTACAGTGAATGTTAGTACTCTGTTGTGCCACTCAGGCTCATCGCGGGATCGTGCCTCCCAGTCAGTGATGATGGACAGGCCAGGCTGTTGATCAACGTGACACTGTTACTGATTACAGTGAATATATGCAGGCTGGCATCGTCCTCTTTCCTGCGCATTGCTGCCATCCCGTTTGCCATCTGGTCTACTGATTACAGTGAACGTTTATACCTGAAGCCCCATTCAGGGCAGTCCAGGTTGCTATGATTGAGCAGCGACGTCCTGCTGATTACAGTGAACGTTCTACTGAATACAGTGAATCTTTGTTGAGAGAATAGACGAGTTGTTGCGTCGGCTACTGATAACAGTGAATGTTACGTCACAAGAGTCATGCCCTTATTGATGTACAAAAGCAGAGGACCGCCTGCTCCAGGCTTGTCAGTCATAGCGTACACGTTGAAAGTCATAGTTTGTTTGTCACGGCTGGGCACCGGTTGGCGCTGTAAGAACGCGCACTCTCGACTGACTACAGTGAATGTTTGTGAAGTCCTTCCTGTGTCTACTGACTATAGTGAATGTCGTTCGCTTCAGTCAGGATTTACTGATTACAGTGAACGCAGACGAACCCTTATCCTCTTCACCACCGACCTACTCTGGCCTGGAATTTGGCGATGTCTGGCCTTTCATTTGGTCCCAATGCTTTATGACCCACTCACATTTAAATAGCCGGATATTGCTGACTACAGTGAACGTTTATGTCGCCCTACTCTTTCACGCTGACACCTGACAGACGCACCTACTGATTACAGTGAACGTTTTCTTTGGTAAGACTCACACCGGGGCAATGCTACTGATTACAGTGAACGTTTATACAGACAACGTTAAAACTCAGCATAGTGGGTGGCGCAACTGGCTACGTACCCACTAATCTCTTTAAAATACAGCTCATGACTGACTCACAAATCATCTGATATGACGTGGATTTGCTGATTACAGTGAACGCTTAGTGAGTATTGAGAGATACCCTGAACTCGTCTGCTCTCGTTTTGCATCAGGTTTTCGTATTCCACTCCCTGTTTATCTGCTCACTACAGTGAATGATCTGCTGATTACAGTGAATGCTCTGCAAATTTTATCTGCAAAGGCTATTCATACAGAATCAATAATGTGATGAAGCTCACCAAAATCCGTGTACTCACATAAAAACGCATATCATGTTGAGATGATAATTTATTGCCTCACGTGCAGGATTTCTGTATAAAGTCATAAATCCTACATGTTTGGAGCAACCATGGCTAACGATGACAAACAGGTGATGAAAGTTGCACAGCGTTCAGAACGCATGCTTCTTAGCCTTACAGACCAGATTCAGGCGCAGAAGCAGGAACTGCATGAAAATACGTACTATCAGGTCTATGCCAAAGCGGCGTTAGCAAAGTTGCCCAAACTGACCCGTGCCAGCGTCGATTACGCGGTGAATGAAATGGAAGAGAGCGGTTATCAGTTTGATAAACGGGCTGCCGGTTCTTCTGTTAAATATGCCATGTCGATTCAGAATATTATCGATATCTACCATCATCGTGGCGTGCCGAAATACCGGGATCGTCATAGTGATGCTTTCACTATTTTTGTGGGTAATCTCAAGGGCGGCGTTTCCAAAACCGTCTCTACGGTTTCACTGGCCCATGCGCTTCGTGCCCATCCTCATCTCTTATATGAAGATTTACGCATTCTGGTTATTGACCTCGACCCGCAGTCATCGGCAACCATGTTTTTGAATCACGAGCGTTCCGTTGGGCTGGTAGAAGCCACTGCCGCACAGGCGATGTTGCAAAACGTCTCCCGTGATGAACTGGTTAATGAATTTATTGTTCCGTCGATCATCCCTGGCGTGGATGTGCTGCCCGCGTCAATTGATGATGCTTTCATCGCCTCAAGCTGGGACCAGCTTTGTGCTGAGCATCTGCCAGAACAGAACGTCCATGCCGTGCTGTACGACAATGTGATTGCCAAACTTAAAAAAGATTATGACTTCATCTTTATCGACAGCGGCCCACATCTTGATGCTTTCCTGAAAAATGCGATTGCCGCTTCAGATCTCCTGATGACGCCGGTGCCACCCGCTCAGGTTGACTTCCATTCAACATTAAAATACCTGACACGTTTGCCGGAACTGATTGCGATTATCGAAGACTCCGGCGCCACCTGTCGCCTGCAGGGCAACATTGGCTTTATGTCAAAGCTCTCTAATAAAGCTGACCACAAACTCTGCCATAGCCTGGCAAAAGAGATTTTTGGCGGGGATATGCTTGATGCCGCCCTACCCCGCCTAGATGGGTTCGAACGTTGCGGTGAATCGTTTGATACGGTTATCTCAGCCAATCCGTCAACCTATGTCGGTAGCAGCGAAGCGTTGAAGAATGCACGTTCCGCGGCAGAGGATTTTGCAAAAGCCGTCTTCGACCGTATCGAATTTATTCGCCTGAACTGAGGTTTGTATGAGCGCAAAAAGAATTACGATTGGCAGAACCTTCAGCCAGACTCCACTGGAAAATGACACGAATGACAGCCAGCATAACCAGACATTTGTACTGGCAACGGGCAAGCGCGCCCAGTTTCGTTTTGAACGTATTGCGGCAAGTGATGTTGAAAGTAAGACATTCGTCACGATGGAAACGAATGGCCGCGATCAAACAGGACTGACACCTGACTCACTGCGCGACATTATTCGTACCATCAAGCTGCAGCAGTTTTTCCCGGCTATTGGCGTAATGCGTGATGAGCGCATAGAAATCCTTGATGGCTCTCGCAGACGTGCAGCCGCGCTTATCTGTAAAACCGGGCTGGACGTGCTGGTTACTGATGCTGCAATTACGCCGGATGAAGCACGCAGACTGGCACAGGATATTCAGAGTGCTCGCGAACACAATTTGCGTGAAGTGGGAATGCGACTGTTAACGCTTAAAGATGGCGGTCTGTCGCAGAAAGAAATCGCTGAAAACCAGGGCTTATCACAAGCGAAAGTCACACGTGCGCTTCAGGCCGCCAGTGTGCCGTCAGATTTAATTGCACTCTTTCCTAATCAGGCTGAGCTTACCTATCCCGACTACAAAGCACTGCTTCAGGCTGCTGACAAATTGAGTGAGTCCGGACAAAGCACAGATGCCCTGATTAAATCGATCTCGCGAGAAATTGATGTCGTCTGCGCCCGTGACGGGCTGGCTGAGGATGAGCTTAAAAATCACATTCTGCGTTTGATTCGACAGGGAAGTCAGACGCTGATGAAAGAACCGGAAAAAGACAAAACGCAGGCGACTGCGCTATGGTCATTTGCTGATAAAGATCGCTTTGCCCGTAAAAAGGTACGCGGTCGTATGTTTAGTTATGAATTTAACCGGCAATCAAAAGAGTTGCAGGAAGAGCTTGATAAAGTCATCGCTGAAACGCTCAAGAAATACCTTAACCGTTGAATCAACCTCACACCAATCAGCCAGCGCTTAACGCTGGCTTTTTTATTGGGCCTGAGAGCAATTAAAGGGGATGCAGAATCATGAATTTCAGGCTGAAATCGCCAGCCCGGAGCAAGGTGGTTCTTGTTTAAGCTTATGATTATTATTGGTTTTATAGAGTTTTCCCAGTCTTGCTGGCGCCTGAAATCGCCATATTATGTTGTCATGTAGTCAGAGCTGAAAATTATGAGTTAGCCGGCTGGAATACAATGAATGACAAAAGCGAATTTAATCTGATACAACAATAATCAACTTGCATCGATGTCAGCCTTCACTGAAAAAATAGTGTTAATGCAAGCACGTATTTTTCTGCTGGTTCATTAGTAACCAGTAACCTGAGATTTAACTTCTCCATAACTCGCTCCCTGAGGATAATGCGTAGCTCCCTCTGCGAAACTTTTGTCTGCAAAAGCCTCCGCCAGTATAATGTTCTATTAAATCATTGTTTTTAAATGTAAATTGCAGTTAATTTCAGCCTGAAATCGCCACTTGGTTAATGGCTATTCTTTGTTGAAACTGCACATGCCTGGAAAAATGAGAGCCTCTATGAATCTCACATTACGGTCAGAGAGGTCATGGATAGTGCATGAAAAAAGATACTCATAAAATATCCCTCACTTATCCACAGAAAAAGTGGATAACTTTTTTCTCGTAACAAACTTATTTTCTGAGCAATAGCATGTTCACGGTGTGGATCTCAGCGTAAAGGTATCAGGAATGGGGTTAGAGTAACGAAAGTGTCAGTGTTGAATCACAACCTGAAACCCGTTAAGCATCAGATTCACTATGTTGTGTAGACTCACTGAGCGTCGCCAGCTAAACCCTATGCAGATGTCATTAAGCAGCATGAAGACAAAAACTATAAACAATCGCTGTTTACAGTGAATCTGGCATTACGCCGTTCTCAACGTAACCATCCCCTTTATCAGTGCCAGTTTACCCGCACTATCAGAATCAGGCGGCAGATAAACCCGCTGACCACTGCAATCAGTAAACAGAGTGTTATGCAGCGTTGCACCACAGCGCTTTTTATCATCCTGTGATATTTCATAAAGCAGGCTTTGAAGTGGCGAATAGATCTTAATGCCCGGCATCTCAAAAACATCTGACGTCCATATCCCACCAATATGTCTATTCCTTTACCCGCTTTGAGCTCACCTCGCGACCTTATCCCAGTCAGCAAGCAGTAATCAGCAATCAGCAATCAGCAATCAGGATTGTTGATTTGATTCGCTTGTCGCTAGGGACTTCACCACTGATTAAGCAGCGAACCAGACAACCGTCACGTCTTCAGTAGTGGATGGTTGCCTGAGAATGAGCTGCGCACCGGCACTCAGCAAACAAGAAACGGTATGGTTAGCGCGTTTAATAGAGCTGTGAACACAGACCTGTACTGCTTCACAGCATGGCGAGTCTGTGGCGCATTCCAGTCGGTACGTCAGGGATTCGAAGTCAGAAAAGACGTTCAGGTGGTCACGGTTACTCCAGTCTCTTTCTTTAATTATTTATCTCCCCCTGAAAGGCGTATTGCTAAAGCTAACTTTCAAATACCGTCTACACTTCGTTGCCCAATCGGTAAATATGTTCCATTTCTATTCCGTATGAAATGTAATCAAACGGATGTTTAACTTATTAATGGCAGGAATATTATGAGTACGAATACACCAGACTCTGGTGAAGCAGGCGATCATGCGCCTGCGGATACGGTACGCCAGCGCATTTTTCTCGTGGTGCTGGTCGCCACTATGGGCGCGCTGGCTTTTGGCTATGACACCGGGATTATTTCGGGTGCGTTACCTTATATGAGCTCACCACCCGGTCAGGGCGGCCTGGGACTGAATTCATTCACTGAAGGCCTGGTAGCTTCTTCGCTTGTGTTCGGCGCGGCCATCGGTTCTTTCCTGAGTGGTTTCTTTTCTGATCGTTTTGGCCGCCGTATTACGTTACGCAGCCTTGCAGTCATTTTTGTTCTGGGTTCACTGGGAACGGCGCTGGCGCCCTCGGTGAATATTATGGTGGCGATGCGCTTCCTGCTGGGGATTGCTGTCGGCGGTGGCTCTTCAACTGTACCGGTGTTTATTGCCGAGATTGCCGGACCGCGCCTGCGTGCACCTCTGGTAAGCCGCAATGAGCTGATGATCGTGACCGGACAGCTTATTGCCTATGTCGCCAGTACGCTTCTGAGTTATCTGCTGCATGATGAACATCTGTGGCGTTACATGCTGGCGATTGCGATGGTACCGGGATTCCTGCTGTTCATCGGCACGTTCTTCGTTCCTGCGTCCCCACACTGGCTGGTGGCGGAAGGGCGCTTAAAAGAGGCGAAAAAGATTCTGAAGTATCTGCGTGAAACGCCGCGCGAAGTGCGTCATGAGATGGCGCAGATGAAGAAGCAGGCGAGGGCGGCAGAACGCGGGCCGGATGCGAAAACACTGATCCGTGAGAAGTGGGTTATCCGTCTGATGATTATTGGTGTCGGACTGGGCTTTGTCGCGCAGTTTACTGGCGTCAACGGCTTCATGTACTACACACCGATCATTCTGAAGTCGACTGGTCTGGGGACCAGTGCCTCAATCGCCGCCACCATCGGTAATGGCGTGGTTTCTGTTCTGGCCACGTTTGTCGGTATCTGGGCCATTAGTCGCTTCCCGCGTCGCACCATGCTGATTACGGGTTTATGTCTGGTCATCACGGCACAGATCATGCTGGGCAGCGTGCTGACCTTTATGAGCTCCAGTGTGATGCAGAGCTATCTCGCCCTGGCATGCATTCTGATGTTCCTGTTCTGTATGCAGATGTGCATCTCGCCGGTTTACTGGCTGATGATGTCGGAGCTGTTCCCGATGCAACTGCGTGGCGTATTAACCGGTGGTGCCGTCTCACTACAGTGGATATTTAATGCTGTGGTGGCATTTGGTTTCCCACCTGTTATGGAATATGCAGGCAGCACAACCTTCTTTATCTTTGCTGCAATTAATGTCGGGTCGCTATTCTTTGTGATGGCGATGGTTCCCGAGACGCGCGGCAAGAGCCTTGAAGAGATTGAGTCCCACATGAAAGAGAAGTTCGGTGAAAAGCGCAGAGAGGCTGAAGCGTTATAAGCCCTCAACGGATTCGGCCTGACGGTCGGATCCGGTTTTACGCCGTTACCATTCCCCGCTAATTCATCCCTAATCGCTTCCCTTCATCTCCAGGCCGCCAAAGCATTCACTGTAATCAGCAAATATTCTGTTCTATTTTTATACAGCCCTGGCGATTTCAGGCTGAAATCGCCAGCGTCTCTCTCTGCATTTTTCCGCTAAGTCTTTCTGTAAATCCGGATTAAGCTAGCATGACTACTGACAATGATCGCATCCCACTCTCCGCTATAATCGCAGCTTTTTATTCGCGTGGTGTCATTATGTGTTTTAATTTTTCAGGAAAGGACGTATGAACCGGAAGTGGAAAACGGCTAAACGCAGACTCTGGCGGCTGGGGATAGTGACGGGGCTGGTATTACTGCTACTTCTGATTATCCGCATTTATGAAGCCGAGCGCGGACCGGAGTTAAAGCGCTGGCACACCTGGATTCCCCATGAGCTGACCGCGAGCCAGCTGGATAACGCAACTTATGCTGATTATCTCAATGCCGAAGACCATCTTTTTAATGAGATGAAGCAGCAGGTCAGCAACAAACTTGAAGCTGAAGACAAAACGCCACTTAATCGATATTACGTCGGCAGCATGATCTATCCTGGCCGTTTCGTGCAGGACTGGAATCGTTCTTATATCCTGCGACCAACAGGCACCCCGCGTGGTGCCGTTGTCCTGTTACATGGTCTGACCGACAGTCCCTATAGCCTGCGTCATGTGGCAGACGTTTATTATCAACAGGGTTATGCGGTCGTCGCGATAAGGTTACCGGGTCACGGTACGGTGCCTGCCGGTTTGACGGATGTAGACTGGCAGGACTGGATGGCCGCCACACGTCTCGCAGTGAGAGAAGCGACCCGTCTGGCAGGCACGCAGACGCCGCTGCATCTGGTCGGTTTCTCTAACGGTGGGGCGCTGGCGGTAAAATACGCGCTCGACAGCCTGGATGATCACACACTGCGTCGTCCGCAACAGCTCATACTGTTATCGCCGATGATTGGTGTAACGCGTTTTGCCCGCTTTGCCGGTATTGCCGGGCTGCCCGCTGTATTTCCGGCGTTTTCAAAAACCGCGTGGCTGAACATCGTGCCGGAGTTTAATCCCTTTAAATATAACTCTTTCCCGGTTCACGCTGCCCGTCAGACCTATTTGCTGACGCAGGCGCTGCAGAAAGAGATCCAGCATTACGCACGGAATAAACAGCTGTCTGCCTTCCCGCCGGTACTCACTTTCCAGTCGGTTATGGATTCTACTGTCAGCACATCCTCGGTGATCCGCTCGTTGTACAATTTCCTGCCGGAGAATGGCAGTGAGCTGGTGCTATTCGATATCAATCAGGCGGTCAGCGTCAGTCCGCTATTTCGTCACTCCTCATACACCGCGGTAAATCAGCTTTTGCCCGCTGCCCGTCGCCGTTATGCCTCAACAGTTATCACTAATGCCTCAGCGACGTCGCTGGAAATGGTAACGAAAAGCGTGCCTGCCGGTGAGATTCAGGAACAGATTAAACCGCTGGCAATTGATTATCCGGCAGGTCTCTACTCGCTGTCACATGTTGCCATTCCATTCCCTGCTGAGGATGGTTTATATGGCAGTGCACCCGCTAAGAAGAATGAGTTTGGTATTAGTTTTGGGACGCTGTCACTACGCGGAGAGAGTGCCGTGCTGATTGTCGGGCTGGACTCGATCATGCGTGCTACCTCCAACCCGTTTTACCCTTACATGATTGAACAAATTGATCACCACATCAGTTGCAGCGACAAGCCGCCACTGGCAGCCTGCCTGAGCCATTTCTGAACCACCAGAGAATCAGGCCCGCAAATTGCGGGCCAGACGTTATATCGCGTTCAGCTTTTCCATCACCTCATCTGACAGTTGCAGACTGGCACTGGCGAGGTTTTCTTTAAGGTGTTCCGGCGATGACGTACCCGGAATCAGCAGAATATTGGGCGAGCGCCGCAGTAGCCACGCGAGTGCGACCTGCATCGGCGTAGCCTTCAGGGATACTGCGACCTCATTAAGCCGATCCGATTGCAGCGGGGAGAAACCGCCCAGTGGAAAAAACGGCACGTAAGCGATGCCCTGTTGCGCCAGCTGATCCACCAGTTCATCATCCTGTCGATGCGCGAGGTTATACATATTCTGCACGCAGACAATCGGTGTGATGGCCTGCGCTTCTGCAATTTGTGTGGCAGTGACGTTGCTCAGGCCAATGTGCCGAATCAGTCCCCGAGCCTGTAACGCCAGCAACGCCTCCAGCTGTGGCATCAGGGAGCCCTCTTTAGGTTTAGCCGGATGCAACATACTGCGCAGGTTCACGACCTCAATCACGTCCAGCCCAAGGTTGCGCAGGTTATCTTCCACTGCCTGCGTCAGCGCCTCGGGTTCCATCGCCGCCTGCCAGCCACCTTTCGCATCGCGACGGGCGCCTACTTTGGTGACAATGCAGAGATCCTGAGGATAAGGATAGAGCGCCTTTTTGATTAACTGATTGGTTTCATGCGGCCCGTAAAAGTCGCTGGTGTCGATATGATTGACACCAGCCGCGATAGCGTCGCGCAGAACCTGTATTGCCCTGGCTTCATCTTTCACTGGGCCGAAGACACCTGGCCCGGCTAATTGCATCGCGCCGTAACCAAGACGGTTGACTTCACGATCGCCTAACGGATAAGTCATGGTGGTATTTGACATGAAAACCTCCTGCGTGAATGTAGATCAATTGTAACGGTGATTTAGCTGTGCAACTATCGGGTGAAATCAGGACGGACTGTACGGGGTGGTGCACAATGGCGATCGATATGGCGCTGCTTGATGCTGTAGTCGCGGTAGCAAAAGCAGGAGGATTTCGGGAAGCGGCGCGCGTGACCGGAAGCAATGCCTCACGGCTCAGCGATGCGGTGCGCCGGGCAGAACAGCAACTGGGTATCCGACTGTTTCACCGCACCACCCGCACCGTCGTGTTAACCGAAGCGGGCAGGGCGCTGATGGAACGTCTGCTGCCTGCAATGAACGAAGTTAATGCTGCACTGGATGCGGTCAATCGCTACCGTAATACGCCTGGTGGGACGCTGCGTCTGAATGTCCCGGTTAGTGCCACCCGGCTGATACTGCCCGCGCTGGTACCGGAATTTCTGCAGCGTTATCCTGATATCCGGCTGGAAATCGTTGCGGAAAGCAATGTACAGGATGTTTTTCGTGACGGCTGTGACGCCGGGATTCGCTACGATGAGCGGCTGGAGCAGGATACGGTGGTGATACCCATAGGCCCGCGTCTGCAGCGTTTCGCGCTGGCAGCCTCACCGGCCTATCTTGCTGAATATGGCCGCCCGGAACATCCACGCGATCTTATCCATCATCGCTGTCTGCGGGGTCGCTACGCCAGCGGCATCATGGCGGAGTGGACCTTCAGCCGCGAGGGTGAGGAAATCAGTGTTGAAACCAGCGGGCCGCTGGTGGTCACCGTCGGGGGTGCTATGGATCTGGCGGTAGACGCGGCCATTGCCGGAAGCGGCATAATTTATCTGTTTGATGAGTGGCTCCGTCCAACCCTGGACAGCGGCAAACTGGAACCGCTGCTGCAGTCCTGGTGGCTGACCTTTTCCGGCCCGTGGCTCTACTACAGCGATCGGCGTCTGATTCCGGCGCCGCTTAAGGCTTTCATCGACTTTGTACGCGAAACAAACGAGCGCGAAAAAACTCAGCTATACCAGCTGAAGCCTTGCGGCACGCGTGAAAATCCGGCGTGACGCAGTGCGTTAAGCAGCGATGACTGCATCACCGGTTCCCCATCTACCGTTTCCAGGGTAAAACTCGCCGACTTATCCCGTTTCAGCGCCATGCCCAGCACCGCCACCGCCGTCTGAAGCCGCGCGGGCTCTTCACTGAACGTCAGTAACTCTTTACCTGCTGGGGTCAGATAAAGTATCAGCGCACCGCCTGCGATCACAACCCGGCCACCCTGACGACGGGTCGGGCGAATACCGCTGGCATGGACCGGCCAGCTCAGCATTGCCCCAAACGGATTAGCCGGGTCGAGTGCGCTGAGTGCTACAGCCTCTGTCAGCGTTTCCGGGTTATCTGCCAGCACCCGAAGCCGCTCAATGGTCGGTTGGTCGGCAAACTGCGCACCGCCTGCCCCGGCGACAAACTGACCGCGCAGCAGCCGACCGGCATCTTCCATGCCACGTAAAACCGGCTGCAAAGCCGGAAATCCCCCGGGGATCTGTTCCGATACCGCGCAGCCACGGGTGATCACCCCGTAACGGTCGAGCAGGTTTTCTGCCAGTGACAGGCCAAGCCGGGCAGGCGTAATTTCCTGTCTGCGAATCCGCGACCATCGACCCGCCAGCCTATTAACCGCAGGCCGGCGGGTGGGAAGCGCGCCTGGAGATAAGCGCTGTCCAAATCGGGTGCGCAGAGAACGCGTTGGGCGCGAACGGGTCATGACTGGTGTGGTCAGTAATCCACGTACCGCAATCCAGCTGTCGGAACTGACGTAGCCCTGCCACACCAGCTGCCACAGGGCATCATTGATTTCAGTGGGATGGGTCTCCTCATTTTCCATCTGCGCCATGATCTCATGAACAAACCACGAGCCACCGCGACTTAATGCGTCAATAGTTGCTTGTTGTATCGATGTGAGAGGCTGGGTTGTGTCAATGACCGGCAGCGTTTCATCAGCAAATTCAGTCAGGTGAAACGAGATCAGACCATCACTCTGGCCCAGCGCTTTATGTCCGCACCAGATTACTTCGCCATTGGCTAACAGTTCGTCGAGCATCGCAGGCTGATAGTCGACTATCCGGGCGCGCAAAATTTGTGACTCCCACAACGAGGCAGGCAACGGCACACCCGCCAGTTGCTCGATCACCCGTAATAGCCCGTTGGTGCCCGATAGCTCTTCACGCTGCGCGCTAAGCAAGCCGTGACGCTCCAGCAGCAGACTGCCCCAGGCGGTGGGTGAAACAGGTCGGGTTGCTTCGCGTGCTGACTGCAGTGAACGTAAGCGCAGCCGTTTGAAGATGTCTGAGGAGACCCACTCTGTTTCCGATTTGTCCGCTACTGTGCCCATATTCAGCAGGCTGCCCTGCTGAAGCAGGGTAAACAGCACCTCATTCACTACGGCCACTCCCAGTCCAAAATGTGTAGCCAGCTGTTGAGCGTTAAAGAGCGTATGGGTCCGTGCGTAGCGGTTAATCAGATCGGGTAGTGGAGCAGCTTGTGGCACCAGAAATGTCGCGGGCAGGTCATCAGGCAATACCACGGAAAGCGCATCACGCAGGCGAGCCGCATCTTCAATCACCGCCCAGCGCAGTTCACCCGCGAGGATAACCGGAATGATTCGCCGGGCCGCAGAAAACTGCGCCAGTGCTTCTTTGATCTGCGTATCGTTGCCGCTAAAACGTGCCGCGATATCAGCAAGGGAGAGAGGACCGAGGTCGCGGAGCAGGTCGATGAGGCTTTCGGCATGCTGCGCGTGATAGCGGGTGTCAAGACGCTGCAATTCCTTTTCAACCTGTTCAACAACGTCTGGTGCCAGTAAATCACGCTTGCTGGTCTGGCCAAGCAGTTCACCCAGTAGATTACTGTCCAGCGCCAGCAATGACGCGCGCCGTTCTGCCTGAGGTGCATCGCTGGCATAGATAAACTCGGCGACATAGCCGAAAAGCAGTGGCGCAGCGAAAGGGGAGGGGTGTTCGGTCGTCACCTCTACCATTTTTATCTGGTCCAGAGCCAGCTTTTCCATGAGCTGGTGCAATGCAGGCAGATCGTAGACATCCTGCAGGCATTCGCGGGCGGTTTCGATCAGGATCGGGAAGTCGTCAAACTGACGGGCGACTTCCAGCAACTGACCTGCACGCAACCGCTGCTGCCAGAGCGGCGAACGCTTGCCCGGATTACGCCTCGGCAGCAACAGCGCGCGTGAGGCACATTCCCGGAAGCGGGCGGCAAACAGCGCCGACTGGCCGACACTCTGAGTGACCTCCTGAGTAAGCGAGTCGGCATCGAACCGGAACAGGTCAGCGGCGGGTAAATGCCCCTCACTGGCAGGAAAGCGGGCTACAATGCCGTCATCGCTGGCCGCAACAGAGGCATCGATACCCATACGTTGCTGGATACGAGCAGCAATCGCCAGCGCCCAGGGCGCATTAACCCGTTTTCCCCACGGCGAATGCAGGATGACCCGCCAGTCGCCGATTTCATCACGGCAGCGTTCTATCAGCAACGTGCGATCATCCGGTAAGACACCGGTAGCCGCGCGCTGTTCAGCCAGTAAAGTCAGCAGATTCGTTACTGCACGGGCATCGAGTCCCAGCGCGTGAAGCTGTTGCTGTGCATCGTCCGGTGATGCCGCGTTTAGCTGACGCAAAAACATTCCCAGACTTGCCCCCGAATCCGCCGAGCGACCCACGCCTTCTCCTCTCCAGAAGGGCAGACGAGCGGGACGACCAGGTGCGGGCACTACCTGCACCTGATCATGGGTAATCTTCTGGATTCGCCATGACGTCGCGCCCAGGGTAATGATGTCGTTGACCCGCGACTCATAAACCATCTCTTCATCCAGTTCGCCAACCCGGCGGGATCCCGCCTGTTCTTCACCTTCTGGCAGAATGACGCTGAACATCCCGCGATCGGGAATGGTGCCGCCGCTGGTTACGGCCAGATGCTGCGCGCCAGGTCGTGCCGTGAGCATTCCACTCAGGCGATCCCATACCAGTTGCGGGCGCAGCTGAGCAAAGGCATCTGATGGAAATTTGCCCGCCAGCATATCGAGAGTGGCATCAAAGAGACGTCGTGACAGCGTGCGGAACGGATCAGCACGGCAGACCTGCGCATACCATTCGTCGGCCTGCAGGGGATCCATAGCGACAGCGGCCAGCGTCTGCTGCGCCAGGATATCGAGCGGGTTACGCGGCGGCGCCAGCGCATCAAGCTGACCCGCCCGCATCGACTCTATTATGACGGCGGAATCCAGCAGATCGCGTCGTGTGCGCGGAAACAGAATGCCGGTTGATACGCCGCCTACCTGATGTCCGGCGCGACCCACACGCTGCAGTGCACTGGCCACTGACAAAGGTGAGCCCACCTGGACTACCAGATCCACCGGCCCCATATCGATGCCAAGTTCCAGGCTAGACGTCGCCACCACGCAGCGCAGTCTGCCCTGTTTCAGCGCGGCTTCAATCTCGCCTCGCTGTTCTTTGGAGACAGAACCATGGTGCGAGCGGGCAATTAGATCGTTGTCATTTGTGCGCTCTGCATCCTGAACCTCAGCAGTTGCCTGCTGCGCCAGATAGCGCGCATTGAGCCGTGCAGTCAGTTTCTCTGCCAGCCCTCGCGAATTCACGAATACCAGCGTAGCGCGATGGGCCATGACCTGCTGCAGAATGCGCGCTTCAATGTGCGGCCAGATCGATCCGCTGGCAGAGGTGACGTCATCTGTCAGGTTATCAGCGCTGGCAATGTCAGTCATATCCTCAACCGGCACCTCAATCGTCAGATGCAGCGTGCGATTGGCCGCTGGGTTTACCACCTGCACTGGCTGACAGCCGCCCAGGAAGGCCGCGACCCGTTCCACCGGCCGCACGGTGGCGGACAGGCCAACGCGCTGGGCGGGCTTCGGCAACAGCGCATCCAGCCGTTCAAGGCTCAGTGCCAGCTGAGAACCGCGCTTTGATCCCGCGACTGCATGCACCTCATCGACTATTACCGTGGTCACGCCCTTCAGTGTCGTGCGCGCTTTTGACGTCAGCATCAGAAACAGCGATTCAGGTGTGGTGATCAGGATATCAGGCGGGCGACGCAATAATCTGGCGCGCTCAGCGCTGGGCGTATCGCCCGACCGCATGCCAATATTCAGTGTGATCTCGGGCTCATTCAGTGCCTGCCGCTCGGCGTAAACGCCTGCCAGCGGCAGATTCAGATTGCGCTGCACGTCGGCGGCCAGCGCTTTAACCGGAGAGATATAGAGTATGCGGGTAGTGGTTTCACGCGTGGGTGCTGGCTGGCTGGTTCTGACCTGAAACAGCGTGTCGATGGCGGTGAGGAAAGCCGCCAGTGTTTTTCCTGAGCCGGTAGGCGCGATGACCAGTGCATGTTCACCACGGGCAATCGCCTGCCAGGCCGCCTGCTGTACCGGTGTCGGCGCAGCAAACGCCCCTGAAAACCAGCGTCGGGTGGCGGGAGAAAACCTGGCTAAAACGGTATCTGATTGGGATTTCGACATCATACTCACGGTATTACGCAACCACTGCGCCTGAAATTTATCCGTTGAGTGTAAGTGAAAATCACGGTTTCAGGACGACAAGGCAGACATCTTACCGCCGCGGGCGTCAGGAACTGGCCGCGCCGGCCGGATCGCGACCTCTGACAGCCAGCAGCGACACCAGCGCCAGCACAATAATCGTCATGCCATAGCACCATGCGGTCTGATTCAAGCCGATATGGGGTGCAGCAATGCCTGCGGCAATAGCAGGCAGGGCAAAGGCAAGATAGCTTTTTATTAAAAAGGCGGCGAACAGCCCGGCACGCTCATGGCTTTCGGCTAACGGCATAATGATCTTCAGCACACTGGCGAAAATCGATCCAAAACCCTGACCCGCAATGGCGGTGCCCGCATAAAGCCAGACCACGCTATGCAGAGAAAGGCCCGTCAGGGTTACGCTGACACCCGCCATCAGCATCACTGTACCAATGACTAAAGCTCGTGCGGCGGGTAAAAGACGAAAAATGAACACCGCAGCCGTCGCGCTCAGCATCAATGTCGCCACAATCGAGCCACCAATAAACGGCGATGTCAGGCCTGTTGCGTTCGCGACCATCGTGGGCATCAGTGACAGATAAAATCCGCCCAGCATCCAGGTCGCAATGTTAACCGGCGTCACTTTTAGCAACGGCCCCAGCGCGCGTCGCGGAATGCTGACCTGAGGGCGCAGTGCGGCCAGGACGCCAGGCTGGGGTGCAATCGTTTCAGGTATCAGCGGTAACAGTGCAATTGCGGCCAGCATCAGTAATAGCAGCAGCGCATAGAGCGTCACGGTAGGATAGGGCGCAAAAGTGACCAGGATTCCCCCTGCAAGCGTGCCCAGCGTCATTCCCAGAAAGGCGGTAATTGAGTTCAGAAGTGGACCGCGGGTTTTACTGGCGTCAATCAGGCTGGCTCCAAAGGTCGGCAAGGCGATACCGGTAGCAAAGCCCTGCACCAGCCGGGCAGCAATTAAGGTTGTGGCAGAGCTGGCAGTCATGAAGATCACTAGCGCAACCGCATTGATCCCCAGCGCCATCAGCATTAGCGGACGGCGGCCGGTAAAGTCTGACACTTTACCCACCGTCAGTAGCGCTGCCAGCAACGCGAAAGCATAAGCGCCAAATATCAGCGTCAGCATGGTCGGCGTGAGGTCAAACAGGCTGCGATAAAGCGGGTAAAGTGGCGTTGGCGCACTGCTGGTGGCTGAAATCAATGCCGCACCGGTAAAACTAAAAAGCGTGGTCCGGGTTGCGGCCTGAGGTGTCAATGCAGGATTCATGGAAATCACCTTAATGCAAAATATTAGCTTTTGCTAAGGTATACGACTACCCGCGTCTTAATGCAATATCTTTGCTTTAACGATTCCTGCGATCGTTACCAGGGTGTGCGTGTGTGCTTTTGAGGAAGAGGACGTGTTGAGAGCGCACATTGTATTGCCAGCAGCAATATAGAGTCGAAAAATCCAGTTTCATGACGCTCATCAATGAGTCATTTTTTGTTTTGCGAGTTGTTTTACAACAACATTTAGTCGAGTCTTTCTGCGAATAATAATCAGGGAGTCAGAGTAATGAAAATAGCTGAGATCGACCATATTCATCTTTACGTTGAAAATATTGAGCAGGCAGAGACGTGGTATAACAAGATCCTGGGCTTTTCCCGCGACAATGCACTTTATTTCTGGTTCGAACAGGGTGGACCGCTGGTTATAAGGAATAACCGGGCATCACTCTCTCTTTTTCTCAGAAGCACTCAGCTACCCGGTCACACCGTGGCCTTTGGCGTGGCAGCATCCTCATTTAGCGAACTCATCCCTGTTCTCAGAGACAATAAGATCCCATTCACCGTCAGTGACCACGCTGTGTCGATGTCCGTCTATTTTAGCGATCCCAGTGATAATAAAATTGAAATCACCTCATACGACTACGTTGATGCAAAGCAGATCCTTGAGGACCTGGTATGACGCCATCGCTGCCTGGCTTACTGACAGGATCTACTGATCCTGAACAGCATTCAATAAAGTGTGTTCTTCAGGCGTTCAGGCAGTGCTTTGTCGTAGGCATCGCCATCAATTTCTGCAATCTGTTTAAGGATTGAGCCGGTGCTGGGCAGTGACTGGCGGGATATTTGCGTTTCGGCATCCCATAATCCGGAGCGGATAATCGCCCGGCTACACTGAAAGAAAACACTCTGCACGCTAATGCGTAACACCGTTTTGGGGCGCTGGTTGTTGACGGCGAAGCGCTCAAGTAGCGCCGGATCGGTGCTGATCACCGCCGTGCCGTTAATACGTAATGTCTCACCAATACCAGGAATCAGAAAAAGCAACGCGACCCGATTGTCATGCAGAATATTACGCAGGCTGTCGATGCGGTTGTTGCCGCGCCTGTCGGGTAACAGCAGGGTTTTTTCATCGTCGATTTCAATAAATCCTGCCGGATCGCCGCGGGGAGAAACATCCAGACCCTCCGGCCCGGACGTTGCCAGCGCGACAAAAGGCGAGGCAGCAATAAAAGGCCGATAGGCGGGGTGAATATGATCGGTCACCTTAGCAATTGAGGGCCTGGCAACCGACCCATAAAGATGCTCAAGTTCAGTCAGTTCAGTGATGATGTTGTGCTGCTCAGCCATTTTCATCGTCCTTTCATTGATAAATTTCCAGAATACTCACGACGATACGACACAGATCTTAAGCATGAAGCTAACGTCTGAAACGCGTCACAGAGTCCGGTTATCGCCGAGGAATAATAAACCGATACGTGCCGTAGTGTCAGCGACGAAATAATTTAATACTGGTCGTGTCTACATGTTTTCCCTTCTCTGCCGATACCAGGAATACATTACAACCTTATTACAACCGTTCATGAGACTCGCCAGTGAAAATTTCAACTCGACTGTATACCGGCTTTGGCCTGCTCATTTTGCTGTTTATTCTTTGCAGCGGAATTGCGTTACATGCCCTCAGCAGTGCCCGTAATGGCATGAATGATGTGGTCAATGTAAAGATGAAACGCTATCAGATGGTACTCGACATGCGCGGCAGCTTGCGTGACATGGGCATTGCGGTGCGCAACATGGCGCTACTGAACGATACCAAAGCAATGGAGCCGGAATGGAAACGGTTACTGGCCCAAAAGGCAATTTATATCACTAACCGTGAGAAGCTGGCCCGCATGATGGATGATGCGACTCCCGCTGCGCGCCAGGCTTTCGATAAAAGTCTCTCTGCCGAAAAAGCGACACTCGACTCACTTGAGCAGGCTGGCCGGTTGGGGCTGGAGAATAAGTCGCAGGAAGCTACTGCCTATCTTCTGACGGTGACACGCCCCGCACAGCGTACTCTGCTTGATGCACTTAATACCCTTTCAACGATCCAGAGTGATGAGGGGCAGAAAGCGGTGGTAATGAGCAGCGACTCCTCGGCGCGTACCGGCTTCACGCTGATGGTTCTGGCGGGCATTTCCATCCTGCTGGCTCTGGCGACCTGTCTGTTCACTGTCCGCACGCTCATGCGTCAACTGGGCGGTGAACCCGCTCAGGCTCAGGTGCTTGCTGCCGCTATCGCCTCTGGCGATCTTACGACGACGGTGGCATTGCGTCGCGGTGATACCCAAAGCCTGCTGGCTTCACTGGATAGTATGCAGACCAATCTGCGTGAACTGGTCTCCCGCATCAAAGAATCTGCAGGCTCTGTTGCGCTGGCGGCGGATGAGATTTCCCGTGGCAATAGCGAGTTGTCTTCGCGCACTGAAGAGCAGGCGGCGGCATTGCAGGAAACGGCTGCCAGCATGGAGCAGCTTACCGCCACGGTGAAGAGTAATACGCTGGGTGCACAGCAGACAGCAGGCTCGGCCCGTGAAACCGCATCACTGGCACGCAGCGGTGAAAATGATGTTCATCAGATGTCCGAGACCATGAATGGTATCTCACTCAGTGCTGCAAAAATTCGCGATATCACCAGCGTAATCGAAGGTATCGCTTTCCAGACTAACATCCTGGCACTGAACGCGGCCGTTGAAGCCGCAAGGGCGGGAGAAGATGGACGTGGATTTGCGGTTGTGGCGGGTGAAGTCCGTTCCCTTGCGCAGCGAAGCGCGACCGCAGCACGGGATATCAAATCACTGATTGAGCAGACTGTTGGTCAGGTAGAGCAGGGCGTCTCGGTGGCAGCCGGAACCGGCCAGAGCATTCTGAAGATTGTCGGCATGGTAAGTGAACTGGCTGAAGCGATGGATAATATTTCCCTCTCCTCATCTGAGCAAATGCAGGGCATTTCTCAGGTCAGCATCGCCGTGAGTCAGATGGATGGCGTGACGCAAAATAACGCCGCGCTGGTGGAAGAGTCTTCGTCAGCGTCTCAATCGCTCTCTGAACAGGCCCATGCGCTGCGTGGCATGGTCGATTCGTTTCGTGTTCACAGTGCAGCTTAATTGTCAGGCGTAACAAATAAACGGACGCGAGCAACAGGCGCGTCCTTTTTTTTATCGCAGATTAACGGCCTCGATCCAGCGTGCTCGCCTCAGTCGGGCCACAACTCAGCGTGTTTATCGGGCACAGAAGCGTCGTAAAAGTTGGTCTCAGAAAGGGCTGATGCTATAAAAGGGTATCTGATCAGTACCTAAAAGGAGCGCAGGATGGTCTGGGAATCAGAGCGATTACTTTACAGATTTACCCTACGTGAGGATCTTGACGACCTCTTCAGAATCTATGGTGACCCTGAAACGCATAGGTTTAATCCACGAGGTCCCTGGCCTGACAGGGAATATGCTGTGCAGACTATGGAGCGTATACAGGAGAGTTATCGGGACCAGGGTTTTGGCGACTGGACGATATTCGAAAAAGCGCATCCGGAAAAAATCATTGGTTTTGGTGGGGTATTCCGAAGCCAGTTCGATGGCCGTCAGACCAATAATCTCGGATACCGGTTTGAGCCCGCGGCCTGGGGAAAAGGGTATGCCACAGAGCTTTCCCGCAGAGCTATTCGTTATGGCTTCGAGGAAGCCGGACTCAGCATTATCACCGGTGTAACGCGCGAAAACCACCTGGCTTCACAGCGGGTGTTGGAGAAAGCGGGCTTAACCTTTTTGAAAAGAGTCGAGGATGCAGAGGGCTTGCCTGCCAGCCTGATGTATACCCTCAGCCGATCCGACTGGATTGCGGCGGGCAACACTGTCGCCAAACCTATCTGATTCTTCTTTATATCACCGGGCGTGGTCAAATCTGCGCCATCTTTTCGTATCTGGCGTCTTTAAAGCACCGCTAATCCCGCGATTGACTCTCCGCAGCATGAATTATTTTATTCACCTTATTCCGGGGAGGATTTATGGATATTCGAACAATTTTTATTTCAGCGGTAATGGCAGTCGGTCTTTTATGGATAGGAGCATCGGATAATTCATCGTCCCATCTCAATACAGAACCGGTCAGTTCAGTCCTGAGTAAAATTCAGCCCTGATAAGACCTCGCCTGATAGCACACTTTAACGCCTGTTCAGCCTGAGATGCGGTACACTGTCAATTTCCGTTAACGCAATTTTGTTGCTTTAACTGTGACGTTATCACTGACAAAAGCGGGAGAAAGATGGCACGGGAAATGATTCGTCAGGGTGGGCGCAGCGCACGTATTCAGGCAGAGGTGCATAACACCGTCAATCGATTGCTGGAAACCGTTGACCGTTCGGCTATTACCGTTCCGATGATCGCCGAACAGGCAGGCGTAACGCCCTCTACAATTTATCGACGCTGGGGTGATCTGGCCCAGTTGCTGGCAGATGTCGCAGTAGCGCGGATGCGGCCAATCGCCGAACCGGAAGATACAGGATCGATGATCAGCGACCTTACTTTGTTCCTCCAGCAATACGCTGAAGAGATGTCGTCTAAAGTCGGTCGTGAACTGCTAGCCGATGTGATCGGCAGTCATGCTGAAGAAGCCAGCCAGAAGTGCTGTGGATTCACCTATCAGCATCTGGAAACTTTGAACATCCGCGCACGTGAACGTGGCGAACCCGGCTTTGATGTTGATCGCATGGTTGATGTGGCCGTGGCTCCCGTTATGTTCCACATTCTGTTCGGTGATCGCGATATTTCATCAGCCTACTGTTCTTCGCTGATTCAGCGGGCATTTAGTCAGGCCTCTGGCGCTGAACAAAGGGCAGGGCAGCTTCCGTGATGAGATGCTCCAGCAGCATACGCGCCGAATCGTTGCCCTGATCTGAGCGGGCCAGCGCGATTCCCAGATAGCCGGGTTGTGGCAACCGGTCTGACTCCGTCACCAGCTTTTCTGGCATACCTGCACGGGTGCGCAGGGTTATACCCAGCCCGGCCTGAACTGCCGCCCAGATCCCGCTAAGACTGTGACTGGTGAACACGATCCGCCAAGGAATGCCTGCCTTATCCAGTGCCTGGGTGGCGCGCGTTCGCATCACACAGGGCGCATCAAATGCCACCAGCGGCAGCGCTTCGCCGCGCCACAGAAACCCTGCCAGATCAAATGCCGGATGCTGAATCCAGGCTAACGGACATTGACCAATCAACTGTGTGCCAGTCTGCTGCTCCGCCTGCCAGAGCAGCGCCAAATCCAGCTCATGACGCGCCAGCGCCGTGTGTAGCGGCTGATTTCTGTCGACGCGAGCGGTCAGCCTCACTTCCGGATGCTGGCGATTAAATGCGCCGAGAATGGCAGGCATCAACGCCTCGCCAAAATCCTCCTGCATGCCAATACGTATTTCACCCTGTAACGCCTCGCCCTTCACCGCCCGCAATGCCTCATCGTTCAGTGACAGCAGCCGTCTGGCGTAACTCATAAGCTGTTCACCACTTCGTGTCAGTTGGAGATGCCGCCCTTTTTTCAGCACCAGTGCCGTGCCGCATTGCTGCTCCAGTTTCTTGAGTTGCGCACTGACAGCCGACGTTGATCGACAGAGATGCTGTGCTGCCAGCGCGAAGCTGCCAGCATCTATTCCAGCAACGAAACTGCGCAGCGCATCCATATCCAGTGACTCTGGTAGTTTATTCATTATCGTCCTGTAAACGCGGATGGTAAATGCTGATTAATTTGATTTTCAGGATTGAGACTATGAATAACACTCTCTCTGACCACTGAGGAGTGTGCAATGAAAAATTCACTGGATCGGGAAACACTGGCGCAACGCGCGCCAAAACTGGCCGAACTGACACAGCAGCTGCTGTTTGGTGATATCTGGCAACGTCATCTGTTGTCACCACGTGAGCGCAGCCTGCTGACGCTGGCAACGTTAACCGCGATGGGGCGCGTTCAGCAGCTGCCGTGGCATATCGATTTTGCCCGTCAGAACGGGCTGACACAGGATGAGCTGGTGGAGAGCTTTACACATCTGGCGTTTTACGCTGGCTGGCCCGCCGCCGTCACCGCGCTGGGCTATCTGGAGGATAACTGCTGATGCCATTCACCCGAATCACGTTGCGTCAGGGCTACAGCGATGCGGCACTGAATACGATTTCAACATTACTCCAGAAAGCACTGGTGACGGAGTTTGACGTGCCTGAGCATGATTGCTTTCAGGTGATTGAGATGTTGCCAGCCTGTCAGCGGGTATTTGATATTCACTATCTCAGTGGCGGGCGCAGCGACAATTTCGTGCTGTTTCAGGTGACAGCAGGCCGACCGCGATCCCGGGATCAGAAGCAACGGTTTTATCATGCCCTTTGTGCGGCGCTGCAGGTGGAAATGGCGATCGATCCCGATGATGTCATGATCATTATTCAGTTCAACAGCACCGAAGAGTGGAGCTTCAGCGGTGGCCGGATGCTGGCACAGGAGGCGTTATGATCATCATGCACTACCGTTTTACCCTGCCTGCGGACTACGATATGGGCATCATTGAACAGCGCATCAGGCTAAACGGTGCCCGGCTGGATGGCTTTCCGGGGCTGGTGGCGAAGGCGTATCTCTGGGCCTGCCGTGATGATGGCGGACTGAATGAAAACCGTTATGCCCCCATCTATTTCTGGCGGGAGGCGAGTGGTATGCAGCGTTTCCTGCAAAGTCCTGGCTTCGCGACGCTGGTCAGAGATTTTGGCTGGCCGATCATCGAAAGCTGGCTGGCACTGGAAGGACAGAACCATCTTCCGAATCTGGCCGACGCCCGGTTTATGACGCTGAATCGCTGGACGATCCCCCGGCATTCGGACCTGATTACACTTCCACTGACGGCAGGATTAAGTGCCTGGGATGTGACCCGCTGGCAGGGATTAAGCATTGACGCGTCACAGCAGCGTTCCGCAGACCCACAGGAGGTCTACCGCATCGGTTACCTGGCGCGGGGTTCCGCTGCTGCTGATCTTCAGCTGTAAAACTCGGGTGCCTGATGCCTGTTACTCAGAGGGCAAAAATGGCCTCGATCTCAATGCGCAGGTCAGCGGAGAAAAGGCCGCTGACCTGAACCAGCGAACTGGCAGGCAGATGTCCACCATAATTACGATAAAGTACTTCCCTCAGCGCGGTGATCTCAGTGAAAGAAGTGATAAATATTGTGACCTTGAGCAATGCGGCAAGCGAGGTATGCTCTGCGGCGGTAATATGCCTGAGCTGATCAAAAATAGCTTCTGCCTGTTCAGCCATATCGCCCTGCTGAGCGGGTGTGCCAGCCGCAGTCAGCCCTGAAACATAAAGCGTGTTGCCATGCTTAACGGCATGCACATAAGGTGCTTTTACTTCGCCCAGTTCTGCGTAATTTTTGCGTTCTGGCTGGGTCATATTTCCTCCTTCACTATTTTCACAAACAGATAATAACGCCCGCTATTGCTCAGTGCGTCAGCAATTGCTAGCAGGGTCGACAATCGAATAATAACCCCTTTCATCTTTTCTCTGGGTGATTGTTTAGGTCAGCTTCAGTCCGGCAATGTTTTTTATCTGCGGGGACCACGCAGTGGTGGCGCGAAAAACGATAAGCTCTGCCGTCAGGCTTATAACTATCGTCCTGGCGGCAACGGTCGCCGGTGCTGCAGGTGGTGGCGGGCTGGGAGAAGTTCTGGGCAGCATGTCATGGGCACCCCACCACGAAACCGGCCATCTGGTCACCGGTTCATCGAATGTGTTCATTAATGGAAGGCCGGCGGTGATGTCGCATATGTCTGTGGGTGACTGTGATGAACACGGTCCGGCCCTGCAGCGCGTGGCAGAAGGGTCTTCACGCGTGTACATCAACGGACTGCCTGCTGCCCGGACGGGAGATCGCCTGGCATGCAGCGGTATGATCAGCGACGGTTCACCCAACGTCTTTATTGGTGGCAGTAAAGAGCAGACTGACGCAATCAGTCCGGAAATTCCGGACTGGGTTGACAGAGTGCTGCTGGGCGTGGGCCCTGCTGCCACAGCTGTCCTGGCTGGGCCGGCGATAGCCCTGCTTGGTTTTGCGGGAGGACTGGGTGGAGGCTATGGTGGTGCTTATATAGGCGGGAAACTATGGGGAGATGGCTCTGACGGTCAGAAGTGGCTTGCGCTGGGCGGTGCGTTTGCAGGCGGCCTTGCCGGCGCAAAAGGAGGCGCAGCCTTTAATACCTGGCGAAACACGCCTAAGAGCCTCATCAACCTGAAAGAAATAGAACCTCAGCTGGCGACCGATCCGGACAGTGCCTTTTTCTGGTCAGGGCGCACTGAAGGTGTCGGCGGCCCTGATGTGGCAGAGGGCATAGCCAAGTCCCGGGGCGGAGTTACGCTCGAATCCACAATCAAAGATAAAAATATTAAAATGCCTGAATGGGATTTCGATAACCCCCAGAGCATCAAGGCCTGGGAGGACGTCTCCGCGTCTTATGCTAAACAGGTATCAGGAGAAGTCAGGGCCGTAGTGGGACAGTCGCTGCGTGAAGGTAATATATGGGAAAACGTTGAGTTACCGCGCCTGATGGGCAATGATAACGTCACGAAAATCACTACAATCGATCCGGTATCGCAGACGGAAAAAGTCATTTTTGTAAGGGATAACTGATATGAAAATTACAGGCACCAGTTCATATGTGATGCTCGATATAGACGGAAAAAAAATCAGGGCAGAAGGTGAAATGGTCGTGGGTGGTTTCGTGGCTGAAACAAGCACTATGAAACAATTTGAACCCCCCTACGAAAGTGAACCCGTAACTGATGCCGTTCGTCAGCAATATATCGATGAAGCAGTCAAAAAAACTCAGGGGTCTCATATGGTCCTGAGGTTTGTTTAAATCTTCTCAGTGAAGGTGACCTGCTAATCACCTTCACTTCTCACTCCCGCCAGAACTTTCAGACAGCCGGGAATAGTGGCATTTCCATTCTGCCTGCTGCCTCCCAGTACCACCAATGGCCCTGACCGTATTCCACATCATAATAAGCAGTTTTTTCCTGTTTACGTTGCAGATATTCGGGGGTATTCATTCCGAAAACTTCCATCGGCAGCGCATCCACGCCTTTCACGTCCTTCAGAACGAAGTCCGGGAATACGTCTTCCTCTCCGTCGTAGCGCAGAGGCTTGATGAAGGCACGTTTTTCCTTCCACAGTTTGTCTTCGACAGCCGCCTCATAGCCTGAATCGAGCGGAATGAAGCGTGGACTGACCGTCATCAGCGCCACATCGAGCACGGTACTGCAGCTTGACGGTCGGTTACGCCCGTCTACTTTTCTGAACGACGTTTCAGGCGGCTCCGTTTCAGCGATAACCACGACTTTCATTCCCCGGCGCCAGTCACCCAGCTCGCGGCTGAAGCTCCGCTCCAGGCGGTGACGAACGGCTTCAGGCAGAACCAGATCAGGAAAGCCAGAAAACAGCCCCAGCGGCAGCATAGTCTTCAGCCGTGCTTCACCGGCTTCACTCCAGCCAGCCAGCACAGAAATGACGATTAGTCACCTTATGTTCTTTTCAGCTTCCCTCAGGTGTTCCCGGTTAACGCTAACCTGAGGCGTATCTTTCATGGCCATGAGCAGCAGGGATTCATCCAGTGGCACGCGACCAATACGAATACGGGCAGCCGTCTGCTGCAGGCGCCAGCTCACCCAGCCAGGAGTGCGTTTCTTTTTATCGAAAGCAGGGTGCCAGACATTGATACCAGACTGTTCCCACAACAGGTGCAGAAGCCCCAGCAGGCTCATCGATGGCCGCCGTGTGCGTTTTACAGGCTCATTACCTGAAACGTTTTCAGCCGGTTTTACTTCAGAAGGGGCCTTTTTCTGGAGGCCCGTGGGCAGTCTGACGACAATCGTGCAAATTCATTCTCATATTGCTTATTCATGAATAAGTTACCTCTGATAATCAGCGCACTCCGGCATTAGTTTTTTTGCTGAAGAGGTGTAGTGAAAAGAACTCGTCTGGACAGTGTTATCGTCAACCCCCATGAATTTATTGTGCACGATGGCGTTAAGGCTACTCAGTCGTAGAATGACAATTACCCGCTTAGTTACACCGCGATTTTTCGCGCCTACTAGCGCGGCCACAACCGGTTTATGGGTGAAACTGTATGCCGCCATATTGATACGGTTTTCAGCGCCATCGATATCGTTTAACACGATTTTTTAATGTAATCTTGCCAACAACCGTAGATAAAAGATCTGCGGTGATCTCTGGTGTTGAAGGATATGCCAGGACGGGCGCGGCCATAATAATGGCCCGCGCGAAATAATTTGCCTCATCAGATAAACACCTCCGCCGGAAATCAGCGTGTCAGCAGTTGCTGGCAGGCTGCATTATCCTGGGCGGCGCGCTGTTGATCATCCGTCGTCAGTTGCTGCCAGCGGCCAATCACACGGTCGCCCAGCGCTGACTTGTAAGTTATTTTTTGCAACGCATAGTCAGAATTGCCGCCTTCTATCACGTTGCGCATCTGCGTATCAAGCGGCTGCGCACTGTGATGATCGATCGCGCAGAATACCGCGACGTAATACGCTTTATCCTCCTCACTGTCGTGCGGGATCAACCACCAGCCAGCCAGAGCCAGGATCAGCAGCAGCGGGAGACTATATTTTACTTTAGCCATTAGAGTCACCGGTTGTATGCAGTTCAGTCAGCCGGGTATGGCCAGACGCAGGGCGCGTATCCTGCCACAGATTCTGGCCAACGTTAACCCTGCATCACCGGTGTTGGGGCAATGTTCAGATGGCTGGCGCGTCGATCAGCGTTGCACTGACCTGTGCCCCTGGCATCATCTGCTCTAATCCCGAGATCAGATCGTCACTGGCCTGTTGCAGCGCAATGAGCGGCATAGCCGGAAGACTTTCCAGGATAAACCACATCTGGCGTGCACTGGCATCCAGTCTGGTCCGCACACCCTGACGCCAGTTCCAGCGGCGGCAGGTTACGCCCTGATCGTCTCGCCAGATCACTTCGCCGGGTTCTGGTGACTCATCAACCACCTCGCCCTCTTTGACGGTATCGAACCGTTCACTGCCGTCAGCAATCACCAGACGTGGCGCACCAATATAAGCCGCAATATTTTCGCCTCCAACTGGCAGGGCGTAGCGAATGCTGATGGCATTGTAGAGATCGACAACCGGATCGATAGCAGGCAATGCGCCATCCCGCAGCACGCGCTTGCGCAATGCTTCAGCAGAACAGGGTGTGCGTTTCGCTTTAGCACCAAAGGCTTTGAAAACCTCGGCCCAGGCTGCCAGATGCGCATCTGCCCAGGCCACATCCTCCTGCAACACCTGCTGGCAGGCACTCTTCAATGCTTCGCTGGCGACCTCAGGTCGTGTTATCGGCGTAGCGTCTACCACAATGCTCATGGCACGAAAGCCGGGGGCGAGCGCGAGAACCGCGGGATCGATTGACGGATGAACAGATAACATCGGATACTCTCTCATTGACTAATTTATTCCATAGTAATGACCGATGACCAAAAAAGTCAATATAACGACCGATGCGGGCGCTGATGTTGCCAGTGTTAATCAGGCTGTCTCAGAGAGCATCAAAAGATGGCGTAAAAGCCAGAAACTCTCACTGGATGCGTTATCCCATCGTGCAGGGATCAGTAAAGGGATGCTGGTTGAAATTGAAAAAGGCGCCGCCAATCCCAGCATTGCCATCCTCTGCAAAGTGGCTGCCGCACTGGGTGTCTCGGTGGCGGATATCGTCAATGTCTCGCATGCACCTGACGCATGGCTGATTGAGAACAGCGAAATGCCCGTGCTGTGGCAGGGTGAGCAGGGCGGAACTGCGCAGCTGCTGGCGGGGACACGCGGACCTGATATGATCGAGCTATGGCGCTGGAAAATGTTTGCGGGCGAGGTTTTCAGCTCCACGGGTCACTCGTCGGGCACGCTTGAACTGCTGCACGTTGAACAGGGCAAACTGGCATTAACCGTGGGTGAGCAGACAATGGTCGTGCAACAGGGGTGTGCGGCGGTGGCGCGTACAGATATGCCGCATTCTTATGCCAGTGCCGATCAGCAGCCGGTTATTTTCACCATGACGGTGGCCGAACTGCAGCGCTAAAAACGCTCGTCTGTAGTGATAGCTTCGCCGGGAAACGCCAGCAGCAGCGTTTTCAGCAGCCTCTCCAGTTCGGCACGCTCTGATGCGTCCAGCGGCGCCAGCACCGCCGCCTGCGTGGCGGTGTGGACACGAAGTGCATCCTCAATCTGCTGCTGCCCGTGCGGGGTCAGCCCAACCAGCATGCTGCGCTTATCATCCGGTGCAGCCACACGTTCAATCAGATGCTGCTGTTCCAGCCGGTTCAGCCGATTTGTCATCGCGCCGGAGGTTACCAGCAGCGCCTGATAAAGTTGCGTGGGCGACAGGCGATAAGGCGAGCCCGCCCGCCGCAGCGTTGCCAGTACATCAAACTCCCCCTCCTGAAAACTAAACGGCTCCAGTGCCTGACTGCGCGCTTTCGCCAGATGTTTCATCAGACGCAACACTCTGCCGAAGATGCGCATGGAAGAAGCATCAAGATCAGGCATCGCGTTGTCCCATTGGCTGACAACGAAATCAATATGGTCATGCATAAATCACCTGTAAATGCTGGGGTTATGTTGTCGGGTTGTGCTGCACCTCTTAACAAGGCGGGATATTTATCTTAACGTTAAGATAAATGGTGGCAGCCCAATGCTGTCATCGTCAATCCTCTGTCAGAGTGTCAACGATGAAAAATAATCTCTTCCCCATTCTGTTTGCTGTGATCGTCTTTCTTATCGGGCTGAACCTGCGTCCGATGCTGGCTATTATCGGCCCGCTGTTTCCGGTGTTGCAACAGCAGGCTGGACTGTCAGCTACCTCGTTCAGTCTTCTGACCACGTTGCCGGTGGCGATGATGGGTCTGGCGGCACTTTCCGGGCCGTGGCTGATCGTCCGTATTGGGCCGGTGATGTGCATCGCCTCGGGTTTGCTTCTTCTGACGGCGGCCTGTCTGTGGCGCGGGGTTAACCTGACCTCTGCTCAGCTGATGCTCACTGCGCTGGCGGGTGGCGCAGGAATTGGTGTCATTCAGGCGCTGATGCCTGCCCTGATTCGGCAACGCTTTACAGCAGCCGCGGCGACGCTGATGGCGCTGTTCAGCACAGGCATTATGGCGGGTGCGGCACTGACTGCGGCGAGTGCTGAGCCGCTTTTTACCCTGCTGGGCCTGCAACCCGCGCTGGCACTCTCCGGAGGATTAGCGCTGGTGACGCTGCTGATGTGGCTGTCCTCGGTCAGGCGGTCGTCGCCGGTGAGTGTAGCGGTTGATGAAGCGATACTGCCTGTGCGGCGCACACTGCTACTGATGCTCTTTTTTGGCATTGGCACCGGGGCCTACACGCTGGTACTGGCCTGGCTGCCGCCATTCTATATACAGCTGGGCTGGAGTGCGCGTCATAGCGGATATCTGCTCGCCGCGCTGACCTTAACCGAAGTGGTGGCAGGATTTATTGTCTCAGCGACGTTACATCGCTTTTCCGACCGCCGTCCTTTGCTGCTTGGCGTGCTGACATTGTTACTGGCGGGGCTGCTGAGTCTGGTGTTCTACCCGAACACGATGCCGGTACTCTCTGTGTTGCTGCTGGGTACAGGAATCGGCGCACTCTTTCCGCTGTCACTGATTGTCACACTGGATCATGCGCGCAACGCCAGAGAGGCAGGCATTCTGCTGTCACGCGTTCAGGGTGGCGGATACCTGATTGCAGCACTGATGCCGCTGGTGGCCGGCTGGGTGCGCGACATTGGTGCATCACTGACGCAGGCCTGGGTGATCATGAGTGCTGGCGTGGTGGTGTTAATGCTGATTGCCCGGCGATTCAGGCCGCAGAACAGCTCAGCCTGATTAAATCCGTTGCCGAACAATGGCAATCTGGCATGCTGAGAGTAAAACGTTGAATCAGGAGTGCAGCATGAAAGTTATTGGTTTGTTAGGCGGTATGTCATGGGAGTCAACTGCACTCTATTACCGCATACTCAATCAGCAGGTTAAACAGCGGCTGGGCGGTCTGCACTCGGCGGAGCTGGTACTTTATAGTGTTGATTTCCAGCATATCGAGCAACTTCAGGCTGCGGGCGAGTGGCAGCAGGCGGGCGAGATACTGGCTGATGCAGCACGTAATCTGGAAAGGGCGGGTGCGCAATTCATCGTACTCTGTACCAACACCATGCATAAAGTGG
Source organism: Pantoea sp. ANP04 (assembly GCF_041982285.1). Lineage (NCBI taxonomy): Bacteria > Pseudomonadati > Pseudomonadota > Gammaproteobacteria > Enterobacterales > Erwiniaceae > Pantoea > Pantoea sp. ANP04. The sequence continues at coordinate 272,406 of NZ_JAUTYS010000002.1, read as the reverse complement.
CCGCGCAAATCAGCGCCGCCACAGACATCCCGCTACTGCATATTGCTGACGCCACCGGACGGCGTATTCAGCAGGCTGGCGTGCATAAGGTCGGGTTACTGGCAACGCGATTCACCATGGAACAGGATTTCTATCGCGGGCGACTGCATGAGCAGTTCGGTCTTGAAGTGATCACGCCTGATGAAGCGGATCGCCTGTTTGTGCACGAGGTGATTTACCATGAGCTTTGCCTGGGTGAAATCAATCCCGCCTCGCGTCGTCGTTACAGGGAGATCATGCAGCAGCTGGTGGCACAAGGGGCCGAGGCCATTATTCTGGGCTGCACCGAAATTACCTTGCTGGTTGACGCTACCGATGCCAGCGTGCCGCTATTTGATACCACGCTCATCCATGCCGAAGAGGCCGTTTTCCAGGCTCTCTCTTAACGCTCATCTTCAACGCAGTCTCAGGGACATCGCATGAAAATAGATAATTTGCCGTTTGGGCTGACGGAATGGGATCAGGTTGAAGAGACGGTTCATCCCGGCGACCAGGGAGAGGCGAGATGGCGAACTGTGACGTTTAACGATATCCGGGTTCGCATGGTCGATTATTCGCCGGGCTATGTGGCCGATCACTGGTGCACCAAGGGCCATATTTTACTCTGTATGGCGGGCGAGCTTCACACAGAACTGTCCGATGGACGCCGTTTCGTACTGACACCGGGCGTCAGTTATCAGGTAGCAGATGATGCTGAACCGCATCGTTCGTTTACCTCCACCGGCGCGAAGCTCTTTATCGTTGACTGAGTTTGCTATCTGCCTCTTTTGTGGTCATCAACTGGTGAATCATCGCGTCGTTGACACTTTTAAAAGTAAACTGAATCTGCTTTATAAAAATCAGCAAAATTAATGGCTTATTTCTTCAGAGTTATCTGGTTCTGACGGGAATAATTTTTATCAGGTTGTATGCTTGAAACCGTATTAGAACGTTTTTTGCATTCACCTGATGTGGGGAAGCCTGTGCTGATAAAAAAGAAGAAAGTTCGTTCGCATACCGAAGACCGCTTACTGGCGCTGGTGCTGGCCACCACTGCCGGTATCCTTAATGCCATGGCGCTGGGCGCCTTTGGATTTTTCCCGTCACATATGACTGGCAACACCTCGCAGATCTCCCAGGAGGTAACGACCAGCGACCTGCACACCATGCTATTTTTAATGGCACTGATTGTGGCCTTTGTGCTGGGCTGTACCGTCGCCCGGCTGGCAGTGGTGGTAGGTATCAGACATAAGTTACGCACCATTTTCTGTTTGATTATTCTGGCGGAAGGGGCAGCACTGACAGCGGCATCGTTCTTTGAGATCGTGTTCTACCGGCCAAGTTTTAACGGGGAAGTGCTGGTGATGCTGGGCTTTTTAATGGGGATTCATAATGCCACCTCGACGCAGCTTTCCAATGGCCGCGTCAGATCGACTCACATTACCGGCACGCTGACTGATGCCGGTATTGCACTGGGTTCCTGGATTTTTGCTCATACGTCACACGCGGTGCATCTCGAAACCGACGACCGTCGATTCTTCCAGAAGGTGCTGCATACCCATCTGACGACGGTGTTCTCCTTCCTGAGCGGTTGTATCGCCGGTCTGCTGCTGTTCAAAGCTTATGGCTTTAATGCAATGGTGGGTCTGGGGATCTTTCTGATGCTGGTGGCCTTAACGGCGATCGCCGTTACTGTCCAGCGTACCCGTCGAAGCCTTTACTGATAATACGGCCCGATGCACTCAGCGCATCGGGCCAATGGCTTAATGCTGGGTTCGGGTTGGCCGCACCACAATTTCATTCACATCTACCTCTTCAGGCTGCTCAATGGCATAGCGCACGGCGCGACCAATGGCGTCCGGCTGCAACGCGATAGCGCGATAGTGTCGCATCGCCTCAGCGGCTTCTGGATCGGTAATCGTTGATGCCAGCTCACTCTCGACCACGCCGGGATGAACACAGGTCACCCGCAGCTGGCTGTTCTCCTGCCGTAAACCATCGGAAATCGCCCGTACCGCAAACTTAGTGGCGCAGTAGACCGCCGCAGTGGGTGACACCGCCAGAGCACCAATTGAAGCAATATTGATGATGTGACCCCACTGTTGGGTCAACATGGTCGGCAGCACCGCCGCGATGCCATACAGCACCCCTTTGATGTTCACATCGATCATCTGATCCCACTCTTCCACCTTCAGCGCCGCAATCGGTGAGAGAGGCATAATACCGGCGTTATTGATCATCACATCAATGCGGCCCCATTTCTCCAGTGCATAATCAACAAACTGCGTAACGTCTTCACGGCGTGTCACATCAAGCGCTTTGATCGCCACCTCAGCACCATTGAACCTTAGCTCTTCAGCCAGCGCGGCCAGACGGTTTTCACGTCGTGCACCCAGCAACAGAATCGCATTCGTTTTCGCCAGTTCTCGTGCGATGCCGGCACCGATACCGCTTGAAGCGCCGGTAATTAAAATCACTTTCTGAGTCATCGTATTTCTCCAGTAAGGTTGTCACTGGCGATCATACGGTGGCTGGATTATAAAGATAATCCACCAAACACTTCACACTCTGGTAACGCAATCTAACCTATGAATGCCGATAAAAATGCTCTCGAAGTCTTTGTGATTGTGGCGCAGACCCGAAATTTTCGACTCGCAGCAGAAAAGTTTGGCGTCACGCGTCCGGCAATCAGTCAGAGTCTGCGACGGCTGGAAGACAGGCTTAATATCACGCTGATGCAACGCACCACGCGTTCGGTTCAGCTGACCGAAGCTGGCCAACGGCTCTATGCCGAGGTGGCTCCGGCGATCAACCAGCTTAACCGTGCCGTCACTGATCTCACCGAACTGGCCACGGAGCCGCGCGGTCAGCTTCGGCTGGCGATCTCATCAATTGCGGAGCGGATGCTGGGAGGAGAGCTGCTGGCGAGCTTTATCACCGCTTACCCGCAGGTTGAGCTGGATATCACCGTTACTGATGAGGAGTTCGATATTGTCGGGCAGGGCTATGACGCGGGTGTACGACTGGGGGAGGTGATTGCTCAGGATATGATTGCCGTGCCTGTCTCCACCGCACAACGTCAGGTTGCGGTGGCATCACCCACTTATCTCGCGCGTGAAGGCACACCACAACACCCCGAGGAACTGGTCAATCATCGCTGCATAGGCTGGCGAAAAGGCCCAGGATTAGCCCCTTATCGTTGGGAGTTCGCTGAGCAGGGGCGTAATTTTGATGTTGCCGTCAATCCGCAGCTCACCACCAACGACATGGGGGTGATGATTCGCACCGCCTGCGCCGGAGGCGGCATCAGCTTTGGCATGGAAGAGACTTTCCAGCCTTACATCGCGCGTGGCGAACTCATTACTATCCTGGATGAATGGTTGCCCGGTTTTGCCGGGTTCTATCTTTATTTCCCCAGCCGCAAAAATCTGGCCCCCAAGATGAGGGCGCTAATCGATCACGTCAGGCTCTGAACAGGGTGAGCGGCTATGTTTAGTCGCGCTGGTATTGCTGGTCGCTGACCTGCTCCAGCCAGTCAACCGGCGAGCCATTCAGTGACTCGGCGATAGCAATATGCGTCATGGCATTGACCGGCGTTGCGCCATGCCAGTGCTTCACATATTCCGGGATCCAGACGATATCTCCGGCGTTCATCACCTGAATATCTTCACCTTCACACTGAATCCAGCCTTGTCCATGCGTGATAATCAGGGTCTGCCCCAGTGGATGAGTATGCCATGCAGTGCGGGCGCCCGGCTCAAAGGTCACCGTCGCACCGCCCACACGGGCCGGTTCGGTTGCCTGGAAAGGGGCATCAATACGAACGCTGCCGGTAAAATATTCTGCAGGTCCTTTCCGTGAAGGCTGCGATCCGTTGGCAATAATTTTCATAACTGACTCCTGCTATTAAGGGAAAGCTTAAGTGTAACCGCCTGGCCGGTGCCTGATTACCCTGTTCAGCACGTATGTGGCTATAAGCAGACGTTATTAATAGCCAGAGCAGATGTCAGGTTGTCATGTTATATCGGGTGATAATATTGATTTTTGAGTAGGGTGCAGGCGGTTCGGTTTCGGGTATAAAGCCATGAAAGGCCAGCAGGGTTCGGAAGGCGTGCAGCGCATCGAGCTGTAAATTATGCTCAATCAGCGCATCAATTTTACCTGCCTGAAGCAGGTCGCAATTTTCCTGATCGAGATCGTGACCGATAAACGCATTTACAGGGCGCTTCTGTTCTTCAAACGCGCGCAGTATGCCGGGATTGCCGCCGCCCACGGTGTAAACGGCATCCGCGTCCGCATGGCTCCGCAAAAACGCCGTTACTGACTGATGCATCCTGTCATCAATACCATACCCGCCAGCCAGCACGCTCACCTGATGCTGAGGCGCAAACTGTTGCATCGCTCGCTGAAAACCCAGAATTCTTTCCTGTTCACCAATGAAATCGTGACTGCCGGTCACTGCCACGATATGCGAGCGACTGACTCGCAACCATTTTGACATCAGAAAAGCTGCCACCTTGCCAGCATCAAAGTTGTCCATGCCGATGTAACGCAGACGCGCGCTGTCGGGTAAGTCACTCATCATGGTGACTACCGGAATACGCTGCTTCAGCATCAATTCAATAGTGGGATTAAGCTCGCCAGAGCAGGCCGCTTTCAGAATGACACCGTGGCTGTAAAGCGCTTTTTTATTCAGCAGCGCGTTAATCGCTTGTGCCGTAAGATTCGCACCAAAGTGGAAGCGCAGCTGAATTTTAAAGGCAGCAAAGCTGGCGATCTGACTGCTGAGCGCTTCTCGTATCAGTGGCTGAAAGCGATCAGGCGTATGCATGATCACGTCGAAAAAGAGTGTTCTGCCTTTTGCCAGCCCCGCCTTTTGCATCAACTCCAGGTCCGCTATTGCCTGTTGAATTCGGTGCAGCGTTCGGGCATGAACGTTACCGCGCTGATGGAGAGCACGGTCAAGGGTTGCGAGGCTAAGTCCCGACTGGGCAGCAATCTGTTTCAGGGTAAATTTAGCCATGTGCTACTCGGGATGCCGGCGAATGAAAGTAGTTTTATCACACTGCGGGCTGTTTTCGGATGGTGATTTGACAATCGCAGTTCAGGATATTCCAGACCCTCAAGCCTGCGGCGATTCGAGAGAACATTTTTTATAATCAGATTCTGCCGGGCTTCTGTTTTCGGGATAGGGCGCTTTGGTTAAGGTCAGTCACAGTGAAATTAGATTACGGCGATGATAACCCCATTTTAGCAATTTATAAGTTAAGGGTTACAGCGGGCAAATATAAAGCAAGATAATATCCCGTGAGTGTATAAATAGTAACCTCTTTGCCGCTTCGCTTATATTTTTACAAAAACCACTTTTTTGTTTTTTACCTCCTGCTAGTGATAGACTGTATATGCATACACTGTCGGGAGGTCGTGTGAAGTACGACAACGATAATGAAATCCGTGCGCTGGTTGGCGCGGTAGTTAGTGATTTGATCAAGGCGGGAGAGCCAGTTCATTTTCACGATATTACGGACGCTCTGTTCAGACTGAGCGAAGAAACCCGTGACAGCAGGCTTAAATCACTGTGTCAGGAAGCGATAGCCTTTTTCACCCGCAAGATGCATTGAGGTTGATGGCGCCGGTTTTTGGCGCCATCCCTGACGCCTGTCCTGTTCATTCACCGGCATCGATTCACTTCAGCGAGAATAAGGTGCCCGAAATCCGTTTTCTGATGATTATGGCTGCCCCTGGTTTTGATCTTCAGGATCATATAAAACGCTTTCTCACCTTCTGAAAAATATAAATCAAAAAGGCTATTGAGATTGCTGGCCAGAGAAAATGGCAAGGGTTTAATTACTGAAGCGGTAATCTGCTCTGTTATCGTTATTATTTTCGGAAAGCTTATTTTCTTCAGGAAATAGGTTTAACGGTAATCATTAATATGAAGTTCCTGCAACATCACTGGACGCACTCTTTTTACAGGTCGATTATGGGAAATAAAATCGTGAGAAGGGAGAAGGAGAATGACGCAGGGAAATGAATGAGAATTAGCGGTTCGACAAGCAGTTAACCTGACCTGCGTTACCGCAGGTCAGAGAATCAGAAGCCGGTATCGTCAGGTGTTCGGCCAACAACGATTTCCAGCGTTTTACGCAGCACATCCATTCTGACCACATCGGAGGTGCATTCAAGTTCAGCAATCAAATAAAGGATAATCGCTTTATTCGTTACGCGCCCCTGGTCGGCCACAATGTCACGAATGACACCGCCCAGCAGTTCTGTTTCGGGAGCAAGTAAATCGCCTTCGCTACGAAAATAATCAATGATGGTTGAATCTGATGAAGAGTGTTGCATGATTTTTCATTCTCTGAAGAAAATTAGTCAGAAGCAATGTGAATTGTCAAAACGAGTGTAGACGCTGTTTTCGTTTTGCCCAACCAGCCGTAAAACATTTCTTTTTCAGGCTGCCGCTTCGGTTAAACTAGCCGCGTAATTCAGGTATCTAACCCTTCAATCAGTGTTTTTTCGAACCATCGGGCGGGCCATCGCTGTTCATGCGATGTGACTTATTATCACGCTCAGCGCTGTCACCCTTAACGCGTTTGCGCGCAGCAACCATGCCATTACGGACTTCAGTGATGGCTTTACGAATAACGGTTACTTTTTCACTGTCATCAGCATCCGCAGCCATGAGTTCAAGCTGTTCTATCAGGGCATTACTGGATACCGATTTGTCTGACTTGAGCAATGTCAGGACGGCTTCACCTATCATGACATCTGTCAGTTTCTCATCTTCACTTCTGTACATACTGGCTTCTCTGATTGCGAATCAATGGCCATGCTGCGGGTCCGTATCTCTCTGCAGGTGCGAAGAGATGCACCTGATACGGGAAAGCAGTACTGGGCTTTTTAACTAGGGTAAACCATCCTGGCGGCGTGACTAAATCGGGCATCCTGAAAAACTGTAATGACTATCACTGGCGACTATCAATCCGTGTTTGCATTAGCTTTCACGACGGAAAAGCAATGCAATGAGCTCGTGCAGATGACGCTCTTCTTCAGGTGTTGCGGCAAGTTCAAGGCGTCGCAACAGTTTACTGCAAATCGCTTTACGACTCAGGCTATGCCCTGCACGCAGAATTTCCACAACAACTGAGCCCAGCGTCTCCTGTTGCGAAGGGGAGTTAGCCTGATTGAAGTAATGGGCAATATCGCTAATTGCTTCAGGGGCTTGTCCGTTCTGGCGCATGTGGGTGTCCTCAGGTGGTTAAAATGTATCGCACACAGGTTGTGCAAGTTATACATCTTTAGAATTCTTGTACAGAATTTTGGGTTTTTGAGGTGAGTTTTTTTGTGCAAAAAGTGCTTATTTATTTAAATCAATTAGTTAAGAGAGTGTGTGGTGAGGGGAAAATTGTACCAAATACCTGTACGGTTTTCACTGCTAAAGTGCTCCGACCTGTACAGGCAGGTCGGTAAACAGGCGTGGGTAAGGTTAATGCTTCAGGAAAATGTCATCCGCGGAGAGCGGGTCAGCAGGTTCTTTACCAAATGTTGTTGATAACCAGTTCGCGGGGCTGGTGCTGCGGGAACCGATAGTTTTGAACCCCATCAGCCATTGACGCGCATGCTGTATCTGCTCAAGACGATTATCATTAACTTCAGATCCAGCCATCACTTTTAGCTCATTAATCAAAAGTTCAACGTTCACTTCCTGACCGGCATTAAACAGGTTCATTGCAGCTTCGCCAATGATGACATTCGCTTTTTCGTCGCTGGAAAAATACAAAATATCCTCCTGTGTGATTGCGGTAAGTAACATTAACTGTAGCAAAAAAATTCACGAAACTTAATCAATTCTACCTATCAATAATATTATTTTAATCGTTGAGGGTTGCATGTGTCATGCCTGTGCAATTCGCTAATACACCTGCCTCTGTTAAATGCGCAGGGTGATTGCTTTTATCCTGACACGTTAATCGCTTCTGCATTTATTTTTGCTGGCGTGAAAAAGCAGAGAGTCGCCAGATAAATTCGCTGTGCACGCGTTCATGAAATAAAAAAATTATTGTATATCAATAAAATAAAGCAACTTCTTACAGAAATTGACATTCAGGCTTCACAACTGAAGAAACTTCACATCCACGCGCTACATCAACGGTATAGCCTGTGCTATAAAGAATAGCCTATGCTAATTATGCTCTTTTCTTAATCAACTCTGGAGACCGCTCTGATGACGACAATAAAACCAATAGCCACCTTGTTACTGAGTGCTTTGCTGACTCTGGTGACGGCTGCCAGTTGTAATGCAGCAGAAAAATTTAAGGTTGTGACAACGTTTACGGTCATTGCTGACATGGCGAAAAACGTGGCGGGCGAGGCGGCTGAAGTCACTTCCATTACTAAACCGGGTGCTGAGATACATGAATATCAGCCTACGCCCGGCGATATTAAGCGTGCCCAGGGTGCGCAGCTCATCATGGCAAATGGGCTGAATCTCGAACGCTGGTTTCAGCGCTTCTACCAGCATCTGGATGGTGTTCCGGAAGTCGTGGTCTCTGCTGGTGTAAAACCAATGGGAATTAGCGAGGGGCCCTACAACGGAAAACCAAATCCTCACGCGTGGATGTCCCCGGACAATGCACTGATCTATGTCGATAACATTCGCGACGCACTGATGAAATATGACCCCGCTAATGGGGATATCTATCGTCAGAACGCAGCAGCCTATAAGCAAAAAATCACCGCAGCGCTGGATCCATTACGGCAACAGATTGCCGGGATTCCAGCGGATAAGCGCTGGATGGTCACCAGCGAAGGCGCTTTTTCCTATCTGGCACGTGATCTGGGTATGAAAGAACTCTATCTCTGGCCTGTTAATGCTGACCAGCAAGGCACGCCGCAACAGGTAAGAAACGTCATTGATCAGGTGAAAAAAAATGCAATTCCGGCGGTGTTCAGCGAAAGCACGGTATCGGATAAGCCCGCCCGACAGGTCGCCAGGGAAACCGGTGCGTATTACGGTGGCGTGCTCTACGTTGACTCACTGAGCACCGCTCAGGGACCGGTGCCGACTTATCTTGATCTGCTTAGCGTCACCACAGAGACACTGGTCAAGGGCATTAAAGCGGGGGAGAGAGCAAAATGACCGATACCATCGTGGTTTCTGATGTCACCGTGACCTATCGTAACGGTCACACCGCATTGCATGGCGCCAGTTTCCGCGTACCCGGCGGATCGATTGCGGCATTGGTAGGCGTGAATGGCTCAGGTAAGTCAACGTTGTTTAAAGCGCTGATGGGTTTTGTCCGGCTTGCCAGCGGCAGCATCTCGGTGCTGGGTATGCCGACGCGCCAGGCACTGCGCAAAAGTCTTGTAGCCTATGTGCCACAGTCGGAAGACGTGGATTGGTCTTTTCCGGTGCTGGTTGAGGATGTCGTCATGATGGGGCGCTACGGTCATATGGGCCTGCTACGCCGGCCTAAACCGCACGACCAGCAGATTGTCAGCGAGGCGCTGGCGCGGGTCGATATGCTTGACTACCGCCATCGTCAGATCGGTGAGCTTTCTGGCGGGCAAAAGAAAAGGGTATTCCTGGCACGCGCCATTGCCCAGCAGGGCAGCGTTATCCTGCTGGATGAGCCGTTTACCGGCGTGGACGTTCAGACAGAGGCCAGAATCATCAGTCTGCTGGGTGAGTTGCGCGATGAAGGCAAGACCATGCTGGTTTCCACACATAATCTGGGGTCCGTTACCGAGTTCTGCGATTACACCGTCATGGTTAAAGGCACTGTTCTGGCCAGCGGCCCGACCCGGACCACCTTTACTGCCGCAAACCTTGAGCGCGCATTCAGCGGCGTACTGCGTCATGTCATGGTGAAAGGGCTGGACGATCAGATCATCACTGATGACGAACGGCCTTTTATTGCGCCTCGCACGACACGTGAAGATGGGAACTGACCATGGAACTGCTACTGGAGCCTTTTGGCTATCACTACATGCTCAACGCGATGTGGGTCTCCGCTATGGTTGGCGGACTCTGCGCATTTCTCTCCTGCTACCTCATGCTGAAAGGCTGGTCGCTGATTGGTGATGCCCTTTCTCACTCTATCGTGCCGGGTGTTGCAGGCGCTTACATGCTGGGGCTGCCGTTTGCGCTGGGGGCATTTCTCTCAGGTGGTCTGGCGGCGGGCAGCATGCTGCTGCTTAATCAGCGCACCCGATTAAAAGAAGATGCGATCATCGGTCTCATCTTCTCTTCATTCTTTGGTCTCGGGCTGTTTATGGTGTCGCTCAATCCGACAGCCGTGAACATTCAGACAATTGTGCTGGGCAATATTCTGGCGATTGCGCCCGCGGATATCCTTCAGCTGGCGCTGATTGGCGGACTGTCGATCATCATACTGCTGTTTAAGTGGAAAGACCTGATGGTCACCTTTTTTGATGAAAATCACGCACGCGCCATCGGATTACGGCCTGAACGCCTGAAAGTTCTGTTTTTTACGCTGCTGGCAGTCTCAACCGTGGCGGCGCTGCAAACGGTCGGCGCGTTCCTGGTGATCTGTCTGGTGGTAACACCGGGCGCAACGGCGTGGCTGCTCACCGATCGCTTTCCGCGTCTGCTGATGATTGCCGTCGCGATTGGCAGCATCACCAGTTTCCTCGGTGCCTGGGTGAGTTACTACTTAGATGGCGCAACGGGCGGCATCATTGTGGTGGCGCAGACGTTGCTGTTCCTGCTGGCGTTTGTGTTTGCGCCGAAACATGGCTTGCTGGCTAACCGGCGTCGCAGCTGCCAGCAACCTGATGAGGAGCCTGGCTGATGTGGATTTTAGAACCTTTCCAGTTCGCTTTTATGAACAGTGCGTTACTCATCGCGCTGGTGGTAGCCATCCCCTGTTCGTTGCTGTCAGTATTTCTGGTGCTGAAAGGCTGGGCGTTGATGGGCGATGCCATGAGCCATGCGGTGTTTCCCGGCATTGTGCTCGCCTGGATGGTGGGGCTGCCGCTGGGGGTGGGCGCGTTCGTCGCGGGTCTCTTCTGCGCTGTCGCCAGCGGTTTTTTGCAGGACAACAGCCGTATCAAACAGGATACGGTGCTGGGCATCGTCTTCTCTGGCATGTTCGCTGTGGGGCTAATCCTGTATATCGCCGTGAAACCTGAAGTGCATCTCGATCACATTCTGTTTGGGGACATGCTGGGCATTACTGGCGCGGATATTTTTCAGACATTTGTTATCGCAGCGGTCATCGTAATGGTGATTGCGGTGAAGTGGCGTGACTTCATGTTGTTCAGCTTCGATCCGCAGCAGGCTCAGGTCTCTGGCTTACCGGCGCGCTGGCTGCATTACGGGCTGCTCTGCATGGTTTCATTGACCATAGTGGCGACGCTGAAAGCGGTGGGGATTATCCTGTCAATTTCTCTGCTGATAGCACCTGGCGCTATTGCGGTGCTTCTCACCCGTCGTTTTTCGCATGCGTTACTGGTGGCGGTCGTGGTTTCGGTGTTGGTGTCGCTGAGTGGGGTTTACCTCTCGTTCTTTATCGACAGCGCCCCAGCGCCAACCATCGTTGTGTTGTTTGCGCTGGTGTTTGTTGTGGCGATGGTGGTAGCGGGGCGAAAATCCCGGCAGCTGGCACGTCTTACACTTCGCGAAGGCGGCCGGGCTGGGTAAGATGCTGACCACGAAGAAAGGAGTAAGGCACTGATTTGAGTGCAGGCTTCCCGTTCTCATCAGGCTAAAATCTATCTGAAGTGACTTTATGTGAATAAGGTCACTTTTTATTTTGGAGAAACTTTTGGGGGCGACCTACCCTGTGCCAGAAGCGGACATTGATGATATTGAACGGTCTCAAACATGGGTGTGCTCCTCAGGCATATCTGCTTATTCATCGGAATAGAAGATGCGGTATGTACTCCCATCCCTGTGAACACGGGCAAATCCTGCCTGATTTAAATGCATGCCTGCAATGAGCAGTTTCTCGCTGACCGCTTGTTCCATTATTTTTTTACGTGTCTCCCCGGCCTGAGCAGGATCGACGTCGAATAAAATTGAAACAGCCGGTTGTGCTGACTGAATATGCGGGTAGTGGACAATATCACCCCATATTAATAATCTCTCATTCCCGGAATCGATGCGAAAACCGGTATGCCCAGGCGTGTGGCCTGGTAAAAATACTGGAAGAATCTCTTCGGCTATTTTCCCACCGTTGAAAAAGCGGATGTTTGGGGCATAAACATTTAAGGTTTGCCGTACCAGCAAAAAATTACGCTGCCCGCGCTCATTCGCCATTTCGCGTTTTTTATCATCCCGCCAGTACTGCGCTTCGAGAGGGTGCAGAATAATTTCAGCGCATTTAAAAACCGGCTCTTTTTCAGCATCGAGCAGGCCTCCAATATGATCCGGATGGCAGTGCGTTAATAAAACGGTATCCACGTCATCAGGGCGGACGCCCAATGCAGCAAGATTTGCCATAAGGTGTCCCGGCGCGCCGGGGCCAGCATCAACCAGCATCACCCGTCCACGGCCGCGAATAAGGTAACAGTTAATATGGATATCACCGGGTTTATCGATTCCGGCACGGTACTGAATAGCGTCCGCATCAGCGTTTTCAATACCTGATAGCAGCTCCAGACTGGCATTTATCGTGCCGTCACTTAGCGCGGTTATCTGAAAATCGCCAACCTGGCGGAACGGAAAAGGATTGATCATCACGACCTCGGGGTCAGTTGCGGGCGAAAAGGTGTTCTGCTTGTGAGCCAAAGCAGCGTATTCGGGCCGTCAGACCAGAGGTGTGTTGGGTGACAACATCCAGTTCTCGCATAAAATTCTCCATCACTTCAGGGGTTCTCAATGTTGTCAGCCGATAAAAGAGCTCGGCGTACACCGGCTGCCCACAGCCCGGTTTTACAACAATAAAAATGATATGCACATTTTCGCGGTCTGCGCCGAGGATGTCACAGCAGAGGGCGCTGCATGCGTCGGTAAAATCGCAGAGATTTTTGAACCGGTCAGCGTGGTTTTCAGAAAAATAAAAAGTCAGATTAGGCATGATGTTATCGCATCCCTTTTTCAGTGCTCTGCAATTGCGGAATAAGGGACTCGTAGAGGTACACTCCGGGCATATCCATGAAGGGCGAAGCAATTTCATAAGGCAGGGCATAGATAACGCGATGTAAAGGTGATTTATCCAGCGCCACCGCATCCATTTCAAGTCCGTGATAGCCCAGCTCGGTCTCCAGGACGTCAATTGTCTTAGTGCTGATAAGCAGAATCTCATCGGCAGAGAGCCCTGGGATCAGGCCTTCGCCGGCATACAGGTTACGATGCCAGTCAGTAATGAAGGCCTGCCAGCGGGAGAAATTACCGCCTCCTTTTAAACGGTACTCCTCACTGCTGAGCACCTCCGCATCATTGACGGTGTGAATAGCAAGATAAGCAGGGCAGCCAGATTTGAGAGCACGAAAACGTTGAGAGGTAGTAAAGCCAGTAACAGAGATTAATGCGGGTAACTTTTGTTGGCTGTAAAACGCATTCCAGTCAGCCTCGCTTTCAGCATCGTTATATGAACACTCTACGGTATAGAACATCAGCCCATCTCCACATGAGTTATCAACGCAAGCAAACAGGTTTGCTCAATGATTTTTCATCATGCTACAAGCTGGTTTAATCGCTTAAAATCGATAATATGTCATGTGTCAGTGATATTTAGTCACTAAAGGCAAGAGCAAAGAGCTTTTATATGCGCAGAAAAATACCCAGTAGTGCGTCGCTTCAGGCTTTTGATGCTGCAGCGCGACACGGAAACTTTGCCCGGGCGTCAGAAGAGTTATCCTTAACAGAAGGGGCGATTAGCCGTCAGATTGCGCGCCTGGAAGCGTTGCTGAACTGTAAACTGTTTGACCGTGTGGGAAGCCGGGTAAAACTTAATCCGGTCGGCGCGCGCTACGCGCATCACGTGCGTGAAATCCTTGAGCGCCTTGAAAGAGATACGCAATACATATTGGGCCTGCCACAAGGCAGTCAAAGCCTTGATATCGCCGTCCTGCCGACCTTTGCCAGCCGCTGGCTTATTCCCCGTTTGAACAGCTTCAACGCATTGTTTCCGGCAATAACGTTAAATATTGCCGCCAGAACGGATCCTTTTATTTTGCCTGGAAGTGGTTATGATGCGGTGATTCATTTTGAGCATTCCGCGTGGGCAGGTATGCGTGTGCAATTTCTTTTTCAGGAAAATCTGCTGCCTGTCTGCCATCCTGCTTTGTTAACTGATGATGACGTCAATCAGCAATTAAATAAACTTCCGCGCATTCATCGGCGGCAGAATCCTGATGCATGGCATCGCTATGCGCAGGAGAGTGGAATAGAGCTTGATAACCCGGCGCAGGGGGCGCGGTACGATCTGCATGAAATGGCCATCGCGGCCGTAATGGCGGGGCAGGGAGTCGCATTAGTTCCTCGTATGTATATTGAGAATGAATTAAGTTGCGGCACACTTGTTTCACCGTGGCCTGCATCAGATAGCCTGAGCAAAAGATTCTGTTTAATAAAACCCACGGACACGCATATAAGTGAGCCAGCTCTAAACAGTTTTGAGCGCTGGTTGCTGGCTGAAATGAATACGCACACAAGTAACACAAAAATTTGGTGATGTCCGCTTCCCGCTCAGTTTGGATCTCCGGTCTCAGCGAAGACGTTATGTGAGTACCAGATCAACGATCTAATAATCAACATTTGCTGTGGGACGGCGATTCGCACAGGCAGTGTGGGTATAAAGTCTGTGCTGTTGAACAGATTGTATGCTGGCAATTCCGCCATAATGTTGAGAAAACTCTAAGCATTGTTTCTAACGTCTTTACCCAAAAATTATTGTTATTAAGGCTGGCTTCCTGCCAAAGCGGCCATCGAAATCGCCAGATCGTTAAAGAGCTGAAGAAAATATCTGTCAGTGATTATGATCTCTCAGGAAAACTGTCAGCACATCTTTTGGCGGAGTACCCTTGCACTCAGAAATTAACCAGCCCACCGCCCCGCGATGGTAAGAACCATGAAAGAGCATGTGATTTATCATATCTGCAGCAGTCATTTCTCCTTCACTACCATCGACAAAGCTGAACTTAATTGTTTCTTTTAAATCGGCAGGAGACATCGAACTTACGCGCTGGATATACCAGTTTATACAGTCGTTCATTTTAACTTCAAGTTCATCTGCTGAGGGTGTTTCAGGGGTGTTGAGGGCAGTGTAGCCATGCTTATGCCCCGAAATATTTGCTCTAAAGATCATATCAACCACATAAATATGGTTCATCAGTCTAAGCATCAGATGACGCTTTTCTGCATAGGCAGATTCACTGATGCCTTTAATCACCTTTAGCGTTTCAGCATCAATCCAGCGTTTAAATTTTAAGAGTGTAACCAGCGAAGTGTTGTCCATGAGTTTTTCCGTGATTTGCCTGTTCCGATAGCATATCAATTATGCACGTAATGTAGCCGAGCCTCTGATTCTAAGGCATACGTATAAACAATGCTCGCTCCTCGCAGACGTCAGCCTGACGTCAGTCCGCAGAAATGCTCCATGAGGCTCAGTAGGGGAGCGTCAAAGAACGCTTATGATAAAAGCTTTCCCTCACATACAGTACAATGTGCATGCTTGATGTTAGAACTTCACAGGCAGTGAATCTTGTTAATAAGGAATTCAAACGTGATTGATTTCGCCCGTTTTATTGAGCGCTTTGAACAGCTCAATGCTCAGTTACTTCCTCCTGCTAAAGTCATCGAAAGGCAACTCAATGGATTATATATAAGGGAATATGAGCCAAAAACGATCGTGGATGAGGTTCTCATCGTATATCACGGTGGTGGTGTAAACTCTGATGCTGGTTACGACATTCTTGCAAGACAGTTGAGCTCCGCTCTATCCGTCTATGTTTATCTCATTGATCTCCGTGGGCACGGTCGCTCAACTGGGATCCGAGGGGATGCTTCAAGCCCTGAGCAAATCTGGCAGGATGTTGATGAAGTCATCGATTATGCTCGCGTTTCTTTTAATGATGCCAGGGTTCATTTGCTTGGTCATTCCAGTGGCGGTGGCATGCTGATCAACTACTTTACGCAATATTCTCTATCGCGGAAAGTTGAAAGCCTGATTTTGCTAGCCCCAGCGTTAGGCCCTTTTTCACCCCCGAATCTGAACCGGGATTCTTCCATTACCTTTGCATCGATAAACCGTTGGAGCTTCATAATCAATGCAATGAGTGGAGGTTTTCTTTGTGGTCATTCTACGGGAGTAAGGCTTAAATTTCCCTGTGAGGTGCTCAATTCGAGGCCGGACTTCGTTCAGACTTATAGCGTTAATATGGCTAATGCCCTTACCCCTCGTAATCCAGCAAGGCAACTCAAAGCGATTTCGATTCCACTAACAATCATGCTTGCTGAGCATGACGAACTGTTTGATGTAAGCAGAATGGATGAGTTTTTCAGGAGCTGCGGCAATCCGCATTTAACCAGGCGAATTGTTGAGGGCAGCACACATCTCGAGTGTATTTTTGAGTTAACAGATATCCTGAGAGAACACTTCAGACGGCTGTCTTCAATGACGGATTACAAACATGAGTAGTTATCTTTTAAAGGGCAGAATTGCCTGATCGTCATGAGGCTAACTCATGTTTTTCCTCGTCTCGGATAACTATAATCGTCTCTCCTGACTCCTTGAAATTTTTACATGACAATCTCCTGACGTGCTTCTCATTCTCATCTGACCAGCCCCCATCCAGGGTGACTTTATGTACAGAGGGGCATTTTTATTACAAACCTCATTATGCATCAGCAGTTATGTGCCAGAAATGGACGCTTCACACATCCAGTTTCAAAGATGATCAATATCTGCATGCCTGAAAAATTAATTTAAGAAATCATTCATAAAGACGAAACTTTATTTATTCAATATTAGTAGTTTGGCGTGCTCGATTCATTTTAAACGGAGTCTTAATGCGTCTTTTTCATTTCAGTGATAATTCTGATATTACTATATTTAAACCTCGCCAGTTAAGGGTTCATGTTGATCGACCTGCCGGGCAGGAGTGGTTAAACGGCTCACTGATATGGGCTACGGATGAAGCGCATGAATTACTTTATCTTTTCCCTCGTGAGTGCCCACGTATCATTTACTGGCCACGACCTGACACAAACAGAGTGGACATTGAAAAATGGATGGGCAGTGACTCCCAGGCCACGGCGATTGCTTGTATTGAACATGCATGGCTATCACGTTTTCAAAGCGGGAAAATTTACAGATATGAATTGCCAGTAGATGGCTTTGAACCAACAGGAGAGGTCGGTATGTGGGTATCTCAAAATAATGTTATCTCAACTGACTTGAAAGCGTTTTCCAACCTTGATACTGAACTTGCATTGCGCAATATAACGCTTCGGGTAATGGAAAGGCTAACGCCACTCAAAAGCGTATGGCTGACATCACTTCACGCCAGTGGGATAAGATTGAGAAACGCACAAGACTGGGGCAAGCGTGGCTGGACGCATTCCAGGCCGGGTCGCCAGATTTTTGTATAAACGTGTTACCGACAGGTAAGGCCCTTACATCGGTGATGCCTGATCATCGTTAATAGCAGACCTTAGCCTGACGTCAGTCCGCTTGATACCGTAAGCGGACCGGTAAAATGCTTTGTATCTGAGCCACGCCTTAAGGGCTGGTTGGTGGCTGCGTATTAATTTAAATGACTGAGACCGGAACACTCGTGCTGGTTCAGAACGTTACGAAGTCAGAAAAGCGATTCTTTAATGCTGATTTCATCCACGCGAAGGATTGAAGACATATCAAAGCCGTCCATGTCAGACATGAACTCCTTGCTGGTCATATATTTCTGATTTAAGGCTTCTATTTCGGCCCCTTCCTGATACGTCACTGTTGCAATGACCTGACATTCTTTCCCCAGATAAACATGATTGACATATATACCAAAGGCCGGAAGAGAGACCATGTGTCGGGGCCAGTGTCTGTGAAAATAAATTTCTGCTGACTGTCTGTCTTTGAGTGTATAGATTCTGACCTGCTTCATGATATCCGTCCCGCTGTGAGAGTTTCATTTAGAGGAAAGCCAAAGCATACCAACTCTGTTACTGAGTAATTAGCAAAAGACTGCATTTAGCCCTTAACCGACATTGTTCCCGCACGTGATGCAAACGCCATTCTTCGTTACATATCGAATGTCACTACTTACTTTCTAACAGACCCAGGCCATAAGACCCGAAACGCCGCTTCTGGCGGTTCGGCGAAGTTAAGCTGTCTGCCAGTTAGCGTAATCAGGCCAACGTCCCGGTATGCCGGAGAGCTTAAGGTGGCGGGAGATCTATTCTGACCGCCGCGGTGTGCCGGAAGAGGCCACCGGTGGCTTAAGCTGCAGGGATATTGTCTGGAGCAAACCAGCCGCCGCTGCCAGACAACTTTATCCGGAAATACTTAGCTGATTTCATCTTTTGCAAAACCAGCCTGTAGTCTTTTCAGTATGACACTCATGCCCCTGCTGACAATCCGATCCTCTCGCATTACTGTCCCCAGAGTTCGATGAAGCGAGGGCGTCACAGAGTAAAGACTCAGACCCTGCCTTTCATCAATATTTGCAACAGACATACGGGGAACGATGCTGTAGCCCAGACCGGAACGTACCATCTTTTTAATGGCCTCAATACTGCCAAGCTCCATCATGGGGCTGACAGTTAGCCCGGCATTATGAAACCATTCGTCGATCAAGGCGCGTGTCCCGCTCCCAGGTTCAAAAACAATCAGCGGCAGTGACAAAAGGGCATCGGGAGACAGCGGTTTCACGCTCTGATCTGGTGCATCCTTTTCCATGATCACAACAAACTCATCAGTGCCCAGCGGGCTTACTCTCAGGCATTTGCCGTTAGCTGGAAGTGTTACAAGCCCAATACCTATACGATTCTCCTCCACGCTCCGGACAATATCGGAAGTATTGCCCGTGCGGACGTCTACTTTTAGCAGAGGATGTGCCTGTCGCAGCTGCTGCAGTACGGGAGGCAGAAGATGAATACAGGCCGTTGCCCCCATGCCGACAGTAACGGTGCCGGTTATGTCGTCTGAGTGCAGAGACACTGACTCAATGGCTGTATTGATTACTGAATCAATTTTTATACAGTGCTCAGAAAAAGTCAGCCCCGCTGGAGTGGGTCTTATTCCCCGGCTGGTTCGCTCAATCAGGCGGACCTGGAGTGTCTGCTCCAGCTGTCTTATCTGCAGGCTGACAGCAGGTTGTGAGAGTCCGAGAGCGTCTGCTGCGCCAGAGAAACTGCCCCGGCTGATGACCATCCTGAAAGTCGTAAGGTGATCCAGGTTCAGGTTTGCCATGTCAAAGTTTTCCTTATACCGCTGATAAGTCCCGCAGTCTGACTGAAATTATTTACCCGGGTTAGTCTTTGTTTCTCAGAAGAAAAAGAGCCTTACCGATGGAAATAACAGAAGCAGATAAAAAACATATTCCTGCTATCCAGCAGATTTATGCTTACCACGTATTACAGGGCACCGCTACTTTTGAAACCGAACCGCCGGATGCAGCTGAAATAGCAGCCCGACTGGAAAAGGTGCGTTCAGCAGGACTGCCCTGGTTTGTGGCGGTTGAGGACGGACAGGTCCGGGGGTATTGCTACCTCTCCTTTTACAGGGAACGTCGCGCCTACCGTTTTACCCTGGAAGATTCCGTCTATATGGATGTCAATTATCAGGGACGAGGCACCGGTAAAATGTTGTTATCCCATGCGATAGCCTGGGCAGAAGCCCGTGGCTTTCGCCAGCTCGTAGCCGTGGTGGGAAATAGCGAAAACAGGGGCTCTCTTGCTCTGCATAGTGCCGCAGGCTTCAGCATCACCGGCACACTCCGGTCGGTAGGATTTAAGCATGGGCGCTGGCTCGATACGGTCATTCTGCAGCGCACGCTCGGACAGGGCGACGCCACGCCTGCGGAGAGCAATTGATGACAGACGGACATCTGACCGGGCGCAATATTTTCTGCGTTGGTATGGCACAGCTTATCAACTGGGGAATTACGTTCTACATGCCCGGCGTTTTCGGAACCGCCATCATGGCAGAGACGGGCTGGTCTCCGGTGGTGACTTTCTCTGGCCTTACCGTTGCCATGCTGGTCATGGGGCTGGTTTCGCCGCTGACAGGTTATGTCATGGCTCGGACCGGCGGACGATTAATGATGATGGCAGGGACCGTTGCTGAAAGTTTCTGATGCAGCCTGCGGAAATTGATGTTCTGGAGGTATCTGCGTCAATTAAAGTCTGACTTGCG
The DNA here is from genome assembly GCF_041982285.1 of Pantoea sp. ANP04. Classification (NCBI taxonomy): domain Bacteria; kingdom Pseudomonadati; phylum Pseudomonadota; class Gammaproteobacteria; order Enterobacterales; family Erwiniaceae; genus Pantoea; species Pantoea sp. ANP04. The sequence continues at coordinate 252,067 of NZ_JAUTYS010000002.1, read as the reverse complement.
AGGGCTGCAACTGCAGCCTTATTTCAGGAGCGGACATTACTTATGTATAAAATCCAACATAACAGAGCATTTTTATGTTACAGGGACATATCAGCGATATTTGCCAAAGACTAATCGATAACTGGAGAAAAGAAACAGGAGTGCTTTTTACAAGGAAATCTTTCACACAGTAATGATGAGATAAGAACATCTGATTGCATCATGTTATTAGCCATTTAAAGCCGGAATGATTGATGAAGCGCTTTTGAAAGCAGATCTACAGCTTCGTCCCCATATGATTGGGCGCTTCGTATGAACACGATATTATGGTCAGGAATAGTAGGCATATTCTCAAGAATAACCATGTGGCCTGATACCTTTCCCCGATCCATTAAACTTACGGCCAGTCCTGCTTCGACACATGCCTGGACCGCCTTACTTGAATGGCTCTCCAGCACGATGCGCGAACGTCGACCTGAAGCTTTGAGCGAGGCGGTAATAGCCTTACGATAAATACATGGCGCTGCGTAGACAGCCAGAGGCAAGGGGGTTTCAAGCGCCACAGTATTGTTCAGAGGACCTACCCAGACGGGCGTGGTTGACATTAACAACTGCGCATTGGGACTGGTTTTTTCTTTAGGCTGGACGACCACTGCCGCATCCAGTTTTCCTCGATCTATCCACTCTTCAAGCTCGTTACTGGGCCCCATTTTCAACTCCATTACAACGTTCGGCCACGCCGCACTAAATGGAGGAAGTATCTCCCGGATAACCTGAGCAGCATACTCATCAGGCATGCCAAGGATGATTCGCCCGGTGAGATTCGCCCCATGAAGGTCAGCCAGTATCTGATCGTGCGAGCGCAGGAGCTCTGCTGTTGAGCGCAGAAGCTTTTTCCCTAGTGCAGTCAGCATTACGGACTGATTATCGCGTTGTAGTAACTGCCCACCTGCAACGACCTCCAGACGCTGAATGTGAATGCTCACTGCCGCAGGACTCTTATGGAGGAGTTTAGCTGCAGCGCTGAATTTTCCTGTTCGTACGACAGCATGAAAAGTGCGAAGTAGCTCGATAGAAAGCGTTGTGGTCAATGTTTACCTTCTTTAAACCAGTTGTACATATCATTTTGATTTACCAGATTACACCCATCTATTACCTTTTTGGAATGAGCAAAATAAATCAATTTCAAAGAAAAAAGTCGTTAAGCCTTAACTGGCTTTATACCATTCCTTTGCCCCTGCTTGAGGTTGCCTTACTGTTTTCCTGGAGTTCAGGTTTTATCGGCGCACGCTTTTCAATTAATTATGCCCCGGCATTACTGGTCGTGTTCTGGCGCTATGTTTTGTTAACGCTGCTCCTCTTACCCTTCGTGTACCGACCCCTGTTAAAAACACCTCCCAGAGTGCTAATGATAAATGCCGGAATTGGCCTGCTGGCCATGGTCGGATATATGATCGGTGTGACCCAGGGGATTGCATTGGGTGTCCCGGCGGGACTCGCAGCCCTGTGTGCTGATCTGCTTCCGTTGGGAATGACGCTGGTGGCGACAGCATTTTTGGGGGAACGGTTAGCCACCCAGGTCTGGCTTGGGCTGCTCATAGGACTGCTCGGCGTGATATGGGTGACCCATAATGTGCTCAATTTTGGCAACGCCCCACTCTGGGCTTATGGTTTGCCGGTGGCGGGTATGCTGTCGCTTGCAGTGGCAACGCTTTGGCAGAAACGCAGTAATGATTCACAGTCAATGGATCTCTTGCCCAATCTCTGGCTCCAGTGTTTCGTCGCGGTAATTGCCTTTGCTGTAATTGGAGGCATTAACGGTGGCCTGGCGCCTATCCCCACATTGGGATTCACGCTCAGCGTCTTATGGACGGCGACTCTGCCAACTTTTGGTGGCTACGGTCTCTACTGGATTTGTCTACGCCGGAGCTCAGCAACCCGTGTTACCACCGTGCTTTACCTCAGTCCACCTGTCACTATGATTTGGGCATGGGCTATGTTCAATGAGCCCCTTTCCTGGCAGATGGCTTTCGGTATGGCGGTTTCTTCTGTCGGGATCTGGATGGTCATACGTGGTGAGGCAGCAGATAAAAACCCTCCCTCATAAGCACCCATTTTAATACAATTTGCTAATTATCCGGGAGTAACGCTTTGTGGGGTCATGAGAACATGGATCTGTGACCTGCTTTCCAAAGATTTATACATCGCGATATCTGCAATGTCCGATTCTCGCTCATAGCGGACCTCAGCTCAGTTAGCTTGTCCGCTTTGTGCCAGATGCGTATATCTATCAACGGGGAGCAGGTCAATCTTGCTGTTAAAATCAGCAATCACCTCATCCCTATCGATTGCCATTCTCTCCATTGAATATTATCTGGTTTCAGACACGCACCCTATGCCTGTCAGGCATCCCTTTACTGCTGTTCTTCAGCCTGGTGGCGAAAGCGGTTAGCGTTTCCCCATTCGCAAAGAGGTTGTAACGCCTGCGCCAGCGAACGACCAAACTCAGTGATGCTGTATTCAACCTTAGGCGGCACCTCCTGGAAATCATGTCTTACCAGAATGCCGTCCTCTGTTAAATTTTTGAGTTGCTGGATCAGCACTTTTTCACTGATACCTTCAACGAGTCGTTTGAGTTCTCCAAAACGACGCGGACCAAACTGAAGATGGAATAACATAACGGGTTTCCATTTACCGCCAATATAACGAAAGGCCACATCAAGGCCGCAGATCGGCTCCATAACTTTTTCCTTATACATACCTTTAGGTAGGTACTGTTACATAAGAAGGTATAGCGTTACTATCTTTTTTTACTTCGCAATTGGGACAAAAACATGGGCAAACTGACAGGAAAAGTTGTGGTTATTACTGGCGCTAACAGTGGCATCGGACTGGCATCGGCGAAGCGTTTTGCCGCGGAGGGCGCGCAGCTCTTTATGACGGGACGTCGTGCAGCCGAACTCGAACAAGCTGTTCTGGAAGTGGGCCATAATGCGGTGGGGATACCCAGCGACATCTCTAAAATGCAGGATCTTGAGGCATTTTTTCAGGAAGTTCAGCGGCAGGCCGGGCATATTGACGTACTTTTCGCCAACGCTGGCGGCGGAGATTTCGCCGCTTTGGCGGATGTTACTGAAGCGCATTATTACCGAATTTTTGACACCAATGTTAAAGGCACACTTTTTACCGTACAGAAAGCGCTGCCTTTACTGAAAGAGGGAGCTTCAGTCATACTGACCGGTTCTACCAGTGCCACGACCGGCGTGCCGGCATTTAGCGTTTACAGCGCCAGCAAAGCTGCCGTGCGCAATTTTGCACGGGCATGGATCCTTGAGCTGGCACCGAAAAAGATTCGGGTTAATATTCTGGTGCCAGGCGCAACCTCGACTCCAGGCTGGCATGGTCTTTCACCTGACGAGACATTCAACAGTGAAATGATCCGTGCGGTTGAATCCACCACGCCGCTGGGCCGGCTGGCTGACCCCGCAGAAGTGGCCGCTGCGGCACTGTTCCTGGCATCGGATGACAGCAGTTTCGTTAACGGAAGCGAACTGTTTGTTGACGGTGGCTCAGCGCAAATCTAGTGATTATCTACGCTTAATAAGGCTTTACAGAGGTTCGGTTTCTCCGGGCTTCTGTATCTAAAAGAATATCAGACCCTCTGTGGTGCTCAGCTTCTGATACACCTTCTTTTAGCAAGGTCCGTTCTTCGCTCTTAGCAGACGTTCATCTGACTCAGTCCGCTTTGTGCCAGAAGCGGTCGTACAAGCATCAATCCAGTCGTTCCCATGGTTGCGTGATGAAACAGATGACGAATAGTATTTTTTTTTTACGTAAGGTAAATGCTGATTCTGCAGCCAGGTAACGGAAGTAAACATGGGAAGATTTCAGGGTAAACGTATACTGATCACGGGCGGCACCAGTGGCATGGGGCTGGCAGGCGCTCAGCGTATTGTTACTGAAGGTGGCCACGTAGCCATTACGGGGCTTAATGACGAAAGGCTGGAATGTGCACGCAGCTTGCTTCCTGTGACATCGCTTATTCTGAAAAGCGATGCTGCAAGCGAAACTGACATCAACGGACTGGGGGAAGCTATCAGCGGCTGGGGTTCACTTGATGGATTATGGCTTAATGCCGGCTATGCAGAGGTAGGCTCTCCGGAATCTGTAACGGCAGATTCTTTCAATCGTATGATGAACGCTAATGTGCGCGGTCCGATGCTACAGCTGGCAGCTCTCTCCAAATCACTTAATTCAGGTGCATCCGTTCTGGTGACATCATCCTCATCTGTATATTAAGGAGCGGCGATGACAAGCCTGTATGCAGCGACGAAAGCCGCAATTATCGCTATGTTCAAAAGCTGGGCATCTGCGTTTGCTGAACGCGGTATCCGCGCCAACACGTTGGTACCAGGTCCGATTGAAACTAACTTCAGGCACTTTATGCCAGAAGAGTCTCGTCAGCAGTTTGAAGATTTTGTGGTAAGCCAGGTTCCTTTGGGTCGTGCAGGAACAGCAGAAGAGGCCGCTGCAGTTGCACTTTTCCTCCTGTCCGATGACGCATCTTATGTTACCGGCAGCCAGTATGCTGTAAATGGCGGACTGGTTCATTACTGAAGTTTTTTAAGGAGAGTAAATTCATATGCGCATTCCGGATTACCCTTCACAAGATTCTGATAAATGGGCTCAGGTAGATGCCTGGTTTTCTGAAAAGCTAGCCTCTGAAGATTCAGATTTAAAATACACTCTCGCTAATAACTCAGATCGAGGTTTGCCTACGCATGACGTATCCTCTTTGCAGGGAAAAATGCTGGCTATTTTCATGCAAATGTCACGTGCTGTTCGGGTTCTTGAAATAGGAACGCTTGGGGGGTATAGCACCATATGGATGGCCAAAGCTCTCCCACCACATGGAAGCATCACGACAATTGAATTCAACGAGCATCATGCAGAAGTGGCCAGCCAGAACATTAATAAAGCGGGGCTGGCTGAGCGCGTCACGTTGCACAGGGGAGCTGCGCTTGAGGTCTTACCCACGCTTGATGCTCCTTTTGACCTGATTTTTATCGATGCCGATAAAGTGAATAACCCCCACTACCTTGAATGGGCTATCAGACTGTCGAAACCAGGCACTGTTATCGTAGGAGATAACACAGTGCGCGGTGGCAATGTCATTGACTCCACGAGTGAGGATCCTAACGTTTTGGGCCTGCGAAAATTTGTCGGGATGATTTCTGAGGATGAACGCCTTGAAGCGACGGCAGTTCAGACTGTTGGTGAAAAAGGATGGGATGGTTTCGTTATAGCTATCGTTAAAACCCTATGATGGTATTCAGGAAAACGCACTGACCTCAAATGTTCATTCACTGTTTCTGAACGATAAATAAAAACTGTACTGTTTATGGTGTCTAAAAGTTATATACAAAACGTTCGCTTTTCTCTCATAACGAACATTGTTTGTTGCACATGTCCGCTTTGTGTCAAAAGCGGACGTTAATGAGCAGAAGGAGGGTCATACTCCCATTCAGATGGGTTGCTGTAAATACTACCATCTTCATCCATTACCTTGGCATTCAGGCAACCTGCGATCTCTAACATCTTTCTGTATAACTGAGTATCTGGCCATTTCGTATATAAATTACCGTCACTCCATTCAAGCCATGCTTCATCATACGATGAAGCACCTGACCACAAAGCATGATAGTCACCATTTTTAAGATCCCTCGTTAATTCATTGTCGCTATCAATGAGGGAAAGCCACTCCTCAGGAGTTATTTGCGCTTCTTCATTTTCAGCCCAAAAGTCAGCTCGTGTTATATAGAACTCTACGCCCATGATCTCTCCATTAACGAATCAAACACGTTTTTGCTTAACCGCTTAGCTTACAAATTTACACAGGCACTATTTCAATCGAGTCACAACTTAGCATTTGCACACGATTATGTCCGCTTTTCGCTCATAGCGGACCTTGCCACTCGTGCATGTCCGCTTTGTGCCAGAAGCGGACGTTTACACAACCTCAATAAGCTCAAACTCTTCAAAAATGAGTTTCAATTCTCAGGAAAAGTGAAAAATATAATTTTTTATGCTCTGATGACTGTTGGCTACAGCCATTAAAAAAGGAGATCAGCATGCCTGTTTTTGTCTTTTTCAAAAGGAATTATCATATACATGTGCTTGAAAAAAATGATAACGAAGGCGCATCGTCCTTAATTGAGAAAGGATTTGAAAAGCAATTTGAAGAAATCCAGTCACCTAACCAAGAAAAGGCTTTGAAACGCTTCTTGGATATTCGAAAAGATGAAACCGCTCTTGAATATGCTTTTTATTACGGTTCTGTGCTGGAAGGATTAGGTATACCGGGTGATTTCCCTAAAACTCATTGACGCTAAATTGGCCTGATGTCCATTAATTACTATGCGACTATGTTAACAGGCCTTCTTCTGTTGCACAGCAACTGCGAGTGTCCGCTTTTCTCTCATAGCGGACATTGATCTCTGCATCAGTCCGCTTTGTGCCAAAAGCGGACGTTAAGGTTGCCAGCTCATACCTTAGCGCCACAGGTGCGTATATGGTTAGTTTCAATTATCAGCATCAGCATCAACATTGGACGGATGAGCAGTCAGGCATCATCCGCTGGTCTTTGTCTCTTGCGGGGGCATGCCCGGAATTGATCAAAGTTGAAATTCCTGCGATGGGTGAGCTGACGATACCCGCTTCTGCAAATGAGCATCTTTCCGGGCAAACGTTTGGATGCTGAATGGCTACCTTGATTTTCATGTCAATCATCAGACACATCATCTACATGCCGGTGACTGTATAGCCCCTACCTTTGCAAGCGAGTACCGAATGAGCAATCCGGATAATGAGCAGAGCTGCTCTTACATCGTGGCTTTTAGCCAAAAAAATCAATAATAGTTTCTGTGTCACAATTGTTACATCTTATTAGCCATTCTTAAACGCAAAAGGGGGTATGGCCTTCCCTGATTATCCCGCTCGGAACGCCCTGATACCTGAAACCCCATATGTTGATAAAATCCGACGGCCTGCTGGTTTTGTTCATTTACATCGATGCTTAACTCTGGATGCAGCGCCAGAGCATGTAAGATCAACCTTTTTCCGACGCCAAGTCCGCGAGCAGAGGCAGCTACAAAAAGTGCCTCCAAATGGCCCTCATGCAAAAACATAAATCCAAATAGTTGGTCATCATGATTTGTTGCAACCCATACAGGAGTTTCTGAGAAAAAACCGACAACTTCTTTTTCGATTTCTTGTCTGTCATGAGCTGTCAGAAAGTCGTGGGTAGCATCCACCGAACTCTTCCAGATTTGTATGATTTCTGACGCTTCAGATGGTCGTGACATTCTGATATCCAACATTTTTCAACCATAAAGTGAGCTTTATTTTGAGTAATAACCTACGAAACTAGCTCACTTAAATTTACTAAGGTGAAATAAAATTCACAATAGTAGTTTAATTTCTATGACTTATCATCGTGATGAGAAGTGCTAATACGCTGGTTAGTACGATTCCCTTTATCATCATCAACGACAATGCTCCTAAGCTTTTTCACATCGAACTTCCGCTTCTCGCTCTTAGCGGACCTGGCAGCATGTATGTCCGCTTTGTGCCAGAAGCGAGCGTTGCTAATCCCCTGACACACGCCAAACAGTTTGCAGTGCAGCTTATTTCTGTTCCTCATGTAAAAGAGCATTAACTGAAAGATGTCAATTAACTTCCTCATGTATATCTACATCCACACATAGTCATCAGGAAAAGGGATGAATGAAGATGCTGAGAGGTAAAAGAGCTGTTATTACCGGTGGTGGCGGGGGATTTGGCCAGGCGTTGTGCGTGTGGCTGGCACGAGAGGGCGTCGAGGTGGATTTTTGTGCACGGCGGGCTGAAGATATTCAAAAAACCTGCAGCATCATCACTGCTGAAAGCGGCATTGCAAAAGGATATATCTGTGATTTAACCCGGCCTGAATCCCTTTCTCAGTTTTCTTCACAGCTGTTAATTTCAGACAAGCCTATAGACATTTTAATCCTGAATGCAGCTCAGTGGTTGTCAGGGAGATTAGACGATCAGCCCGACACAGAAATTATCAATACCGTTAGTTCAGGTCTGACAGGTTCGATTCTACTGACTCAGGCTCTGCTGCCCGGGTTAAGACGTTCAGACAATGCTGATATCGTCTCAATTATATCTTCATGTGGGATCCCGAATTTTACGGATTCAATTGCGCATCCTGCTTTTTTCGCCAGCAAACATGGGCTTAGCGGGTTTATCACCAAACTGTCACAACAGTTGTCCGAAGAAAACATACGTGTGACCGGGTTGTATCCACCGGATTTCGAACTTACAGGATTAGATACGCTTGTCGACAGTGAATTCAGAATGGGGGAACGTCTGATGAATGGGCGCTCAGTCTGGGAAACAATACGTTTTGTGCTGACTCAGCCACGTAGTTGTCATATAAGCAGTATCTACTTTCAAGGTCCAACTCGCGAAGACCTGGGATAAGAGTGGCTAAAAGCCAATAGAGTTAAACAAACATTCATACTTCCGCTCTTCGCTCATAGCGGACCTCACTATGCTGACATATCTGCGCTATGCCTGATGAGGCACTTAAAGAGAGCCGTATAAGGTCAACTACCACGTTGTTTCTCTAATCGAATATAAGCGCCATCTAACGTTGTCATATTACCCCAGCCAAGGTGCAGGTAGAATTTAGCCGCACGGCTGTTTTTATCGGTTTCCAGCCAGGCAACTTCGTGATGTTTGAACAACGCCTGTTCCGCAATCTCTGTAAGTCTGCGACCAATGCCTCTGCCTTCATAATCAGGAAGGACAAAGAGACCAAAAAGAGAGCCTTTTTCCCTTAAAATCATCGAAAAGCCCACTGCTTTATCATTATCTGTCGCAACCCATGCGCAACGACTCTCTTCGATCATATTGCTCACGGTACTTTCGGTTATGCCCATCTCCTGCATCTCTTCACGGCTCAGGTGATTTTCGACAACAGACGTTCTGATAGTAAAAATACTTTCAACATCAGATAATTGAGCTGGTCTTATATTGATATTCATTAGTCTTATTCCACATATAAAATCGATAAATTTTGAGAGTGATATAATCCTGTCCTTTACAGAAGCATAGAACCTTGGGCGAGCTCAATACCGCACGTCATGTCCGCTTCTCGCTCATAGCGGACTTTACATCAAGTTAGTCCGCTTTATGCCAAAAGCGGACGTTGCCTGCATCATGGCATGTTAGTTTTCGGGGAGCAGGTCACTTTCTTTCTTCACTGCTTATGTGCAGTAACGTTTCTGCCGGTTGATTGAGTTCCGTATCGCTCGGGGAACTGTCATCTGCACGTAATAGGCGCATGCCATTTATGCACAAATTGACAGGCGATAAGGCGAGGCATCATTTGCCAGCAGAAGACATGTTACTGGAGAGGGGGATCGGGGTTGTTATGAAAAAGAATGTACAGGGTTCAGGGCCTGCAATAGCTGAGTGCATCCGCGATAGCAGCTCCCTTCGGACGCTTTTATGAATGCCACTTGATGAAACTGAGTTGGTGGTCCGTATTATTGTGCGCATAACCAGCCTGTTTTCAACCGGGATACAGCCAGTCGTTACCCGGCATTTTTTCTTAGCAGCAATCCTGAATATTCTGCGTCTCGGGGTGCAGCCTGTCCTCCGCGGTGGTATGGGATAACGGCTTGTGTTTCCTGAATGGAGCTCATTTTCCTGGTACAGCTGACCCGCCGGCCGGATATACGGCCTGATACTGGAGGTATAAGGCGCAACAGCAGGACTAATCTGCGCAGCATCAGTGCTACGCCGTTCACATGGTGTCTGCAGGATAAATCATTTTCCTGACACAAAAGAAAAGCGAGAGACATTACCATGCATAAGAAAACAGGCCTGCTGACGGCCATCATCATATTTGTGAGCTTTCCGGCAGCCTCCGCCGTCCGTGACGCTCTTCGCATCGGGGCCGACCTGACTAATCCCCCGTTTCAGTACAGGGACAAGAACGGGGAGCCGGGGGGGTTTGAAATTGACGTCACGAAGGCTGTATGTAAATCCGTTAACGTCAGATGCATCTATGTCGTCAATACTTTCGATGCACAAATTCCGGCGCTGCTGGCCAGAAAAGTGGATGTGATACTGCCACTCGGCGTCACCAGGAAAAGACAGGACGCTATCGACTTCAGCCGTTACGTATTTCATTTACCAACCCGTCTGGTAGCCAGAAAGGAAATTCATCTTCTGCCTGAGACGCAAAGCCTTAGGGGAAAAAATATTGCCGTACAGCAGGGCAGCATTCAGGAAGCGTATGCCGATAAATACTGGCGGCCTGCAGGTGTGTTTGTAAAAAACTATCCTGACCTTGAGGCTATATACGAGGACCTTTATGCCGGCCGGGTGGAGGGGGCCCTGGTACCTTCCGTTGCGCTGACATATGGCTTTCTTCGGACGCCCCAGGGCATTGATTTTGAACTGAAAGGGCCGGAAGTGACGGATGCGGATCTGTTCAGCAGGGGATCTGCTTACGGCATCCGTCAGGGTGACAGCAGCACGAAGCGGCTGCTCAATAAGGGTCTCGAAAACATTATCCGCAACGGCACCTATTCCGTCCTGCAGAAACGCTATTTCGACAATCAGGATTTGAGTGTAAAAAATCCATAGAAGCTGCTCCCTGAAAATATGCCGCTGCCGTAAAGCAAAAATAACCTGTGGCCGCGCAGGATAAGTACCTGATACTCCTGTGCGTACAAAGCCATAACTGCTTTGAACTGAACCCGCCCGGCTAATGACCACTTCTCAGATTGTTTTTATGAGCATTGCTACCGCCTCATTGCCCGGCATATGAAACTGCTCCCGGTGCCGGGCCACCAAGTCGAGCGCAAACACCTTTGTATAGACCTCGGTGGACTTCATGCTCTTATGAACCATCAGATTCTGCAGCGCTTTCAGCGGAATGCCCGCAAAGAGCATGTGCAAGGCGTAGCTGTGGCGGAAAGTATGCGGCGTCAGCGGCACGGAAAACGTGACTCCGTCACCAGCGGCTGCGCTGGCGGCCTGTACGGAGTCCTTTAACAGCGACATGAACGATAGCAGATCGCCCGGCCTGGTAACGGATCTGCCTGGCTTTCGGTTTCATGCTGGTCTCCGCGCCCGCCTTTCGCAGGACTATGCGTATATCAAGCGTCGCTGTATGACGACAAAGAACATCTCACCACGCCGGTCACAGTTTGCGTGCCAGCAGTCACACTGTAGGAAAATGCACAGCACATCAGATACCATATGAGCGCATAAAACGATACTCTTCTGAATAAAATGCAGGGATGTCAGGTTATCCTGAATGAGATTTACTTTTGACTAAAACGGAATTCGCTATGCCTAAACGTATCAAGAACAGCCGCTGGTCCGGTTACGATCCCCGCTACATCTATTCGCTCGTTGTGCGGCGTTATTTCGTGGAAATGAAAACGAAAACAGAAATTGCTGAGGAGCTGGAGATTTCGCGGTTCAAGGCTGCCCGTCTGATTGATGAGGCGATTCAGCAGGAGTATGTGAAGTTTCTGTTTCCGAAGCAGCAGATGCTGGATGAGGAAATTGCGCACAGTCTCTGCCAGAAATACGGCCTGCAGAACGCGGTTGTGCTTTCGGTATCTGAATCCTGGGCAAGTCAGGAGCAGCTCAATGAGAAGCTGGGTGGCATTACGGCCAGTTATCTCAGCAACTACCTCACCGCAGGAATGACGGTCGGCATTGCCTGGGGACGGGTATTATCCAGCACTGTGAACCAACTGACCAGCCTGCCGGCGCTGGATGTTGTGCAGCTGTCAGGTGTGCATCCCGGTATAGAATTCAGCCAGGGACCGATTGATCTCATCCACAGGCTGTCGACCATCTCGCAGGGAAAGGCGCATCCTATGTATGTTCCAATGTGGGTGGATGATGAAAGCCTGGCAGAAAAGCTGGCCAGCGATCCGGCCGTGATGGACACCCAGCAGTATTATTCCCGGCTGGATGTCGTGATCACGGGCATTGGTGCCTGGAAAACGGGATCGTCAAGCCTGTGTGATATTTTTCCGGAAGAATGGCAGGCGCCACTTTTCCGGGATGATATTGCGGCTGACGTCTGCATAACGCTCGTTAACAGCAAAGGAGAGATCCTTGACAGTCCGATGAGCCGGCTGGGGTTCGGGATTTCAACAGAGCAGCTGCGTAATACCAAAACCGTGATTGGCGTAGCAGGAGGAGAGCAGAAATATGAAGGCATCGTGGCGTCGCTAAAATCTGGCCTGCTTGATGTGCTGATCACGGATTTTGATACGGCAGTGAAGCTCGCTAACGCCTCATGATTACGACTTAACCGGCTTTCATTGAGGGCGCCGCAGGCGCCCTGGTCATGCTTTTCCATTACGCCGCGTCATTTCCCCCTTTATCCTCATCATCCGGGCGCTTCCTGCAACGCCAACTTTTTTGCCCTGCCGTTTGCCCGATGACCTCACGGATTCATTTTCATTCTGACGGCCCGCGGTATGCCACGCGTGCTGAACGGCGTGACGGCCTGTTCTATCTGCAGTAATTGCACTACCGGAGTGCAGACCTCTACTTCTGACACACATTATATTTAACTATCTGTTTTTAAATAAATAAGAATAATTTTTAAGGCAATCTTATAACTTTATTTTGCTCATATGAGATTTTTTTATTTTGCTCTTTTGTGGTTTATTGTGATCGGCCTTTGAATTTTGCGCTCTGCACGTTTTTGCGTGACGGCGTTGTGCTATAAATTGCTCATATGATTTAAATTTATCGCTCATGTGAGCAATGGCGTGATGCGGGGAGGTATAATGACGACAGTAGCGGTAGACGTGGCAGACGGCGCGGCGTTCAGAAATTACGACGAGGTGCTGCAGCATATTCATCAGCGCCAGCATGCAGAAGGGACAGTAAAAGCGTCGTATCTGGACGCGCTGCGTGAGCGTGAGGCCATGTATCCGACAGGTATTCTGCTGGAAGGTTATTCAGTGGCAATCCCGCACTGTGACAGCAGTCATGCCCGCAGGCCGTCCATTTACATTATCCGCCTGCCTGAATCTGTTGAGGTTCATCAGGCTGATGGCGATGACAGACTGCCTGTCAGACTGGTTATCAATCTGGTCGTGACCGAACCTGCGGATCAGCTGCAGCTGCTCAGGGCCCTGTTTAATAATCTGCAGGATGGGGAGTTTTACCAGCAGTTGCTGGAGCTGCCGTCCGGAAAGGCGAAAGCGTTATTTATTTCAAAAATTATGCAATAACAACCCCGGAGAAAAATGATGATTAATATTCTTGTAGCCTGCGGAAGTGGGGTGGCCACGTCAACCCTGGCGGCCGACGAGGTTAAATCTGTGTGTGCTGAATATGGTATTTCTCAGTACAAAATTAACAAATGCAGCATGTCAGAGCTCCCCTCTGAATTACAGCATGCCGATATTGTTTTAACCACAAATAATTATAAAGGCGAAATCGGTAAGCCCCACATGAGCGTGGCAGGTTTTATCACCGGAATTAATGAAAGTACCTTACGCAAAAAACTGGGTGAATTGTTAACTGAGCTTGCAGGGAAATAATAACAGCATACCGAGGGTGTCAGGATGGAAACGTTAAAACATATAATGCTGACAATAACAGGCATGGGCGCAACCGCTATCCTGCCGCTTGTCATCTTTATTCTGGGCCTGGTTTTCCGGATGAAAGTGGGTGCCGCCATTAAATCAGGTATAACCGTAGGTATCGGTTTTATAGGTTTAGGCTTAGTCGTCAATCTTCTGAGCACCTCCCTGCAGCCGGCTATTGCGTATTATTCGAAAATCGGAAGCGGTTTTACCGTGGCTGACATCGGCTGGCCTGCCGTGGGCGCGGCGGCCTGGGTGGCACCGTTTGCTGCGCTGGTCGTGCCGGTCGGTATCATTCTGAACCTGCTTCTGGTCCGGCTTAAGCTGACCCGGACCCTGAACGTCGATATCTGGAACTACATGCATTTCCTGGTTCCGGGCGCGCTGGCGTACTTTGTATTCGACAGTTTCATGATCGGTTTTGGCGTGGCAGTGGCACTCAGCGTTATGGCACTGTTCATCGGCGATCTGATTGCCCCCCGCTGGCAGAAATATTATGGCCTGGAAGGCACAACCTGTACCACCGTGATCCATACAGGCTGGACGCTGCCCTTTGCGCTTATAGTCAATAAAATCATCGACCTTATTCCGGGCCTGAACAGAATAGATCTGGATCTGGAGGGCGTGCAGAAACGACTGGGCGTTTTCGGTGAACCCGCGATTATTGGCGTCATTGTCGGCTGTCTGCTGGGGCTTCTCACGAAACAGCCGGTGACTACCGTAGTGCCTATGGCGATGGGCGTGGCCGCCGTAATGGTCCTGCTGCCCAAGGTGGTTGGCGTCCTGATGGAAGGCCTGTCGCCGATTGGCAAAAGCGCCAAAGAAATCATGCAGCGACAGATGGGGAAGGATGCTGAGCTGAACATCGGTATGGACTGTGCATTGGCACTAGGCGATCCGGCAACCGTCACCGTTACCGTCATTACCATCCCGCTGACCATGCTCTGTGCACTGGTTCTGCCGGGGATCATGATTTTCCCCATCGGTGTTCTGATGTCAATTATCTATATGACGACCATGACTGTTATGGCCTGCAAAGGGAACGTCGTGCGTTCAGTTATCACAACCCTGCTCTTCACTATCGTCGTGATGTATCTCGGCGGGTATGTGGCGCCGGGCGCGACCCGGTTCCTTCATGGGGCAGGTGTGGGCTTACAGGGTCAGGGAACCGACTTTGTATTAACCGGCCCCTGGGAAGTCCTGACGTACTGGCTGAGCACGGTATTCCATTGATCCCAAGAGATGAGGTTCGCTTACCATGGCACAGATTTTACCTTCAATTTTCGGTGCAAACATCCTACGCCTGGAGGATGAGATCCGGTTTTTAGAAGAAGAAAATACAGAAATACTGCACGTTGATTTAATGGACGGCACATACGTAAGTAATATCGCGTTCGGGCCTAACCAGATCACGGCGATGAAAAAAGCCAGCAGGATGAAGTTTGACGTCCATATGATGCTGGCCGATCCGGAAAAGCATATTGATGCCGTGATCGGTACCGGCGCGGAAATGATTTCCGTGCATTATGAATCAACGCCACACGTACATTATATTCTGCAGAAGATCCGTAAAGCCGGTCGAAAAGCGGGAGTGGTCATTAATCCAGGCACACCTGAAGGTGTGCTGAGCTATCTGCTGGACGACATTGATTACATCCTTATTATGACGATTAATCCGGGCCAGCCGGGGCAGACTTTTATCGAAAAAAGCCTGGAGAAAATCAGTAACACCCGAAAAATGATTGCGCAACGGAATATTCAGATTGAGGTCGATGGCGGCATTAATCTGACCCTTGCGAGTAAAGTTAAGGAAGCCGGGGCTGATTTAATCGTGGTTGGCGGGGCGTTATTTAACGAGGACCCTGCATCAAGCTACCGGGAATTAAAAACTGCCATGCTCTGAAAGCGAAGTTTCTGTTAACAGGGCACCGACATATTAATTAACAGCATTCATATTATCCGGGCTGGGTGAGCGTCTTCTCCCGCCCAGGCGAGGTTTCAGGAGAAAAGACTGATGAGTAATTTTAAAGGGAAAGTCGTGCTAATCACGGGTGGCGCACACGGGATCGGTAAAGGCATCGCAAAACAGTTTGCCGCGCGCGGAGCGCATACGGTCATCGCCGACTACAACGACATTAACGGCCGTCAGACTGCCGAAGAACTGACATCGGAAAACGTGACGTCGCTGTTCATCAAAACGGATGTAGCCGATCCTCAGGCGATGGTGGATGCGCGTAATACCGTTTTCGCCACGTTTGGCCGTATCGATATTCTGGTCCTGAATGCAGGCGTCGCATTTGCCAATAAAGTCAGCGATATTACATTCGAGGAGTGGAATAAAACGCTTTCCATTAACCTGAGCGGTTTATTTAATACGGTTAAAGCGTTTTATAATGACTTTCTGACTAACCAGGGTGCCATTGTCTATATCTCATCGGGATCAGCATTGTCCGGAACCGGCGGCGGCGTGAGTTATCCGGCAAGTAAAGCCGGCGGTGAAGGCCTTATACGCGGCCTGGCGAAAGAACTTGGCCCCCGAGGCGTTAACGTTAATGCCATTGCGCCACGCCTGATCGACACTGGCGAAATGATGCGTGTTAACTACCCTAAGCAGGCCGATCTGGACGCCGTGCTGGAGAAAATTCCGGTCCGTCGCCTGGGTACCGTTGATGACGTGGCGAATCTGGCCGTTTTTCTGGCAGATAAGTCGAACTCTTACATTCAGGGTCAGACCATCCTTATGGATGGCGGCCGTACGGTAGCCTGACGGGAGGATAGGGCATGGGCGTTCAGGAAAACACGATCAGCATTCTCAGGGAGCTGGAGCGCAATGCACAGGATATCGATAACGGGCAGGCGTTGCAGCTCATTGACCGGATCCGCAGCGCAAACCACATTTTTCTGCAGGGAGCCGGACGCAGCGGAATAGCCATACGGGCATTCGCTAATCGTCTGATGCACCTGGGGTTATCGGTAAGCGTTGTGGGGGAAATTTCCGCTCCGCATTCACGCCCGGGTGACCTGTTGATCATTGGTTCCGGCAGCGGTGAAACGGTAAGTCTTAGAAGTCTTGCGCAGACGGCCACAGAAAGAGGCGTTGAGGTTGCGCTGGTTACCCTGAAAAAAGAGTCGACGATTGGTCAGTTGGCCGGATGCGTACTGGTCTTGCCAGGTACCGTGAAAACGGGACATGCCAATCAGGCGGGGCAGTTTTCACAGCCGATGGGGTCGGCCTTTGAACAGCTCTGCTTCATCACTTATGACGCCATCGTACTTGAGCTGATGAAGCAGAGGGGAGAAACCAGCGAAACGATGTTTGAACGGCACGCTGATTTTGAGTAATAGCCCAGAGCGCTTCCCCGGAAGCGCTCATTTGTTTATGACATCCCTGAAAAAGAGATAATCTGCCAGAAGTATCGCTCCTGGAGGGTATCTGGAACCGTTGTCAGGCAGGGAGTATCAGTAACATGAACGGATGTGATACTGCCCAAAAGCCCACTTACTGCCGTCAGTGCTTTGAGGCAGGCCCCTGCCTGGGTTATGTGGCAGGGGCCTGGTGTAACGCTAAGAAAGGTGTGTTGAACGCCAGGCTGGCAGCCGTTTACCGTAGCAGGTTAAGCAGCCGTTTCTGACTGTTCCCAGGCGGCTTTACGCAGGTCCGCAGGTTTAAGATCACGCGCGGGCACGATCACACCATCGCACCTGCCGTGGCGGAACACCGTAATGTTATCGGCCACGTCCAGTAGCTCCTCTTCCTCGCTTGAGACCACAATGACGCAGCAACCTCTGTCCGCCAGCTGATGGATAATGCGGTAGATATCGGCTTTGGCTCCGATATCAACCCCCTTGGTCGGCTCATCCAGCAGTACCAGGTTAGCATTCTGGGCAATCACCCGGGCGAGCAGCACCTTCTGCTGATTTCCACCGGAGAGGGACTTAATCGGCCCATCCAGCGAACCTAGCGTATTCATTTTACTCAGCAGCGCCGCCGCCGCCTGGCGGGCGGCGCCGTGGCTGACGAAGCCACCGGCACGAAATTTTTTCAGGACAGGCAGAGTGGCATTGGCATAGCTCGACATCTGAGGAATAAAGCCGTCTTTTTTACGTTCCTCGGTGAGGTAGGCAATCCCCTGTGCAATGGCCCTGGCGGGGGAGGTGGGGTGATAAACTTTATGCCCCAGACGTATTTCACCGCCGGTTACGGTTTCAAGCCCAAACAGCGTCTGGCACAGGCGCGTCCGGCCGGCACCGGCCAGTCCGTAAATCCCCAGGATCTCGCCGCGATAGGCCTCAAGATTTACCCCCTTAAGGCGGTCGGTCTGCAGATTACTTACGGTAAGCCAGGGTTTGCCCAGCGCCCCCCGGATCAGGCCGCGGCTGTTAGCCGCCGCCTGATAGGCATTCGCGTCGCCGACAATAGCGTCGATAATGGCGCTTTTGCTCAGCGTTGCTTTACCTTCGTTATAGATCACGCGGCCACCGCACATTACGGTTGCTTCATCACAGACGCCAAGCACCTCGTCTAACTTGTGAGAAACCAGCACGACTCCAATCTGCTTTTCACGCGCGATGCGCTGTACCGCCTGCAGTAACGCCTCTGCCTGCGCACCTTCCAGTGCGGTCGTGGGTTCATCGAGAAACAGAAACCGCGCCTCACGATCGAGGTTAGACACCACTTCCAGCATCTGCTTGTCAGGATGTGACAGGTTTCTCACCAGCTCAGTCGCGCTGAAGCTCAGGTGATACTCTCTCAGCACGCTTTCGGTATGCGCGATCATGCTGTCGTCATCAATAAAACCGTTTCCTTTCCGCCGCTCACGCCCGAGGAAAAGGTTCTGCCAGACACTCATGCCGGGAATGAGCCGGAGTTCCTGATAGACACAGGCGATACCACTGTTCAGTGCATCGCGGGGTGAGGCCAGATGAACCGGTTCATCCCCGATAGTCAGCTCCCCGCTGTCCGGCGAGTTCACACCGGCCAGTATTTTGAGCAACGTAGACTTACCTGCGCCATTATGGCCAAAAAGGCCATGGATCTCGCCAGGTCTGACGCTGAAATCCACGCCGTGAAGGACCTGAACCCCCGAAAACCCTATTTTTACCTGCTTCGCCACATAATTCATTTTTCTTCACCTTTTACCGGATCAGTACGCTGAGCCCATCACGGAAGCCGCATTATCTTTGGTGACCAGCAGTGGCGGATTATTGATCATGGCAGGAACCTGCTCACCGCTCAGGCTTTTCCGGGCATTTTCGACCAGCAGTTGAGCCAGTTTAACTGGCTCCTGAATTGCACCGGCTTTCAGGATGCTGTTGTCCTGAACGGCTTTAACACCCTCCTTATCCACAAACGCATACAGCTTCACCCTGTTACTGACCCCCAGCTGCTGAATAGCCGCCAGCGATCCCAGAGCGGAAGGTTCAGTATCTGAGTACACCACATCAATTTCCGGCCTCCCCTGAAGCATCTCGGTCGTCACCTTAAGGGAGGTTGTTTCTTCGACCTTGCCATTAACCAGGGCAACAAACTTAATATTTTTGTTGGAGGCTACGGCTTCTTTGAAGCCTTCGTCGCGCGCGTTCGCGGCAATGGAGGTAGGTTCTCCCACAATACCCACCGTGGCCGGGCTGTTTTCACCGATATCTTTCAGCAACTGCTGACCTATCAGCCTGCCGCCTTCCCGCTGATCGGTCTGCACTCCCTGAACCAGGACCACGCCCTGTTGCTTCAGCCCTGCGGGGTCGGGAAGGATATTCACGGCAAACGCCGGTATTTTTGCCTGATTAAGCTGGCTGATGATGGAAACGCAGGGTCCGGAGGAGACACAATTCACCGCCACCGCATCCACTTTCTGTTCAATGAAGTTCTGAACCTGCGACAGTTGTTTAGCGTCGTCGTTATCCGCAATCGAAATTTTTACGTTCATACCCTGGGCAGCCGCACTGTCTTCAAAGCTTTTTTTCATGGCCACGTAATAAGGATTGGTAAGATTAGGCAGCGTCACGCCCAGCGTTTTTTTGCCGGGGCCGGCTGTTGATTCTGCATCATCGCGGTTACAGCCTGACAGCAGGCAGGACAGGGCAACGACCGCTGCGCAGGCGGATAAGGTGGTACGGATTTTCATGGTCATCTCCGGAAAAGGTGTAGGGCAGAGAGCATTATTGTTGTGTCTTTCGGGGTTTCCTGACCTTTAGCCAGGGGATAGCAATTTTTTTCGAGGTCCGTAGCGTGTCAAAGGTGACGCCGAACAGGATGATCAGCCCGATAACCAGCGGCTGCCAGTAGGCGCTGACGTTCAGCACGTTCATCAGGTTCGATATGGCGGCAATCAGCATGGCGCCAATCATCGCGCCGATGATACTCCCTGTGCCGCCAAACAGGCTGACACCCCCGACGACGGCCCCCGCAATGGAGAAGAACAGTTCATCGCCGCGGCCTGCTGTCGGATATCCGGTCATCAGACGCGATCCGTATATCAGCCCGCCACAGGCGGCGCAGAGTCCGGAAATTGCATAAACCAGCAGTGTGATGCGCGGAATGCTGATGCCGGATAAACGTGCTGCATCCGCATTGCCGCCAACTGCATAGATATGGGTGCCGGTGATGGTTCGCCGTAGAAAAATGACGCCAATCACGATGGCCAGCAGCAGCGCAATGACCGGGAACGGTATCCCGGCACGGTCACGGTGGACTACCAGTGAGGAAAACCTGAAGTTGTTATGCCGGGCGCAGCTCATCCGGTTGTTTGGAGAGAAAGCCGGGGAGCCCGTTGCTGAATACTTAAAGGACTGGGCAGATGACCCCTTTACCGCCACGGAAAAAGATTTACTCATTCAGGCCGGACATACGGTTCCAGCTGCTTACCCTGACCACGGAGCGTGGGCGGACTGCCTGCGCGGAATAGGCAGTGAATGGTCAGCGCAGTTTCCGGGATACCTTGCAGGTGCAGTTGAGGCCTCTCTGGAGGGCGTCAGGCAGGTGCAGCAGAAACTCGTAAGAAAGAACTGAATATCTACGGCCGGGGGCGTGAATCAGCACGCGCCGGCTTCCCGTTTCTGAAGGCTGGCTGGAGAATATCTATGACCCGACATTTTGATTACATTGCAATTGGCGGCGGCAGCGCCGGAATCGCCTCCGTTAATCGCGCGGCTGCGCATGGAAAAAAATGTGCCCTTATTGAGAAGGGGCCCATCGGCGGAACCTGCGTAAACGTGGGATGTGTGCCAAAAAAAGTGATGTGGTATGCCGCACAGGTGGCAGAAACCATCCGCACTTACAGTTCCGGCTATGGCTTCAGCGTGTCGGGGTGTGAATTTGACTGGGCTACGCTGGTGAAAAACCGCAGTGAGTACATTGAGCGCATTCACGGTTCCTATGATGCGGTGCTCAGCAGGAACGCGGTTGAAGTCATTCAGGGAACAGCCCGCTTTATCGGCCCCCGCAGTATTGAGGTCAATGGCGAAACGCTGACGGCCGATCATATTCTTATCGCCACCGGCGGGCACCCCGTTCGTCCTTCTGTATCCGGCGCAGAGCTGGGAATTGATTCGGATGGTTTCTTTGAACTGAGCGCACAGCCCCGTAGGGCAGCCGTCATCGGCGCGGGTTATATTGCCGTTGAGCTCGCGGGCGTGCTGCATTCTCTCGGTACGGAAACACATCTTCTGGTTCGCGGTGATAAACCTCTGCGCCATTTTGATCCTCTGCTCGGGGATACCCTGGCTGCCATGATGGATGAATCAGGGCTTCGCCTCCACCGTCAGGCCATTACCACGTCTCTGTCAGAAGAGCCGGATGGTTCTGTGGCGGTGGTCACGGCTTCAGGGGAAAAAATTGTAGTGGATGTCGTGATCTGGGCAACCGGCCGTAAACCCAATACATCCGGCTTAAACATTCAGGCAGCAGGGGTGGCGCTCAGTGATGAAGGTTACGTCACTGTGGATAAATATCAGAACACCTCTGCGGAAGGCATCTATGCCGTTGGTGATATTACCGGTCAGCTTGAACTCACGCCGGTTGCCGTTGCCGCCGGTCGTCGCCTGGCTGAGCGCCTGTTCAACAACAGGCCGGATGAGCATCTGGATTACCAGAATGTCCCCACTGTCGTATTCAGCCACCCACCTGTCGGCACTGTCGGTCTTACTGAACCCCAGGCCCGTGAAAAATTCGGCGACCAGAACGTTAAAATTTACAGTGCGTCATTTACCGCGATGTTCACTGCAGTAACGTCCCACCGTCAGGCGACAAAGATGAAACTGGTGTGCGCCGGGCCCGATGAGAAGGTTGTGGGTATTCACGGCATCGGAGAAGGTATGGACGAAATCCTTCAGGGCTTTGCTGTGGCACTCAAAATGGGCGCGACCAAACGAGATCTGGACAATACCGTGGCAATTCATCCCACCGCTGCCGAAGAGTTCGTCACGATGAAAGGCTGAAAAGCCTGAGCGGAAGAACCGGCCGGCATTATCAGACTTAAGGAGCGATAGGCCCGGCGCATGGGCACAGCGAGCGATATTGCCTCTGCCCAAATCTGAAATCAGATTCCCGCGTACCGGCAGCACCACTGCAAAAATGCTGCTCGTCCGACAGCCCTTAAATACTTTTTTATATCAAACAGTGGGATGAAAAATGAATACATTCAAGGCAATGCAGATTACCGAGCCAGGCAGAATGGAACTGGTAGAGCGCCCAGTGCCGGTGCCTGGTTATGGCGAGGTTCTTCTGAAGGTCGAAGCCTGTGGCATCTGCGGGGCGGATTCCGGCGCAGTTGAGGGGCTTGAAAAGAATACGACTTATCCGCGCATTCCAGGCCATGAAGTGGTGGGGCGCATACTCTCTCTGGGGCAGGGCGTTCCCTCGTACCTTTCTGTAGGGCAGCGGGTCGGTGTAGGGCGCCTGGGGGGATACTGCGGCGAATGCGAGCAGTGCCGGCAGGGTCAGTTTGTGCTTTGCACTGATCAGCCTGTCACCGGCAGCTCCTGCGATGGCGGCTATGCGGAAATAATGCTGGCGCGTGCCACGGGGCTGGTTCTCATTCCCGACGATCTGCTCTCTGCAGAGGCGGCTCCGCTGCTCTGTGCAGGGATTGCCACTTTCAACGCGCTGACCAAATCAGGCGCCCGGCCGGGTGATACAGTCGTTATTCAGGGTATCGGTGGTCTGGGGCATCTGGCCATACAGTATGCACAAAAAATGGGCTACAAAGTTATCGCGGTAGGACGCGGAAGTGATATCAGGCAGGATGCCCTTAACCTGGGGGCTCATCAGTACATTGATACGCTACAGTCAGACCCCGTTGCAGAAATTAAAAAGGCTGGCGGCGCGCAGGTTATCCTGACGACTATTACTAACAGCGAGGCCGCTTCCGGGCTGGTGAAAGCACTCGCACCACAGGGTAAATTTATGGTTGTGGGTGCCGGCAGCTCCCCGCTTTTGATCATGCCCGGAGCAATGGTCGGAAACGAGTTAAGGCTGGAGGGCTCTCTTACCGGCACACCTTACGAAACAGAACGTGCCCTTAAATTCAGTCTGCTGACCAGCGTACGTGCACAGATTGAAACGGCACCGCTGGCTGAGGCTGAAAGTGCTTATCAGCGCATGCGTTCGGGGGACGTGAAGTTTCGCATGGTGCTGAGAATGGATCTTTAACGTTTACGAAGACTGTCTCAGTCTGGCCGAACCAGCCCGGGCAGGCAACAGGGCTGGGCGGCTCAGTGCCCGCGTGATGAGTCAGGGGGCCGGCAGGTTCTTCCGCCCGGTTTTCCGTCATGCCAGCGGTCCGCTATCTGACTGCCAGCTGAAAGGAGCAGCCTGCACCTCATTCAGACAGACGTCCGCGTGCCCTGTATCCGCTTTATCAGCTGCCCCTCAGATAAACAGTGGGCATTCATGATGACCGCAAACGGATTACGCTGGAAATGAAGAAAAAAGATCGACCAGTCTGAAAACAGCCCCCTTCATCGAAGCCGTGAAATATAGCAAACATATTTCTCATAATACCGTAACTGACTGAATGGTTACAGCCACAGTAATCATCAATATTAATGGTCACAGTTAGCGGGAACTGACGCGTGAAATTGTCATAAAAACAGCATTGTCAGGCCACATGGCCTGATATAAATTGTGTCCATCCTGATCAAGAAATATGACATATATGCATCTATATGAAACGATTGCGGATGACATCGCGCGCTCAATCCTGCGCGGACAACTGACGCCCGGTACACGTATTCCGTCCGTCAGACATTATGCGGGACAATATGAGGTCAGTGTTAACTCGGTCAAAACCGCTTACCGGCTTCTGGAGGATCGCGGGCTGATCTCCGCACGACCTCAATCCGGCTATTATGTCCGCGACAGCCTGCCTGAACTCTGCCACCTGCAGGAAAGTTCGGTGAACAGCAGAGAAAGCGCGGTGCCTTTATCCGGTCTGAACCGGCTGCTATCCGTTATTCTGGAAAATCAGCTGCGCGGGGATTGTATTGATCTTGCGCTTGCGTGCCCGTCTGGCGATAGGTTTTATCCTGCCGGCCGGCTGAAAAAAATCACAGCCCAGCTGCTGCGCTCAGCATCCGGGTTCAGCACAACTTACGCCATGCCGCCCGGCTCCCCCCGCCTGCGCTCACAGATTGCCCGACGCGGTCTGCACACCGGCATGATCCTCTCTCCCGATGACGTAATCATCACTCACGGCACCATGGAGGCCATTAGCCTGGCCGTCCGGGCGTCAACCCTTCCCGGTGATACCGTTGCCGTTGAATCACCTACTTTTTACAACCTGTACCCTATGCTGGAGGATCTTGGCCGTCGTATTGTGAATCTGCCTACCCATCCTCAGAGCGGAATGTGCCTGGATACCCTTGAATCTCTTGCAGAGCAGCGAAAAATCTCCGCGGTGATTACGATACCCAGTGGCCACAATCCACTTGGCTTTGTCATGCCTTCAGAAAATCGTCAGCGCCTGGCCCGCATGGCTGAAACCCGGCAGTTCGCCGTAATAGAGGATGTCATGTATGCCGAACTGCAGTTTGGCGATACCTGCATACCCAACATTCGTGCCTTTGATCGTGATGGCTGGGTGATGGTGTGTGCAAGCTATACCAAAACGGTTGCGCCAGACTTTCGCATTGGCTGGCTGGACGCCGGACGCTTTCGCGATGTCGCCAGGCAGATGAAGTTTACCTCCACTGTCGCTGAGTCCGGATTATTGAGTGAAAGCCTGGGGATATTCCTTGAGAACGGCGGATATGACCTGCACCTGCGCCACCTCAGGCGATTATATGAACGACAGATTGATGCTGTAAGAGCCTGTATTGCAGATTATTTTCCAGCAGGCACTCGTGTCAGCCGCCCGCAGGCAGGCTTTATTTTATGGATTGAGCTGCCGGAAGGTGCCGACACGCTGGCTCTATTTCATGCCGCCCTGGATGAAAAAATACTATGTATGCCAGGCCTTCTGTGCTCCGGAAGCCGGGCATTCAATCACTGTTTCCGTATGGCGGCGTGTTTTGAACTGACGGACAGGCACCGCATGGCCATATCGCGGTTGGGTGCCCTGGCCGCTCATCAGCTGAACGAAATGAAGTAAACAGAAAACCAGAAGGCCCGCCGGTATCAGGCTTTTCAGATTGCCTGGCCCGCATGGCTCAACTAATCCATTACGGAAAAATAATATGAACAGCATAACGAGAAGCGATTCCTTCCTGCAGGGTGTTAAGGATGCGTCTCCTTTGCTCATGGCAATTGCGCCTTACGCAATTATTCTGGGGGCTCAGGCTTCCCGATCGGGCCTGACCCTGCCCGAAACAGGCTTCATGACGGCGCTGAATTTTGCTGGAGGATCGGAATTTGCCGCTATACAGCTCTGGCACGAGCCCTTGCCGGTACTGACCATTATTCTGCTGACGTTCCTGATTAACAGTCGCCACATCATAATGGGGGCAGCCCTGACGCCCTATATCAAGCATCTTCCCCGTCGTCAGATATTACCTGCCTTATTTTTTATGGCCGATGAGGGCTGGGCGGTCACCTATGCGAAAATGCTAAAAAACGCTGCCACTTTACCGCCTGAGCAGTCGTTTACCATGGCTTATTACCTGGGGGCCAGCTTTCCGTTTTATCCCGTCTGGGTTGGATTTTCAGTCACGGGTTTTCTTGCGGGCCCCGTGCTTGGAAACATTGAGCAGTACGGTTTTGCTATTGCTTTTCCTGCCACCTTTATCGTCCTCCTGCGTAGCATGTGGAAAGGCCTGGACGCAGCCATCCCCTGGCTTATCAGCCTGACGGTGGCCGCAGTCTGTTATCGTCTGGTACCTGGCCATACCTATGTGCTGGCAGGGACGTTCAGCGGCATATTTTCAGCATGGGTACGGGGAGTGAAAGTAAAATGACACTGGCTGCATGCATGACAATTCTGGGTATGGCAGTGGTCACCTATCTGACGCGCATCCTGGGTTATCTTATATTGAGGAACCGTAGCCTGAGTCCCGGCACGCGCAGCGTGCTGGAAAGTGCGCCGGGATGCGTGATGATTTCTGCTATTGCTCCTTATTTTGCTTCCGGAAATCCGGCACAAATCATTGCATTGATCGTTGCGGCAGGCTGTGCCATCAGGCTGTCGATGTTACCAACACTGATTATTTCCGTCGCGACGCTGGGCATTCTTCAGCTAATAATATCCTGAATTTCATGGCCCTCTCACTACCGGTTTCAAATGATGAATCTGCGGACTATTCTACGCCGCGGGCGGTGGAAATCAGCGTTGGCGTGACGAAGATCCTGAAGGAAGCGGAGCGACTGATGATGTCTGAAGTGACCTTCGTACAGGCAAAAAGTACGCAGTCATTCTCGGGCCGTATGGCAGATTTGCTGGGCCTGATGCTGCTACCTGATTTGTTGTCTATCGTGACAGGTCAGCCCCGGGTATTAAATTAATATTGAGCACACACCTGTCGATAAAACAATTCCTGCCCTGGAAGACGTCGACCTGGATTGTATAGTCAGCTCTCAACTCCGTCACACGTCTGGAATTGTCAGCGACCCCGTTATCACCGACAGGATCAACTGTATAATGCGCCAGAACCATCCGCTATCTGATGCACCGCTGACACTGTCTGAGTTTCTTAGCGCCAGTCATCTGCACGTTGCAACGAGTTCTGCGGATGTTCGCTTTGTGGACAATATACTGTCAGGTCAGCGTTTCAGCCGAAAGATTGCCGTCACGACACCGCACTGGCTGACGCTGCCTTTTGTATTAGTGAAAACCGACCTCATCTCGGTAGTGTCAGAAAAGATGGCATCCACACCTCTTTTTTCCGGGCTTCAGAGGATAGAACTACGCTTTGAAGCCCAGCCTGTTAGCTGGAACCTCTACTGGCATAAGCGTGACGAGAACAATGCGGCACACCTGTGGCTGAGGGAGCAGATATACAGGGTTTGCAGGGTAATCTGACTTTTTAAGGTAATTACAGGCCATTAAGGCTAATCCAGTTTGAAATCATCTGAGCCAGTTCCCTGGGTTTCTCAAGCGGTATCATGTGCCCGCTGCCTTCAATGATTTCTGCCGGACACCGGAAAAGCTCAGAAATTTCAGCCGCCTCACTGAGGCTTCTGAGCCTGTCTTCTCCGGCTGCAATAATCAGCACCGGACAGGTCAGTTCCCTGACGGTTATTCCTCCGCGTTTCAGCAGGGACTGGGCTCTGAATACTTCCGGGCCAAGGCGTTTTCCCATTTCGCGAATACGCCCCAGCAGAGCTGTATCATCATGAAATTTCGGATGAAGCGAATGCCTGATAGCGGCAGGACTTATCCCCCTGAACTCACCCGAAAGCACAGCAGCATCCAGCCGTTCTCGTTGCCGGTATGAGTCTTCACGCAGTGAAGTGGCAATAAGGATCAGGCCAGCAACTTTTTCCGGAGCCGTTTCGGCTATAGCGCGGGCAACATATCCTCCCAGCGAGAACCCTGCCAGTACAAAACGCTCAGGAAGCGACGCGACGATTACTGCAGCCATCCCGGCAATACTTTCTTCCTGACCAAGGCTGACGCGGCAGAACGTCTGACCGGGCGGATAAACGTCGATGAAGTCATCCCACAAAGTTTCATCAAGCATGAACCCGGGGATCAGTACGAGAGGTGTCATATCCTGAACCATTCCTCATTTTTTATGTCCGGAATGCCATCCTGCTGATGGCATAAGGTTTCGTCAAGGTTGGCAGCCCGGGATACTCAGCATTATTCAGCAACTGAATAAGCGCCTATAAATTATCGATTTGAACTCTCTTTCTGATTCTTACACAGTCGTTTTTTTGATGCTCTGCAGAATAATACATGAACCTTTCTGGCACGCTGAAGCCCATACCTGCTGAGCAGGAGAAACTGGATCCCCGGCAGCGCCTGATTTCCGGATTTTCTGAGATAATGCATATTGTGTGCATCCGCTTGCAGAAAACGATCGCATGATAGCGAGTATTTATGATGACTGCGTGCGTCATGGGAATCCTGACCGTGTACTGATTTATGCCTCAACATCAAAAATGACTCTCCCTGGTGCCGGCGTTGCATTTATAGGGGCGTCTGGCACCAATAAGACATGGTGGCTCAGGCATGCATCCGTCTGGAGTGTCGGTCCTGATAAGGTCAACCAGCTTCGGCAGGCCCGTTTTCTTAAGAGCCCAGGGAATATACGGGCTCTGATGGAACAGCATCGTCAGGTTCTCAGGCCCAGGTTTGAACTTGTTGATGCCATTTTTTCTTCGGTTTTAGGCTGCCAGCAGCACGTATCATGGTCCCGTCCTGAAGGGGAATATTTTGTCAGCCTGCATGTACTTCCCGGCACTGCCAGTCGCATCGTCCAGCTAGCCGCTGTGGCAGGTGTGCGATTTGCCAGACCGGGCTCGTGTTATCCCTATGGGCGTGACGATTACGATGCCCAGCTCCGGCTAGCCCCCTCCTGGCCCGAAAAAGAGACGCTCAGACTCGCACTTACGGTAATTGCCATCTGCATTGCTAAAGCGACTGCAGAGAAGTTTTTATGACACAGGTTGACGACCTCCTTTAAAAATAAAAGTTACTCATAAGAACGTCCTGAATTTCCTTATTCTCGTTATTTGAATCTCAACTGTTTCTATAGTCACTTTTATGAGA
Organism: Pantoea sp. ANP04; assembly: GCF_041982285.1. NCBI lineage: Bacteria > Pseudomonadati > Pseudomonadota > Gammaproteobacteria > Enterobacterales > Erwiniaceae > Pantoea > Pantoea sp. ANP04. The sequence goes on along the minus strand of NZ_JAUTYS010000002.1, from coordinate 223,254 downwards.
GCAAAATTGCCAGTGTCCGCCTTTCGCTATTAGCGGACATTGGCTTGGCGTTAGTTCGGTTTAAACCAGGAATGGACGTTGCTAACATCGGGATGTACTAATCTGTAGGTATCAGGTCACGAACCTATTTCGACATGCGGGGACGACGACGTACCGACGTGCCTCAGCGATTCTCAACCGGCTCCACACCCATAAAGGAGTAGCATTTATGGCTGCGTAGCACGACAAGCATATGCATTCCCAGCTGAGGACCGACAGACTTAATTGATGTCATAAGAATTTTAAAGATCAGACTTCCTGGCTCCCTCCTTAATCTTTCCGTTGCAAGGGCGTCGTCCTGACAAGAAATCGGGCAAATTTTAAATTGTAGTTACTTGAGTACAGGTTGCATATTGCTCTTTAACTGATGGGAGTTAATAACATGCATTCAATCAATTTTACCGATGCCCGTAAACATTTCGCAGATACGATGAAGCGGGTCACCGACGACGCTGAGCCTGTGCGCATTTTGCGCCGCGAGGCACCTGATGTTGTGATAGTTGATGCGGAAGAGTATGAAGCACTGATAGAAACGGTGTATCTCTTTAGCAACCCGGCGAACGCTGCGCATATTAATGAGTCAATGAAACAGGCGGAGCGCGGCGAGTTTGTTAAAGTGTAATATTAAGTTCACTACAGATTGCGCCGACGATCTCAATGACTGTCGCGATACGAAGAAGCCCCAAATCGGCAGTAGCCGGACGCTGAACAGAATCGCCACAAACGCATAATTTTTTATTTTTTTGATTCCAGAGCAATTCTCACTGCCAATCCTGCAAGCACAGTACCCATTATCCAGCGTTGCGCTTTAAGCCATGCAGGTCGGCTTGAAAGAAATTTGGCTAAAGTTCCTGCCATCATCACAATAGTAGCATTGACTACCATGCTGATAGAAATCTGTATGCTTCCGAGTTCCAGAGACTGAGTCAGTACACTCCCGTGCGCTGGCTGGATAAATTGTGGCAATAAAGATAAATACATAATGGCAACTTTAGGATTTAATACATTAGTAATGAAACCCATGATAAAGAGTTTCTTTGAGGAATCTATGGGTAAATTTGTAACAGCGAAAGTAGACCTGCCTCCAGGTTTAACTGATTGCCAGGCCAGATATAAAAGATAAGCAACTCCGGAAAAACGAAGTAGATCATATGCATAAGGAATGGCAAACAGGAAAGCTGTTATTCCTAATGCCGCACAGAGTATGTATAAAACAAACGCAAAAGCGATACCACCTAAAGATATCAGCCCGGCTTGTCTTCCCTGGCATACAGACCGAGAGATCAGATAAATCATGTTTGGGCCAGGAGTTAACACCATTGCAAGTGCAATCAAACCAAAAGCTATAAAATGAGTATGATCAGGCATGTTTCATCTCCAAGTGTGGAAAATCATTTAACTAAATAGTCATCATTACAGGCTGCTGATACAATAGGATTTATATAATACAGGCACAGCGGTATGCCATGATTAAACATTTAAAAAATAAATTTTTTCACTTATTAACGCTGGCTTTAAGTGATTTTAGAGAAGTGGCTAATGATTGTTTTTATCACGATTAACTATGCAGGTAAAGTACATTTTCATTATAACAGGAGATGTAATACCAACTCCCCGAGAAAGTGATAGTAGTTAATTTTGCTAATCATTAGTCTTAGTTAACGAGCGGGATTATTATTCTTCACAAACCTCATTAAAACATAAAATACATATTGAAAACCATCCTGATTGAATGTAAGCATTATTTGGAAAATTATTCTCAAGCGCCCGGTTGTTTTTTTACAAGGGTAAAAGTTCTTAAAAATAAATCCCACGATATTTTTTTGCATTCATTTAATTTTTGTTTATTTTAAATTAAAGTCAGAATTATGCTTTTATAATGAATTTTTCGTGACAGTTAAAAACTAAAGTGGATATATATAAGAAAGTGAAAAGATTCATTGTTGATCTGCTCCCCGTTGATTTATATACACCGATTTTAGTAACGTCTTCATAAGTGACTCTGACCCCGTATATGATCCATTCATAATCGGGAATAACCGGCTTCATTATGGCTGCATATTCTGGCAACCAGCAGATTTTTGGGCAAATTTGGAGGGGGCATCCAGCCCACTGCAGAATGGGGACGTCTCTTGTTAAAGAGTATGCGGCAGGACTCGATCTTGTGCAGTGCATCCTCCAGAGACATGAGCCAGTTATCATTCAGGCATTCCTGACGCAACCAGCCGTTGAAGGACTCGACTGTAGCGTTGTCCGAGGGTGCTCCCGGGCGTGAAAGTCGATCCTTCTCCCACTTTCGGACACCCATCTGCCCAGCATTTTTCCTGAAATTCAGAACCACTATCGGTTTTTAGCTACTGCGGCAAAGAACGCCTGAGCGTTATGCTGTTCAGCATTTCTGCCACTTCTGTTGAACGCAGATTCTGCCCGACGCAGATCCCAGGCATTCGTCGGTGTAAAGGTCGATAACCTTTAGCAGGCGCAGTCGTCGCCTGTCAAACAGCACGTCCGAGACAAATTCCATGCCCCAGACGTGATTCGAATACAGCCCCTGAGGCTGAGGCTGAGGCTGTGGCTGTGGCTGCCGGCGCTGCGCGGATTTATTGCGCCGTGGACGTTTGAGGCGCAGTAACAGCGCCTGCTCGCTGAAAAGCCGGTAGATCCGTTTGTGGTTATTGCGACAGCCTTCCCGCCTGAGCATCACGTATACCCGGCGATATCCATGGTGAATTCGCGTTTCGGTTATCTCATTCTGATGTAAGACAGCTAGCCACTGACATTCAGACGGCCAAAGAGCATACGCTGCGTGAACCCGGTTAACGATTAAAGCTGATGCATCCTGCGGATATGAATCAGTCAAATTTTGCTGCTGTAGAAGGGCTGTCTGCGGCCAGGGTTACCTGTGCGTTTCAGGCGTCCTCAACGCCTGAGGAGGTCACCTCAGTCTTTCCATCAGTAAGCGAACTCTCTATCAGCGATCACAACGCTCTGCCTGATGTCACTGAGAGAGCCCCGGCAAGAGGTATCAACGCAGAGAAATTAGCAGGTAAGTTTCGTGAGCGCATTAAAAGTGAGGCATATGGCGACAGGACGGACCCCGCCTTTAAGACAAAAATAATCAGTTATTTTTGCGCTGAAAGCGCAGCGCCCAAAAAAGATCGTTTAGCAAAAAAGTCTTAACTGAATAACATCTTTCCTTACTGCCTGCAATTTTCGTGATTTGGGGCGGGTCAAAGCAACTCTCATCGGATGCGAAGCACGTCATGCATCCTGGACGAAGGGGCTTTTTAGTCAGATTAATGCGACGGCACGCGGTGAAGCGGAGTAAAGCTTGCAGCTGGCATGGATCGCCGTATGCATGAAAACCTGACCAGATAAAATTAAGAATAGCCGGTGTTAACAAAGTCGAAGATGATCTGAGACCACCGGCTGGTTAGCGTTTATCATAAATGCTGTAACCGTTTACCTACGATAGGTAGACAGAAAATCCCTTATTCGTGTGGCCGCCTCCACACACTCTGCAACAGGTGCAACTAATGCCATTCGAATCCAGCCTGCGCCCGGATTGATGCCGTCAACCTCCCGGGAAAGATATGAGCCTGGGATGACTGTAACATTTGTATGACTATAGAGTTGCCGGCAAAAGTCGGTATCGTCACCAGGGACTTCGGCCCAAAGATAAAAGCCTCCGTCAGGCTTCTTCACCTTAAGAACAGGGGTCAGAATTTCAAGAACCGCATCAAACTTTTCCCGATAAAGAGAACGGTTGTCGCGAACATGTGCCTCATCCCGCCAGGCCGTGGCGCTTGCGAGCTGGCTATGCACCGGCATTGCGCAGCCATGATATGTGCGATAGAGCAAAAATGATTTGAGAATCTCTGCATCACCAGCCACAAATCCAGACCGAAGGCCTGGCAGGTTCGATCGTTTTGAAAGACTGTGGAAAACAACACAGCGCTTAAAATCGATACGGCCCATCTCTGCGCATGCGGTCAGTAAACCCGGAGGGGGCGACAACTCGTCAAAGTACAATTCGCTGTAACATTCATCGGCTGCAATAATAAAATCGTATTTATCCGCAAGGCTAATGAGTGATTTTAGCGTTTCAAGAGGGATAAGTGCACCGGTAGGATTGCCTGGGGAACACAGGAATACAATTTGACAACGTGTCCAGATATCCGCTGAAACAGCCTCAAAGTCAGGAATGAAACCGTTACTCTCAAGGCATGGCAGGTAATGCGGAGCCGCCCCCGCCAGGATCGCAGCACCTTCATATATCTGATAGAAAGGGTTTGGGCTGACCACCAAACCTTCGACATTAGGTTCAACAACTGCCTGGGTAAAGGCAAATAATGCTTCTCGTGTTCCGTTTACCGGTAGAACATGACGACTGGCATCAAGCCATCCCTTTGGGACGCCAAACCTCCTTTCACACCAGTTTATGATTGCCTCGCGCAATTCAGGGATACCCAGAGTTGCGGGATACACCGACATTTTATCGAGACTGGAAATAAGCATTTGTTTGACCATTTCCGGGGCCGAATGTTTAGGCTCTCCGATCGACAGTGATATAGGCGTTAGATTTTTATCAGGTTGAATTCCAGCAAGTAAGGCTCGAAGTTTTTCAAACGGGTAGGGGTGAAGTTGTTTCAGCGCAGGGTTCATATCGGTCAACACTCCAGCATTTCTGAGTTGAGAGAAATATCGTGACGCAAGCCGCAAATCCTTATCAAAGACCACTCTGTATCATGATCGTTCTACTTATCTGATTTGTCTGAATGGGTCTTGATAATTATGAAGTCTCTTCTTTTGCTTGAGCGCGGCACGGTATAAATTTTGCTCAGATCTTATAAACTGAATATAAACAGAATAGATTTAGAGTGTCTTAATGCTTTATAAATTGATATATGTTCTTGTAATATAATAATATATATTTTTTGCAATACTTTTCTATTCAGGCATGTAAACTGAAAATCCGTCCTTAATCGTGGTGTTTTTTCGGCGATTCTCTACTCAACAACCCAAAATCGAGCATTATGCTATTTACATTCTGCAATCAAATATTCTGCTCTGCCTCCAGTATTAGATAGTGTAAGTATCCCGCATAATCGTGCCATTCACATTTAAAGACCTTCCGGCATACTCATTTCGCCAGCGAAGGAGATCGCTATGCGTAAAGCCCGTTTTACTGAGCATCAGATCATCACGGTAATGAAGTCGGTTGAAGCCGCACGAACAGTGAAAGACGTCTGCCGGGAGGCCGGGATCTCTGAAGCGACATACTATAACTGGAAGTCTAAATAGGGTGGCATGGAAGCATCTGATATTAAAAGATAAAAGATCCTGAGGACGAGAACCGACGGCTTAAGCAGCTGTTTGCCGACCTCAGTCTTGAAAATCGGGCACAGAAAGACGTTATCGAAAAAAAGCTCTGAAGCCAGCCTTTAAGCGTGAGCGGGTGATGCATCTGATAACGACATTCGGACGGAGTACCCGTCAGGCCTGCAGGACTCTGAACCTGAGCAGAACGGTTTACTACTACCGTCCTGACAGCACGCTGACGATCCCGTTATTTCGCGTTGCAGACGGCGGCTGAAAGATATCCACGATACGGCTTCCCGAAGCTTTTTCAGGTTCTGAAGCGGCAGGGATATCAGTGGAACCATAAGCGGATCCACCGCATTTACTGCCTGCTGAAACTGAATTTTCGTCGCAAAGGCAAAAATCGTCTGCCGGTACGTAGCCCATCGCCGCTGACCACACCTGAAGCGCTGAACCAGAGCTGGTCTGTTGACTGCCGCAACAATAAAAAAGCCAGATCCCCATGGAGACCTGGCTGACAGCAGCAAAGAGAGGATTAACGCACCTGAATCTGCACAGGCTTACCGTGCTGATCGGCGGTGCCTTTTACAATCACCAGATAACGTCGTTCATCTGCATGATGGCTATTCACCACCTGACGAATCGGACCGACGGCATTAACGATCGCTGCACCGGCCGGGTTGGTCATAAATTGTGCCAGTGGCTCCAGCTCACCTTTTCCTTCAGCATCAGACGACAGCGCCAGCAGATAGGCCTGCTTTGGTTCCAGCCCGGTTGCAGACGCCTGCAACACCTGGGTCAACCCCTGATCGAACAGGGTCAGCGTGGTTGCAGGCTGCGCCCCTTGCGCAGCATTTACCTCTTTCAGTGTCAGGTGTGCTGTCTTACCTGCCAGGCCCAACGGCACCAGGTTCTGCTTACCATCGCCCTGCGGCACGGCATTGGGCACATAGACCACCGCCTGCGGTGCCTGACCAATTGGAATGGTCGCGATCACTTTATTGCTCAGGGTATCAATCGCCGTCAGGGCGTCAGCGTTTTCCAGACCGACATAAACACGACTTCCGTCACCCGATGGCCAGACGCCGTGTGGCAGATTGCCTACCGGAATGGTTGCGACCTGATGGAAATCATCGGTACGGTAAACGTTTACTTTGTTCAGGCCACCAATAGTGACGTAAGCAAAGGTGCCTTTAGCGTTATGCACGATATTGACGTGGTTAGTAATCGGACCGCTGTCGATGGTTTTCAGCAGTGTAAACGGTGGGCGCGCATCGAACACCTGCACTTTACCGACATCTTTGAGCGTGAACCAGACCTGCCGGCCATCAGGCGTGGCGGCTATATTGGGACAGAACGGACTGACCTGTTTAATGCTGCCGATAATTTTATGCGCTTTTGCGTCCACCACCACGGTTTCGGGGTTGAAGGAGGAGCAAACGTAACCGTATTGACCGTCCGGTGAGAAAATCTGCATGCCCGGACCGCCAGGCACGGTAATACGCGTTTTCTCTTCCCCGCTGTTGCCATCCAGTACCGCAATATAATTTTCACCGCGTACGGTGACCCAGATTTCTTTGCCATCGGGAGTAAAGAACGCTTCATGCGGTGCTCGACCCACATAAGTCACATGCTTCACTGCGTTGGTCGCGGTATCAATCAGGCTGACAGAGTTGGAACCAATTGAAACAACAGCAAGGGTTTTGCCATCTGGCGAAAAACCTAGTCCATGTACCAGCACCTGGCCTTTATAGAGTGGACTAAGGTTGGCCGGTTGCGCATCACCCAGTTTAATCACCCCGAGCAGGGTATTGCTGGCGGGGTCGGTAACAGAAACGGTGTTGGAGAACTGCTCTGCTGCGTAAACGCGGTCATGATAACTCACGCTGATGTCCGCTGCAGAGGCAGCATAAGGCGCTTGTCCCGCCCAGGCGAACGACGACGCCAGCGCCACTGTTGCCGCAAGGATTGAGCATACAAATGGTCTTGTCATGGTGTATCCCTTTTTACTGTCGGTTGTTTCAAAGGCCACAGGGTGTGGCTTAGTTTCCCTGCGGAGCCGCAGGCGCAGAATCTGGCTGGACTTGATCGGGAGCGGGGGCGGCCGGAGGCAGAGGTTTACCCAGCGCCTGATACATCGCGACGATCTCCTGTTGCTGGGTCACAATGATCTCCTGCGCAATACGCCTGAGCTGCTCGTTTTTGCCGTATCGCAACTCAGCCACGGCCATATCCATGGCGCCCTGATGGTGCGGTGTCATCACGGCAACAAAGTCTTCATCAACATTGCCGGTAGGTTCGATAGCCATGCGAGACATCATGGTGTCCATAGCCTGTTCATTTTCTTTCCAGAAGCCTTGCTCCTGGAGAACGGCAGTTGCATTGGCACTGGGGTGATCATGTGCGCCTGCACTCTGGCTCAAAATCAGCAGGCTATTAGCAATCAGGAAACAGCGAAGAGTACGGTTCATAGCAAGCCCTTTACCGGATAGCAAAGGCCGGACTGGCCTTTCATTGGCCTATAAAAGCAAAGCCCTGTATCGGTACTGTTTCCCGGAGAAAGAGATTTGTATTTTTATGTAGCAGGATGACGGAATGTTTCTGGCCAAATGCCGCGCCCGTCATGATGGTGACGCAGGATCGATGAGGAAGGGAGATACACTCCGGTACAAAGCCGGCAACGCTAACGATATAACTGCGATAAGCTGACAGCGGTTTGCACACCCTCTGAAAATAAGGATTGCGCTGTGGAACATGTCGATCACATTTTGATCGTGGATGACGATCGTGAAATTCGTAGCCTGATTGCGGAATACCTGAAAAAGAACGGTCTGCGTACGACAGAGGTCGCCGACGGGCGGCAAATGCGTAGCTTTCTCGATAGCATGCCGGTTGATTTGATTGTGCTGGATGTGATGATGCCGGGCGATGACGGCCTTACCCTTTGTCGTGAACTGCGCAGTGGAAAACATAAAGGCACGCCAGTGCTGATGTTAACAGCGCGAAGCGAAGAGACTGACCGCATCATCGGGCTCGAAATGGGCGCCGATGATTATCTGGTCAAACCGTTCGTCCCGCGTGAACTGCTTGCCAGAATAAAAGCCGTCTTACGCCGTACGCGCATGATGCCGCCCAATCTTGTTATTTCAGAAGCGGCGCGAATTGTGGCATTTGGCGAATGGGTGCTGGATACCACGTCGCGTAACCTGGTGGACAAAGAGGGCGTGATGGTGGCACTCAGCGGCGCGGAGTATCGCCTGCTGCGGGTATTTGTTGATCATCCAAAACGTGTACTTAATCGCGATCAGTTGCTGAATCTGACGCAGGGCCGAGACGCCGAGTTATTCGAGCGCTCCATTGATTTGCTGGTCAGCCGTTTGCGTCAACGCTTAAACGATGATGCCCGCGAACCTTTTTATATCAAAACGGTGCGCAGCGAGGGCTATGTATTTGCGATGCCGGTGGAACTGCGTGAGGCCAACGCGTGAAACGTTTGATGCAATGGTGGCCTAAACGCCTGGCCTCGCGGCTGATGCTGATTCTGCTGCTTGGGTTACTGCTGGCGAATGGATTAACTCTGGGACTGCTGCTGCTGGAGCGGGCGCAAAGTGCCAAAGCCATGATGATGGGCAATCTGGAATATGACGTGGCCACCAGCGTTGCGATTCTCGATCGCCTTCCTGCCAGTGAACGCGCTGCATGGGCAACACATCTCGATCGCAGTAATCATCACTATCTGTTGCACGCTACGCCATTGGGCCAGCCGCCAAAGACAAAACGCCTGCAGGACACGGCCAGCGCATTGACGCGGGCGCTTGGCCCGCGCTATCCCCTGAGCTTCAGCGTTAATCCTGATAACAGTGCTCAGATGATGGCGCATCTGCGTTTACGTGATGGCAGCCCGCTCAGCATTGATCTGGCCCCGCGTAATATGCCGTTTGCCCGCTGGCTGCCGATTGTACTCGTGGCGCAGTTTGTGCTGCTGTTTGGCTCCGCCTGGTTTGCGGTGCGCAGCGCGGTCAGGCCTCTGGCAGATCTGACACGGGCTGCAGAACAGTTGCATCCCGATTCAAATAAAACGGTGCGCCTGTCGGAAGAGGGGCCGGTTGAAGTGCGCAATGCGGCACGGGCTTTTAATGCCATGCAGCAGCGAATGAGTGCCTATCTCAAAGAGCGCATGCAAATTCTTGCGGCGATCTCCCACGATCTGCAAACGCCGATAACCCGTATCCGTCTACGTTCAGAAATGATGAGTGAGACAGACGTCAGGAGCAAACTGCTGCAGGATCTTGAGGAGATGACCCGGCTGATTCGCGAAGGCGTGGCCTATGCGCGCACCAGTGAAAGCAGCGATGAAAAACCGTGCCGCATACAGCCGCATGCTTTTATAGACAGCCTGGTCTGCGATTATCAGGACACGGGGCAGCAGGTAACGCTGCAGGGAACACTCCACGGTTCGATTAGTACCAGACCGCACGCGCTGCGCAGAACGCTCAGTAATCTGATCGATAATGCGCTGAAGTTCGCGGGCAGCGCGGAAGTGGTGGTGGAACAGGATGCAGGTCAGATCACTATAGCGGTGCTGGATCGCGGCCCCGGCATCCCATCGGAAGAGATGTATGCGGTGATGCAGCCTTTTTATCGGATCGAGCACTCGCGTAACCGGGCCACCGGTGGAACCGGGCTGGGTTTAGCCATTGCCCAGCAGCTGGTGGCGTCCTTAAGCGGTGAGCTGACACTGACGAACCGCCGACAGGGCGGTTTGCGGGTGAGGGTGACATTGCCGGATAACCTTCACTGATTTGTATCGCAGTGTGTAATAACGGCAAAAGCGAAGTTCTGGTACACTTTCCACCCCTGGTCGATATGTTACCGATACATTGCGATGGTGTAATTCTCACATCGGGCAGCAACAGTTTACCGTTTGCTTCCCCTGGCGAATTCCACTTTCTGAGGTGACATATGAAAAACGTAAAAATGATTCTGGCCGCTGTAATTCTGGGCTCTGTTTCTGTATCCAGCTTTGCCGCAATGGAAACCACCATGCCACAAGGTAAGACCCTTATCGGTAGCGTCTCTGACAGCAGCGGCTCAACTACGCTTTCTGAATTAAAAGACAATCTGGCAGCAAAAGCGCAGGCGGCGGGAGCCAGCAGCTACCGTATCGTGGCGGCGGGAGGCAATAACGTCCTGTTTGGCACCGCTCATATTTACAAATAAACATGTTGATGCGCAGTAACGCAATTCAGTGGATATCAGCGCCGCGTTGCGCTTACTGCGCGAATCGTTTAATGCTATCCGCAATATGAGTTTTGAATCCCGCCCAGGCTATTTTTGGCCACCCTGTTTTTCATTTCTTCTCCACATTTAAACGCTTAAAGCCAGCCAACGCGCTCACCAGAACGGCTTCGGTAACGGGTAACCTTCATTACCAGCAGTAATGTCCGCATTTAATTCCCTGCATTACTTTTTTCCTTACATTGCTCTCCGAACAGGAGCCTTTACCCTATAAGCTGGGGAAATAAACAATCAGTTAACATTTGGATTGCGTGTCCTGGAGAATAATCTTATTAATATTAAGGCTTTATGCACACTGCGTTGCGTAGCACTTACAGAAACAAAATAAGGATATTTTATGACGACCAGACCTGCGGCTGAGGAATGTACGGAAACAGGATTATTCCGGACGCTGAAATCTTTTCCGGCGACAGTTCATGCGCTTCTCTTTTTTACGCTGGTTATACGCTTTAGCTATTTCATGGCATGGCCGTTTATCGCCGTCATCATGACGCAGAATTATCATATGTCGCCGATCGCCATTGGTGTGGCAATGACCAGCAGTGCACTGTTCTCGGTGGTGCTCGGCATGTACGGTGGGCAGATTTCAGACAGGCTGGGGCGACGCGTTATTCTGCTGCTGGGCTGCGGGTTTTCAGCGCTGGGGTATAGTCTTCTGGCGCAGGCCGCCGGGATGGGGCTGTTTATTATTGGCCTGATGATTATCGGCGTCTCCTTTGCGTGGGTTGATCCGCCGCTGCGCGCACTGATGAGTGATTTGCTGGTGGATCGTCGTCGTCGTGCGCTTGCCCTGCAAATGCGCTATTACCTTATCAACGTCGCAGCGGTATTCGGCCCGCTGGTCGGAATTGCATTTGGCCTGACATCGCAAAAGGGCACCTTTTTAATAACCGGGCTTACCTATATTCCTTTTTTCGTTTATGTGCTGCTGTTTATCCCCGCAGGAAAACTTGTGAAGGAGCAGGATGGAGACGGGGTAACGGTTAAACTGCATCAGGTTATCGGTATCATCGCGAGGGATAACATTTATATTGCGGGGCTGCTGTGCAGCATTTTATGCAGTGTTGTTTTTATCCATTACGAAGCCATTCTGCCGCAGTATCTCCTGTTACTGAATGGCGACGCCGCCATTACGCTGATTACCCTGATACTGGTGACAAATGCCTGCACCGTTCTGGTCTTCCAGACGTTCATCATGCGGTTTCTGGCTACCGTTTCCCTGCCGAAGCGCATTCTTCTAGGTGGGTTTATTTTCGCGCTATCTCAGATCTGCTTTTTTAGTACACGCTCAACGGAGATATGGCTTTGGCTTACTGTGACCAGTGTCTTTAGTGTGGGCGAAGCGATTCTGATGCCAAATCTGAACATTTTACTTGATCAGCTGGCACCACCAGAGCATCGCGGTGCATATCTTGGCGCCTCAATGTTGTCGACGCTAGGGATCGCTGTCGGACCCTTGATCGGTGGGATAATGCTGGCGATGACCGGGGCGGGCGTTTTTATCTGTACTGCGTTGCTCAGCCTTTTACTCTGCGCAATCATCTACGCTTACAGAAACCGCATGCTCGCGCGCCTTAAGGATGCCTGATAGAAGGCGAGCAGGGCGCCGGGAATACGTGGCTTTCAGAGGCTACTGCAATTTAATAGTCTGCCGTAAGAGAAGCATGGAAACAGGGAATCCTAATTGCGCTTTATATCAAGATTCGCTCTTCAGCAGTGTCCCAACCTGAACGGTAATGCTGAGAATCAAGCCGCCTGGCCGATCATTAATCACTCTTTTGGCGGGAGGTCAGGAGATAGCATTGTGAATGACATCTTTCGGCATGAACGCCTGAGGAACCTGGCTTCCGCAGCTTGGCCATAACCCAGGCCGCCATAAAAGTGGGAATGGCAAAAATAATTAATGTTTCCTGATGACATGCCGATTAAGGAATTTGCCTTAACTGTTCAAACCTGCGATGGACAATGTGAGTTGTTAACAAATCTCCGACTTCACATGCACCATCGCGCAGGATTTCGTTTTTTCGGGGCTTCAGCCCCACAGGTGAGTATAGAAGTGCAGCTGCCATTGAATGAGAAGAATGGCGCTGCTGTACAAGGATTACCTTCAAGGAGATGGGATTAAAATGAAAAAAAGTACCGTTGCAGTGATGATGATGGCGACGCTGTCAGGGGGAGCCTGCGCAGATTCAGATCGGTTTTCACCGAATTTTTCTCCGGAAAGTTTTACTGTCTCGACGTCAGCCGGGATGCTGAGTGGCAAATCTCATGAGTTGGTTTACGACACAGAAACAGGCCGCAAAGTCAGCAAACTGGACTGGAAAATAAAGAATGTGGCTATTCTGAAAGGCGAACTATCCTGGGATGCATACTCATTTCTGACGCTGAATGCGCGAGGCTGGACTTCCCTGGCGTCCGGTTCCGGTCATATGGATGACTATGACTGGCTTGATGACAATCAGTCAGCCTGGACAGACCATTCATCTCATCCCCGCACGGATGTTAATTACGCCAACGAATACGATCTCAATGTTAAGGGCTGGGTGTTGCAAGGCGATAACTACAAGGCCGGGCTGACGGCTGGTTATCAGGAAACCCGCTTCAGCTGGACCGCCTTTGGTGGCTCATACAATTACGATAATGGCGCATCGACGGGTGATTTCCCGAGAGGTGAACGTGGCATTGGGTATAGCCAGCGTTTTTCAATGCCTTACGTTGGTCTTGCGGGACAGTATCGTATTAACGACTTCGAATTTAACGCATTGTTTAAATTCAGTGACTGGGTCCGTGCACACGATAACGACGAGCACTACATGCGCGATCTCACCTTTCGCGAGAAAGCGACTAATTCCCGGTACTACGGCGCATCAGTCGACGCAGGATATTATGTGACACCTGATGCCAAAATTTTTGCCGAATTTACTTACAGCAAATATGAAGAAGGCAAAGGCAGCACAGAGATCATTGACCGATTCTCCGGTGATTCAGCATCAATTGGTGGAGATGCCGCGGGTATCTCGAATAAAAACTACACGATCACCGCGGGTCTGCAATACCGATTCTGATTCGTCTCTGCACGCCATAAAGCGATTAAAAAGCTCTTTCGGGCTTTTTAATCGTCCTGATAATAAGGCCATCAGATAGAGAGTGCCTGCATGGCTTTTATGGCTAAAAATAGCTGGCTGAGTGAAATTTAAACTCACTTGGTCTGCGATTACGTTTAATTGCGCGATAAATAGAATTTTTTATAAATACCTTTAGTTTTTTATTCGCGGCAGGCGTCCAGAATCTGAATATCAGGAAGATAAAATAAATGCATGCCATCAAGAAATTTAAGAGAATAGTGTTAATATGCCCTGCTATTATCCTGGTGGGTTGTTCTACGCTTCTTCCCCTCGATTATAAAAATTACGAAGGTAAAGATGCAGCGACCGTAGTGGCCATAAATCCAAAAGGATTTGTGGGCACATTTTATCTTTCTGTCTATGAGAAGAAAGGCAGTTGTTATGACAGAACTGAGCGCTATCAACTTGAGTCAAATTTAATACCCTCTGCAGGTCACGTTATGACTGGCAAGGTAAAACCGGGCAGGCTTATGGCTCTTCAGCAACTCAATACGATTAAAAGCGATTATGACGAAAAAGGAAAAAAAACTAAGCATCAGGAAACGTATTTACTCTCTCAATGGGTGCCATTTATTCCGCAGCCAGGAAAACACTACTTTATTGATACTGAATATGGTGTCCGGGAAATTTCGGCTGATTATGTCATCACGGTTAATTCAGATCGTGCCAAAATTGCTTCTGATTTTATAAAAAATCCTCAATATAACTGGGACGCCAGAAATCGTTGTCAACATCTCATCGGTGGAAGTTAATCAGAAAAAAGTCTGTGATTCTTTCACGTCAACGAAATGGTGAGTAATCAGCCCATAATATTACTATCCGGAAGGGTAGAGCATTTCTGCACGCTTAACAGATAATATGGATAACCTTGAGATGACGCGTGTACATTTCGTTTTTCATACTGGTAATGACCCATTTTATCCCACCACAAATACTCTAAGCCACCAGGGGGCCAGAAGAGGAGCCTGATGTGTGTGCCAGGCGTTCAGGCACCTCATTGCCTCACTGAACCGAGAAAATGGCCATCTCGTAGCAGACTCAACGTTGCATATTCCGTCAGCGGATTCTGGCTTAAACAGGATTGTGGATTCAGGCAATTCCTGAGTGTTTAACTTTTTGGGAAAGTTAACAAGGCAGTTCCAGAAGTCTTCTGAACGACACATAGCAGCAAGTTAGACTTTAAAGCCCATAAAATCATAGAGATGAAATCGTTATGTTTTAACTTTTATAACGCTTTGATCTTCTTTTCACCTCAGATAACGCTGTCTTTTACCCTGATCTTCCCCGAATCGCCAAAAAGCTGCTAAACCTAAAAGCAGAGATACGCGTGTAAAGATTAGGGTTATCACCATTTCCCCGATTTCACTCCCGTCATAAAAATACCAATAAAAACCATCTTTTAGCCCACAACAATGGGAAGCAGACAATGTCGGAACAAATATCGCTAACAATGCAGGTCAATGGCCAGTCGCAGCAGATGCAGGTCGATCCGCGAGTCACCCTGCTCGATGCACTGCGCGAGCATCTGAACCTGACCGGCACTAAAAAAGGGTGCGACCAGGGACAATGCGGTGCCTGCACGGTGCTGATTAATGGTCAGCGGGTGCTGAGTTGCCTGACGCTGGCGGTGCAGGCAAATGGCGCTGAAGTCACCAGCATTGAAGGCCTGGCCTCCACCGAAGGTGAATTGCATCCGGTTCAGCGCTGCTTTATGGAAAATGATGCCTTCCAGTGTGGCTACTGCACGCCGGGCCAGATTATGTCCGCTGTCGCCTGTATCAAAGAGGGCCACGCCGGTTCAGATGATGAGATCCGTGAATATATGAGCGGCAATCTCTGCCGTTGCGGGGCTTATCCGCACATCGTCGATGCGATTAAACAGGCCGCTGCTGAGATGGCGAAGGAGTCCGCATGAATGAATTCAGCTGGAAAATCGCGCAGACGCCTCAGGACGCCGCATCCCTTAAACAGCAGTCAGGCAGTCAGTTGCTGGCGGGCGGCACCACGCAGCTCGATCTGATGAAGTGTGGCGTCTTCACGCCACCCCAGTTAATTGGTATCAGCGGATTAAGCGAGCTTAAAAATCTGCAGTTTGACGACGATAAAATTACGGCCGGTGCGCTGGTCACGATGAGTCAGTTGGCCGATCATCACGACTGCGAGCAGAATGCACCGGCAATCTACGGCAGCCTGTGGCAGGCTGCGTCTCCTCAGATTCGTAATATGGCGACGCTGGGCGGCAATTTACGTCAGCGTACCCGTTGCGCCTATTACCGCGATCCGGCGACCTTTACTGCCTGTAACAAACGCAATCCGGGTTCTGGCTGTGCCGCACTGGATGGCGTTAACAGCAATCATGCCATTCTGGGTGCCAGCGACAGTTGCATTGCGGTTTATCCCGGCGATCTGGCGGTCGCACTGGTGGCATTTGACGCCATTGTGGTCCTGCAGAATCAGCAGGGCGAAACCCGCCGCATCGCAATGGATGATTTCTTCCTGCTGCCAGGTGACACGCCTGATCGTGAGCACGATCTGCGTGATGACGAAATTATTGTGGCGATTGAAGTGCCGCAAACCGACTCTCTCCGGCACTCTCACTACCTTAAAGTCCGCGACCGCAGCTCCTATGAGTTTGCTGCAGCCAGTGCCGCCGCAGGCTTTACGCTGGAGAACGGCGTGATGCGTCAGGTGCATATCGCCCTTGGCGGCGTAGCAACCAAACCCTGGCGCGTCAGGTCCGTGGAGCAGGCACTGGAAGGCCAGCCGTTTAATGAAGAGACAGTGTTCCGGGCCGCAGAACTGATTACCCAGGAAGCGCAGGCGCTGGCACACAACGCCTATAAAGCAAAACTGGCGCCGCGTGTCATTGCACGCGCGCTGATGGCAGCAGGAGAAATCGCATGAGTGACGTAAACGACCACGCGCCTCAGGATGCAGTGAAGGCGAACTCAGCTGCAGACAACCCGATTGAAGGGCTGGGCGCCGCTCGCACGCGGGGCGACGGCAAAGTGAAAGTCACTGGTGAAGCGCGTTATGCGGTTGAACATCAGCCGGAAAATCCGCTTTATGGCGTGGTGATCCAGTCTACCGTTGCCAGCGGTCGTATCAGCCGCATGTCAACCGACAAGGCGCAGCAGGCGTCGGGTGTGGTGGCGGTTTATACCCATCTGAACAGCCTGAAGATCAACAAACCTACTGCCATTGCAGATGGGGGCGCGGCGCAGTCAACCTACACCCCGATTCAGGACGATGTGATTATTCACAACGGGCAGAATATCGGTCTGGTGGTGGCAGAGACCTTCGAGCAGGCGACCTATGCCGCCTCGCTGGTTGAAATTGAGTATGAAACCTCACCCGCGCTGATTTTTGCAACTGATGAGGGCGTTGAGCCGAAACCGGTATCGAAGCAGGATATCAACATGGGCGATGCGCAGGCAGCGATGCAACAGGCTGAGGTGCGTCTGAGTCAGCGCTACACCACGCCGCGCGAATACAATATGCCAATGGAACCGCACGCCTGTGTGGCGCAGTGGCAGGATGGACGCATCACTGTCTGGGAGCCAAGCCAGTGGGTCGCGGGCGCACAGGTGGAGATCGCCGAGTGGCTGGGCATTGAGGTTGAAGACGTGCGCATCATCTCGCCTTATGTCGGCGGCGGATTTGGTTCAAAGCCAGTGCCCTATACCCACGTCGCGCTGGCGAGTGTGGCATCGCGGGCGCTTAACCGCCCGATCAAGGTGTCGCTGACCCGTCCGCAGACCTTTACGGGTCTCGGCGGACGTGCTGCTACCTCTCAGCAGCTGGAGCTGGGTGCCTCGCGTGACGGCAAAATCCAGGCGATTATCCAGCGCAGCTTCAGTGAAACGTCACTGATCGACGAATTTGCCGAGAACTGCAGCAAAGTTACAGCGCGTATGTATGCGGTGGAGAACGTCTCCACTCAACATCAGATCAGGCCGATCAACACCGTTACACCGGGATGGATGCGCGCGCCAGGCGAAAACCCCAGCGCCTTTGGACTGGAAGTGGCGATGGATGAGATGGCTTATGCCCTGAACATCGATCCGCTGGAACTGCGTCTGCGCAACTGGGCAGACAAAGATTATCAGCTCGATCTGCCGTGGAGTTCACGCCGACTGAAAGAAGCCTATCAGAAAGGGGCTGAAGCCTTTGGCTGGGACCAGCGGATTATGACGCCGCGCTCAATGCGTGAGGGGCGTGAGCTGATTGGCTGGGGTATGGCCTCCGGCACCTATCCGGTCAATAAGCTGCCCGCAGAAGCGAAAATCATCCTGACGCCGCAGGGCAAATTTGTGGTGCAGTGCGGTGGTGCGGATATCGGCACCGGAACCTATACCATTCTGGCGCAGACTGCTGCCGACATTCTGGGCGTGGCCTCCGGCACCATTGAGGTGCAACTGGGAGATACCGAGTTGCCGCGTACAGGCGTAGCGGGCGGTTCGCAGCTGGCCGGCAACGTGACTGCCGCAGTGGACGACACCGCTAAACGCATGCGCGACCAGTTACTGAAGCTGGCAAGCGAGCTGGCTCAGTCGCCGCTGAAAGGTACACCGGCTTCTCAGCTCACCCTGAAAGGCGACGGCGTGCAGCATACTCAGCACAGCAACCTGGCCGTCTCATTCGCGCAGCTGGCGAGCCTGGCACCGTCGGAGAGTCTCACGGTGAAAGGCGGGACCTTCCCGGATGATATGTCAGAAAGTGAGCGCGATAAGATGGTCCGCAACCTCAATGATGGTACCCGTCCTGAAAAATTCTCTGCTCACAGCTGGAGCGCGCATTTTGTTGAAGTGCGGGTTGATGAAGACTTTGGCACGATTCGGGTAAAACGGATGGTCGCGGCACTCGACAGCGGCCGTCTCTACAACCCTAAACTGGCGCGCAGTCAGTGGATTGGCGGCATGATCATGGGTGTCGGCCAGGCACTGATGGAAGAGGGCATCATCGATCCGCGTAATGGCCGGGTAATCAATAACAACCTGGCGGATTATCTGGTGCCGGTTAACGGCGATATTCCTGACATTACCACCATCAACGTGGGCGAGCCCGATTTCGAGGCGACTACGATGGGCGGTAAACCCGTGGGTGAACTGGGAATCGTCGGCGTGGCAGCAGCGATCAGCAATGCGGTGTTCCATGCTACGGGTAAGCGTGTTCGCGACCTGCCGATTACGCTCGACAAAATTATCTGAGCCTGTTCCTGACCGGCTGACAGCCGGTCGAATTGTCGTTTACGGGCGTGGGCTGGAGCCTGCGCCCGTTTTGCACGCTGAGCGGAGAAAGAGAGTGAGGATAGCGCTTGTCGTACTGGCCGCCGGGCTGAGTCGCCGTTTTCGCCAGCAGGCAGGCGAGCATAAGCTTCTGGCTGATCTGGAAGGCAAACCGGTGTTGCAACATACACTGGAGCAGGCCGCTGCCAGCGGGCTTGACCTGTTCGTCGTCACGCGCCCCGACGCATCGGCAATACACACGCTCTGCAGGCAGGCAACTTTAGTGCTGTGTAACAGCGGCGGACTGGGCGAATCGATCGCTGCCGGTGTTCACGCCAGCCGCGACTACGACGGCTGGCTGATTGCGCTGGGTGATATGCCATTTGTCACGGCGGAAAGCTATCGCGCCGTCAGCGCCGCGCTGGGGGATGCGATGATCGTCAGGCCGTGGATTGAGGGCAGGCCAGGCCATCCGGTCGGTTTTCAGCAGCAATGCTATCCCATGCTGAGCGTGTTGCAGGGCGATGCCGGTCCGCAGGCGATGGTGAAGTCACAGGCGGTCAGGCTGCCACTTCAGGATCGCGGTTGCCTGTGCGATATCGATCTCCCCGCTGATCTGCAGTTAATAAAGGAATTTTCATGATAACGCTGGATCAACGCGTGATTAATGCGGCATTGAGTAGTTGCCAGGCAGGTCAGAATGTCTGGCTCTGTACGGTGCTGCGTACCTATGGCTCTTCGCCGCGCGCGCCGGGCACGCTGATGACAGTCAATGAAGCCGGAGCGTACTGCGGCTCACTGTCGGGCGGCTGCATTGAAGAGGATTTTCTGGCGCAACTGGCGGCGGGTGCTTACCGAGCCAGCAGTCAGCGTGTGCGTTATGGTGAGGGCGGAATTCGGCCTGACGTTAATTTGCCGTGCGGCGGTAGTCTGGAGATCGCCATTGAATATTTGCCGCCTGATGACGCGACGCTGGCATTGCTGAAGGCAATGCAACGCGCATTGAGCGGGCAACAGCCGATGGTGAAAATGATACGGCCTGGTGAACGCGCACAATGGGAAGTTATCGCCAGCGATCGTGTGCTGCCTGAGCTGGATGCCAGCGAGGCGCAGATGTTGCTGCCTGTTGGCGCGATACCGGAATTGCTGATCGCGGGCTACTCAACCGTAGCCTATGAGTGCATCCGGCTTGGGCAGATCCTGGGTTTTCATGTGCGGGTCTGTGAGCACCGCCCGGAGATGCTCTCAGAGCTGGAGAGCCACTTCAGCGGCGCGGACAACGTGACGCTGGTGTCACAGCATCCGGCGCGCTGGCTGGAGCTGAACGGGGCGCACGCTGCGGTGGCGATTGTGGCACTGACCCACGATCCGCGCATTGATGACCTGACGATGATGGAAGCGATTGCCACACCCGCGTTCTATATCGGTATTATGGGCTCGGTGAAAAACAGCGAGAAACGGCGCGCGCGACTCCAGCAGATCGCCGGTCTGGATCGGACGGAACTGGACCGCATCCATGCGCCCATTGGTCTGCCCATCGGCAGCAAAACGCCGGCGGAAATTGCGTTGTCGGTGATGGCAGATATCGTTCGGGTAAAAAATCGCGGACTGTCAGCGGCCTGATTCCGGTTTCACTTCGGGTGCCAGTCTGTAGAGGTAGCTGCCCGAATAGGGGATTGGCAGGAAATCACGGAACAGCTGCCGTAGTGTCTGTTCAGGATCGACGTCATGAAACAGCTGCGGGTAGAGCGTGGTCGCAAAGAATTCGGTTGCTACTACGTGCCAGGGACTGAGGTAAAAGTTGTGCCAGATAGCACCGGCATGACCGTCGCGCAGTGCGGTGAGCTGCTTCAGGGCATTCTGCTTACCTGTCAGTGCCAGCAGGCTCTGTCGGGTCTGCGCTGCGGTGACAGCGGGGCCAAGTTTTAACGCACCCACTTCATCTGCGCTGCCAGTGCCGGTAGCAAAGTAGTAATCCGGCTGAGCAGCGATCACACTTTCCTCACTCAGCCGCCCGAACACACCTTTGATCTGCTCACTGGCTATATTTTTGCCACCCGCAAACGTCAGAAGCTCACCCAGATTGCCGTTTACCGAGGTGACACAACATTCACTGCGCCGTCCCAGGTGCAACTGCAACAGCACGGATGGCTTCGGGCCGTGATAACCCGCCAGACGACTCGCAATGCGCTGCATGTGGCTGCGGTAGAAGCGATTAAAGTCAGCCGCACGCTGGGGTTGATTCAGTACTTCGCCCAGTAGCATGATGCTGCGCTCAGTATTTTTTAGCAAATCAACCCGCAGATCGATCTTCACCACCGGGATATTCGCCGCCGCGAGCATTTTCTCCAGTACCAGGCCGCTTTCACTGCCGCGTGCCAGCTGTGGCAGGATGACCACGTCAGGCTTTAGCGCGATAACCTGTTCGGGATTCATGTCATTAACGCCATCCAGGCCCAGTACCGGAATAGCGTCCATCTGCGGGAACTGGCGGGCAAAAATCTGCCACGTCTGAGGATCATACTTTTTCAGATCCTGCGGCCAGCCAGCGATATTTTGCAGAGGATTGCCGGGTGTCAGCAGCGCAACGCTGTAGAGCATCCGGCTTTCACCCAGCACAATACGCTGCGGATGGTCAGGAATGGTAACCTGGCGACCGGTAATATCGGTCAGCGTGCGGGCGTGTACGCCCGCGCTGACCAGCATCACGCCGAGCATCAGCAATGCAGAACGAAGTGATTTAAAATTCAACACGGGCCTGTACCATCAGATTGCGGGTTTCGCCTTCACGGACGCGCAGATTGCCGCCGCTTGAGGTGTAATAGTGCTGGTTAAACAGGTTATTAATGTTCAGACGCAGCTCCGTTTTTTCGCCGAACAGGCGGTTTTTCCATGCGACGAAGCTGTCAGCCACTACGTAGTCGGGCAGGGTGAAGCTGTTGTCGGGATCGCCTGCACGACTGCCGACATATCGCGCACCGCCACCGAGTCGCAGCGAGCCGGGCAGGCCGCTGACCTGCATTTCATGACTCAGGTAAAGCGCACCGGCATGACGCGGGGCATTCTGCAGACGGTTACCGTTGTTATCCGGATTAACCCGGTCACTGACAATTTCTGCCTGATCATAGCTGTAGTTCGCACTCAAATCCCAGCCAGGCGCAATTTCGCCATTCAGCTCAAACTCAGCACCGGTCGAACGGGCTTTATCAATGGCTCGCGTGCTGCCATTAATATTCAGCGACATCGACCTTTCA
Organism: Pantoea sp. ANP04; assembly: GCF_041982285.1. Lineage (NCBI taxonomy): Bacteria > Pseudomonadati > Pseudomonadota > Gammaproteobacteria > Enterobacterales > Erwiniaceae > Pantoea > Pantoea sp. ANP04. The sequence goes on along the minus strand of NZ_JAUTYS010000002.1, from coordinate 200,988 downwards.
TCGATACGGTAGAGCGCCACGGTGGCGAGGAGTTTCGGCGACAGCTGCCATTTGCTGCCCACTTCCCAGCTGGTTCCCTGCTCAGGTTTGCCGACGTTACCCTCATCATCCACATCCGTTGAAGGCGTGAAAGATTTGCTGACGCTGGTGTAGAAAGAGAGGTCAGGCGTAAGTTTGTAGATGACTCCCGCCTGCGGCAGAAACTTATTGCCCTCATCGTTCAGGGTTTCAATCTGCGGATTGAAGCCACGAGAGGCACGCTGCTCATAATGCTGATAACGACCACCCAGTACCACAATCCAGTCCTGTGTCAGTGAAATGCTGTCTTTAGCGTAGAGCGACCGGCTATGGATACGGTTCAGGTTATTAGCCGCAGCGGTGTTCTCTGTGCTGGCGTCTGTGACCGGCGACAGCATGTCATAGTCGGGATTGAAGTAATTGAACTGGCGATTGACCTTGCCCTGATACTGATGAGCACGATAAGTCTGGTTCATCTCATAGTCGGTGCCCGCCACCAGCGCGTGCTGCATCCCCAGAATTTCAGGGTTGCCCATCAGATCCCAGCTTACATATTTGGTTTTGTGGTTAAACCCGCGATTAGCATCGGCCCGACGTGTCACCACGCCGCTGGTGGCATTCACCGCCGTTACGCGCACTTCATTATTATCATATTGCCGCTGGTTCCAGCCAAGCGTTAACCGGGTGCGCCACTCATCATTAAACTGCCAGTCATAATGGGCATTCAGGGTTCTGTTATGGCCCCAGGCATGGTTAGCTTTATCATCCAGACGATCTTTGTAGCCAATATCAATCGGCTTGCCGTCGATAAACGCGGTGCCACGATCGTAGGGAATATCATAGCGATAGTCCGCATAGCTGATCAGAAAGCTGGCCTGCTCGCCGAACCACTGCAGCGATGGCGCAAGTAGTGTGTGCTCTTCATTGCCAAAGTTGCGCCAGTAATCCTGATTCTGCTTTTCGGCGATTAGCCGGAAGGCAAAACCGTTGCCCAACGGACCGGTGACATCCACCGTGCCAGCACCGCCACCCTCACTGGCATACCGTCCGGTGACGCTGGAGTGCCAGTTATACTGCGGCTTTTTACTGACCACATTGATAACGCCACCCGGATTCTGAATGCCATACAGCAGGGAAGAGGAACCTTTCAGCACCTCAACCCTTTCAGTCGTCGCATCAAAATTGAGACCCTGGCTGCTGCGGATACCATCCCGGTAAATCGACCCATCGGCGTTGCTGCCAAAACCGCGCCGTACAAAGCCATCTTCGGTGCCTGCCAGCGTGTTCGCCTCCGAGACGCCACTGACAAAGCGCATCGCATCTGCCAGTGAGCTGGCCTGAAAATCCTCCAGTTGCTGCTGCGTGACCACGCTGACCGACTGCACCTCATCGAGTCGCGCGGTGGGCATTTTGCTGGCAACGCTGGTCTCGCTGGCGCTGTAATTTCCCTCTGGACTGGCATCCGCGGTCACGGTCATATCCGGTGCGCTGTCGGTTGCTGCACTGACCTGTGGCAGCATAATGCTGCCGAAAATCGCCATGACCAGAGCAGGGTGTCGGGCCGGATATCGTGTGTCTTTGTTTTTCATTTTTTTTCGTGTCTGTTACTGGCAGTTTCTGAAGCTAATACGCCCTGATGGCTGTCGGTCATGCAGGGCTTCCCTGGAGGTGGTCTGCAATATGCAGCGCTTTAAGCAGAGGAGAAGCACATCAGCGTTCAGACATCATGACGTTGCCCGGACGACAACACTTCTCATCTGTAATTGAGAATCATTCAAACATCAGGTAATGTAGTAGTAAACAAAATTTGAAGAGTTTTTACTACATTTTTATCGCGTCACTTTTTATAAAAAAACAGTTCAGATATGATTTTATATTATTGATAATAATGATTATTTATTTGTTATGGGATGTGAAAATAGCGTTTAATCCCTGGCTTTTTCAGGTGAAATCTAAAGCGGAATGAGGCTTCCACTACATTTTTGAGGCCTGAAATTGTCACGCCTGGATCAGACCGGGAGTGAGCATTACAGATTTGTAAGGTCAGCAGCAGGAGCAGCATGAAACAGAACAGACCCGTTAAAAACAGAGTGGATGTGGTCGCTGAACGCCTTCGTGCCCGCGAAAAACAGCTTTCTCCGCGTCTGCTGGCCGTAGCGCGCTATATCGATCAACAGCGGGAAACGGTACTGGAGAGCACCGCGCTTGAGATCGCCGTAGCGAATCACACCTCTGATGCCACTGTGATCCGCGCTATTCAGGCTCTGGGTTTTAGCGGTCTGCGCGACCTCAAACAGACGCTTAAGGCCTGGTTTGGTCCCTCGCTGACTTCAGAAGATAAGATGATCACCACCGTCAGTGAGGTGACCAGCGATGTGAACAGCGCCATCGACTTTGTGCTGGATGGTCATCGTTATGCCTGTGAGGTGCTGTCGCAACCGCATAATCGGTTGGCGGTAGCGGATGCCGTCGCGCTGCTGGGCGAAGCGCGGGAAGTCGCTATCTTTGGCATTAATGCCTCGGGGATTCTTGCGGACTACAGCGTGCGGCTGCTAAACCGTATTGGTCTCCCCGCCTTCTCCCTGAATCGCGCCGGTATTGCACTGGCAGAACAAATGCTGGCGCTTCAGCGCGGCGATGTGCTGGTGATGATGGCCCAGCAGTCTGCACACCGCGAAGGCACGGCCGTAGTGCGAGAAGCAAAGCGGCTCGACATCCCGGTTATTCTGCTGACTAATGCCACCGACTCCTTTTTTGCGAGAGAAGCGGATGTGGTGATCAATGTGCCCCGTGGCGGTGAGAAGGGACGCATTCCCCTGCACGGCACGATTATGGTTTGCCTGGAGATGCTAATCCTGTCGGTGGCTTCCACGCTGCCGCAGCGCACGGTGAAAACTATGAAGCGTTTACAGGATCTCAATCGCGGGTTGAAACCCGTCAGCAAAAAGTAGTCATCATTACTGAGCCGAAGCGGTATGCCTTTCAGGTTAACCGGATTTTCCGGCTCATCTTTAAGCCAAATTTTTCGGCTTTGCGACCGCGATCGCGTCTTTTCTGCCGCCCATTTTCTGAGACGACTACGCTTACAGCTTGCTGCGCCAGTGGGTGCGGTTACGACGCTTTTTTTCTCAAAATTTTGATTTGTGCGGAGCTGCTGATGAAACCCCTTCACGCGCAATACCTTTTCTGCTGTGCGACCCTGAGCCTGTTGTCCCCGTTACCTGCTGCGGCATGGAGCGATCTCACCGTGTTTGGCGATAGCCTGAGTGATGGCGGCAACGTAGGCCGCTTTACCTACGATGGCGCGACTCATCCGCTTTATGACGAGATTCTGGCGCAGTCGCTGGGCGATACCCTGCGTCCCTCATCCCTGGGTGGTAACAACTATGCCGAGGGTGGCGCGGTTGCAGTGCCGGCGATCAATCCGCTGTTTAATACTCAGGATCAACTTGATAGCTATCTTGCGGCGCGTGGGGGACGGGCTGACCCGAACGGTCTCTACATTCACTGGATTGGTGGTAATGATCTGGCGGCGGCAGCCCTGGCGCCGCTGGCTGCACAGCAGATCGTGGATAACAGTGCCAGTGCAGCGGCCTCACAGGTCAGCCGGTTGCTGAATGCCGGGGCCGGAACGGTGATTGTGCCGACGGTGCCGAATGTGGGAGCAACGCCTGCTTTGTTGCAGGCGATATTGCAGGTACTTGGCCCGGCTGCGCAACCCGCGACGGCGGCGCTGTTTCAGTCGCTGAGCACCACCACCACGCCTGACCGGGCCGCAAGAGAGCAGGCGATTGAAACCGCGCTAAACGAGGCGGCAGGACAGGTCTCTTCGATTCCACTTATCCGGGATGCTCTTGCGCAACAGCTGATTGCTGCCTGGCAATTACTGAGTCAGGAGGCTGCGGCACTGACCGATCGTTACAATCAGGCTGAAGAGCAGGGTCTGCTGACAGCACGCGGGAACATCGCGCGGGTGGATATCAATGGCCTGTTTAATGAGGTGATTGATAATCCGCGTCTGTATGGACTCAGCAATACGGCGGGCATGGCTTGCCCGCCAGGTGTCTCATCAATGGACTGCACCTCCTCGACGCCTGGATTTTCTCAGTCACAGCAATATCTGTTCGCCGACCGGCTGCATCCCAGCCCGGCAGTGCATGCGCTGATCGCCGATTATATTGAGTCGGTGCTGAATGCGCCGCTGCAGGTGGCGGCGCTAGCTCAGGCACCGTCGATGCTGGTGGGCGATGCGCATAACACGCTCGACGGTCATCTGCAGCAGCAGCGTCAGCAGCCCGCCAGCGCTGGCGAGTTTACTGTGTTCGGTGGTTATGCCGGGCAACAGCGAGATTTTCGCGGTGACAGCCTGCCTGATGGCGATGCCACCAGCGCCACTGGCACCGTAGGTGTGGGCTATCAGCTGACCGATCACTGGCAGGCCGGCGCGATGCTTTCCGCCACCTCGCAACGCCAGGATCCTTCGTCGCGCTTTGATTACCGTTTACGCGGCAATCTGGTGGCGCTCTGGAGTCAGTTCAATTATCTCGATGGCGGATGGATTAATGCGGATGCCCATTATGCCGATCTCAACTTTGATGATATTGAGCGTCAGATCAGGCTGGGACCCGCGACACGTACTGAAAAGGGCAGCAGTGATGGCAAAGTGCTGGGAATGCGGGTACAGACCGGCTGGGATTTGCCGCTGGGTCGCTATGTCTCCACCGGCCCGATGGCAAGCTATGCGCTGGATTACACCCAGGTCGATGGGTATAAAGAAGAGGGGAACAGCAGTACTTCTATGCGCTTTGGCGACCAGACACTGCATTCCCAAATCGGCTCCGTCGGCTGGCGTATCGACAGTAAGGATTTGTTAATCAATCCCTGGGCGCAGGTCAGCTATAACCACCAGTTTGGTGATACCGACTCTGCCGTCACCGCCGGACTGAAATCGACACGCACCGCCTTTACCCGCAACAGCGGCTCGCGTGACGATAACTGGATCGATATGGCGGTCGGGGCGAGTGTGCCGATTGGCGCATCGGTCAATGCCTTTGCGGGCGTCTCAGCAGTGGCAGGCAACAGCGACACGCATCAGGTGACATGGAACGTCGGACTTAACGCCCGCTTTTAACTGCTCTGCTTTAAACTCTGTCGTCTGTCATTACGCAAAGAGGTAATGGCTGACGACATCTGAACCTGTCAGGGATTGGAGATCCCCGCATCGCGGTGTGCTAACGTAACGGCTCTGTTCAGGAGCCGGAGGGCATCATGATTGTCAGACAGGCATCGCCCGAAGAGGCGCACACGTTATGGAATATCCGTAATCTGGCTATTCGCCACGGCTGCCAGCACATTTATCCTCCCGATGTCCTTGCCGCCTGGACGCCGGACCGCATGCCCGCCAGCTTTCCTGCGATGATTCGCGTGAATCCCTTCTTCGTGATTGATGGCCCGGACGGCGTGCCGGTGGCGACAGGATCGCTTGATCTCGCTGCCGCCAGTGTCGAAGCCATTTTTACGCTGCCAGGCTTTGCCGGACAGGGAATGGCGGGCCGGATCATTGACACTATCAAAGCGGAGGCGCTGCAGCGTGGATATCGCCGCTTAACGCTTGAGTCGACGCCAAACGCCGTGAGCTTTTATGAGCAGCATGGTTTCCGGCCGCTGGGAGAAAGTCTTTATCCGTCAAAGCTGGCGGGCTGCGCGTTGCGTTGTATGGAGATGTCGATTGACCTGTAAATGCGGACCACGGCCAGGCGGGCAAAAAGTGGCAAAAGTTTCCCGTACAAAGGCTTCGCAAGCCCCCGCCGGTAAGGTATAGTCCGCGTTTTTTGGAGGAATCATGCTGACTGACTCATCAACTCGTCTCAATAAATACATCAGCGAGAGCGGCATCTGCTCTCGTCGTGACGCCGATCGTTATATCGAGCAGGGCAACGTTTTCATTAACGGCAAACGCGCCTCTGTGGGCGCGCAGGTATTTGCAGGCGATGTGGTGAAAGTGAATGGTCAGCTGATCGAGCCGCGCGACGAAGACGATTTGGTGCTGATTGCCCTGAACAAGCCCGTCGGGATCATCACCACGATGGAAGAAGGCGAGCGCGATAACATCAGCGACTTCGTCAATCACAGCAAGCGCGTCTTCCCGATTGGCCGACTCGATAAAGATTCTCAGGGCCTGATTTTCCTCACCAATCATGGCGATCTGGTCAACAAGATACTGCGGGCCGGTAACAATCACGAAAAAGAGTATGTCGTGACTGTCGACAAGCCGATCACCGATGAATTTATTGCCGGGATGAGCGCAGGCGTGCCGATGCTGGGCACGGTGACCAAAAAATGCAAAGTGAAAAAGGAAGCCCCGTTTGTCTTCCGCATTACCCTGGTTCAGGGGCTGAATCGCCAGATCCGTCGTATGTGTAAGCATTTCGGCTTTGAAGTGACGAAGCTTGAGCGTACCCGCATCATGAACGTCAATCTCAAAGGGTTACCGCTGGGTGAATGGCGCGATCTCACCGACGACGAACTCGTAGAGCTGTTTAAACTGCTGGAGAACTCCTCGTCAGAAGACAAACCGGCGAAGAAAGCCAAAGCCCCGGCGAAAGCTGCCGCCGCGAGTAAGCCACAGAAGCGTGCCGCTAAACCGGCTGAAAAAGCCGATGCGAATGGTGCTTCACGCAAGCGCTTTGTGCAGCCGGGACGTAAGAAGAAAGGGCGCTAAAATCTTCCTGAGGCAGAGAGCGATATTCCCGCTCTCTGCGCTTTACCGTTTTATCACGGAATCATTCGCGATGACCGGAAGTGGGCAAACAGATCGCAGAACATCTCATCCGTTGCACGATAACCGTTAAAACCTGCCCGACGCAGCTTGCTGCCGTCGCCAAACATGTCGTAATTCCAGCCAAAGACAAAATCAGCGAAAGTCCCGTCACTCAGCGCCAGAATATCGGCCTCGACGAGTGTGTTATCTGCAGCGATGTCTCGCCACAGCGTACGATAGTCCCTGAACATCTGGCGGAAAGAGAGTGAAACGGGCGGCGCGATATCCAGCGCAAACCATTCTGCAATGACAGGCCACAGCTCGCTCCAGCGCCAGAGATCGCCGTTGTTAATATTAAACGCCTGATTGCGTGCGTCAGCGTTGCGCGCTGCCCAGATCGTGGCGTCAGCCAGCAATGCCGCATCGGTAAAATCCACCATACTGTTCCAGGTTTCCAGCGAACCCGGGAAGCGTAAAGGCAGCTGAGCTGCACGACAGATTGAAGCATAGATTGCCAGACTCAGCGCCAGATTCATGACGTTGCCTGACCGGTCACTGCCGACCACGCCGGGCCGTGGTGCGCTCCAGTGCCAGGCTTTACCCTGCTGTTGTGCGCTCAGCCAGTTCAACTGAGCGGCGTTGAATTCGGCACCGGGCACGCCGGGATCGCTTTCCCGCGCCGGCGTCTTAAATCGTCCGAGATGGGCGCCATACACTTTGTATCCCTGCATCAGGCTGACATGCTCAAGCGGAGCGATATTTTCAAGGGTTTGCACCAGATTTTGCAGCATGGCGAGATTTGGACCGACCATCGACTCCCAGTCGGCGGCATTCAGCCATGCGCTGTAAAAGATATGGGTCACATCAGTCAGTGAGGCCAGCCGTTCATGGCTCTGCTGCACGTCGCGCAAATCCACCGCGATAACCTCGGTTCCGCTTATCGCCAGGTCTGACTGATGCGTCAGCGCGGTCACCTGCCATTGATCGGCCACCAGCGCCTGGCTGAGTTGCTGGCCGATAATCCCGCTGGCCCCTGCTACCAGCGCAACCTTTTTATCCTGCGTCATTTTCATGATCATTACCCTGTTAAGAGAGAAGCCGCATTCTCACCTGCGCGTTATTCTGATTAAATCCCCTGAACCAGATATCACTTATCAGGAAAATCAATAAATGCAGAACAAACTGACTGCGATCCAGACCTTCGTCCGTGTAGCCGAAGCGGGATCCTTCTCAGCGGCGGCACGGCAAAATGGCATGAAGCAGTCGGCGGTGAGCCAGCAGATCGCTGCACTTGAGGAGGCCTTGGGCGTAGTGCTGCTACATCGAACGACGAGAAAAATGGCGCTCACGGAGCAGGGTCAGCACTATCTGCAGCAGGTCAGGCAACTGCTCAGTGCGATGGAGGAACTTGAACAGCAATTGCGGCCTGGCACGCAGCCGCTTCACGGCAAACTGCATATTCAGCTGCCGAGCGGCATAGGGCATCGGTTGATGCCGCATCTGATCGCTTTCCAGCAGGCGCATCCTGCGCTGCATCTGAATATCGCGCTTGAGGATCGTCTTTCAGATCTCATTGCGGAGGGCGTTGATGTGGCGATCCGCCTTAGCGAGTCACCGCCCGCCACGCTGGCGGCCCGTTCGCTGATCACGGTTGAAACCGTACTGGTGGCTTCCCCTGAGTGGATAGCGCAAAACGGTATGCCGGAAACGCCCGATGACTTACAGCGGCATCCTCACATACGTTTTAGCGGTATTTCGCCTGATGCGCCGCTGCAGCTGGTGTCCGGGATGACAGGTGTGTCTGTTCCCGTGAAAACCGTGTTTCGTTCTAACAACAGTGAGGCGTTAATGCAGGCCCTTGAGGCGGGGCTGGGGATTGGCGGGTTACAGCTGCTGATTGGCGCAGACGCGCTGGCCTCCGGCAGGCTGGTACGGGTATTACCGGACTGGCGGCTTCCCGACCGCTATCTTTATGCCGTTTTCCCGGACGCCCGTTTTATCCCTGATAAGGTTCGTAAGCTGGTGGCGGAAGTGAGTGAGTTGATACGTACAGCAGGCCAGAGCATCAGTTAACAGCATTAAGAAAAGAGAATAAGTTCTGCCCTCAACCTAAGGATAGCCTGTCACCTGAGTGGGATGGTGATAGACATGAACGCATTATTCGTTGAGCCTTCCGGCTACCAGAAGCACCGGGCTCCCTATCATAGTGACGATCAGTTCAGACTGTTTCAGAACAACGACACTTTTCACCCTGATCAGGGCGTGGCAGGATAAGCGCAATCTATCAAGGAGTGTGCCTGATGTTACTGAAGGGTATGAACGATCCGCTGCTGAAAGCGTATCAGCACCCAAAATCGCGGATGATGATCAGCCGTTTCAGGGGACTGGCGGGAGATCGAAAACTCAGTGACTGGCAGGCATTCTGTATTCTGGTCACCGGCTTCACCAATTACTGGTTTGTACAGGCGGGTCACTTCACCATCAATGTTACTCTGACCAAAACCCGCCAGTTCGATTTCCTGCAGGATTTTCTGCATTTCACTGTCACGCTGGATGGATTGATTGGGGATGAACATTTTCGCACGCCTGACTTTGTGCTGCCGCATTACGATGTGCCGTATGAATTCTGTCGCTGGCGCAATAAGCGTGGCTATGACGCGTTAACTACCTATATCAGTAAACAGGGCGTGAAATCCCATAAAGGCATGTTTGTTGCCTCAGAAGGGATATCTCCGGATGAGAAGGTGATGAAATGGGAAGGGGTGGTGAACGTCTATGACAAAACCTTTTTCAGTATCGCTAACTTCAATACTACCCAGGCGTTCCTGATTAAGGACATCAGCCGGGCTATTCAGGAAGGATTACTGAAGCATCTGAGTTTTTACCGCGATCTGTTTCACTATATCTTCCCGACTCCGGCGGAAGCGCGGTTGCAGGCGCGCGATGACAGGCGCTATCTCACAAAGAAATAGCGCCTGGACCTCTCTGCTTCATTCCAGGCGTTAACCGCTAAACGGCTGTGACCGCTGCGGTTAACTGACCTGTCACAGATTTACCACTTCATTTCGCCAGTATTCACTTTGGCGCTGAGTTCCAGTGATGCCGGTTCAGCCAGTTTCGGCCAGGCCGAGTTCATGGCGGCAATCACGCCGGCTGAGGTTTTGTGCTGTGACAATGCCGTTTCAAAACTCTTCAGGTAATTCAGTGTGAAATCCACAGCCTGGGAACCCTCAGGACGTGCCCCGAGGTAGTGACCAGGAATGACATTCGTTGCGTTCAGCGTCTTCATTTCTGTCAGGATATGACGCCATTCTGCACGGCTCTTAACGTTCTGGGTGTCAGCGGTCCAGACATGAATACCGGAAGCAAGGCCCGTACCGCCCAGAATGGTGCGCACAGAAGGGATCCATACGTAGGCAGCGTACTGCTCAGGATGACGCAGTTCCAGCACCTCGCCGTCGACGCTAAAGCGTGTCTGGTGAGTCACTTCAGGAACAAACACTTTATCCGGCGCGCCCTGCTTCATCTGAGGACCCCAGTATTTCAGTTTGGCATCATGCGTCTGCTGGATATGCTTCACGACCGCAGGCGCGGCAACCACTTTCACATCCGGCCAGGCCTTAACAATCGGTTCCAGACCAAAGTAAAAATCAGGATCGCCAGAGGTGATCACCACTTCCTTCAGCTTTTTACCGCTCTTTTTAATCATCTCCACCAGTTTCTCACCGTCCTGGGTGCTGAACTGTGCATCAAAAAGAATTGCTTCGGTTGGCCCGGAAACCAGTGTGGAAGAGACAGGGAAAATGCCTTTCTCCTGCGGATTATAGGTTTCCAGTTGCAGAGTGGCGGCGCTAGCGGAAGCCGAAGCCAGAATTAACATCACAGGTAACAGTGTGGTTTTCATTGTGAATCCTCAGAAGTAAAGGCCCGCTTCAGGCATCTGCATCGGGCGTTGTTCAGTGTCGATGGCGCTATTCTACGCCTCTCGCCATCTGATAGAATTCCCGCAATCAGAGATGCTGAGTTTCATAATCCGGACAGGTGAACGAGATGGACAGAGTGACGGCAGCCGCTGTTTTCAACCGAATCTGTGAACTGGGTAGCCTGAGTGCCGCCTCACGTGCGCTAGGGATCTCTCGTCCGATGGTCAGCCGATATCTGGAGGAGATGGAAAGGTGGGCGGGAACACGTCTGCTGCATCGCTCTTCGCGTCGGCTGACCCTGACGCCTGCCGGTGAGGCGACCCTGCAAAAGACCCGTCAGCTGGCCCTGCTCTCAGAAGCGATCCAGCAGGAGACCACGCAGGGCGTGCCGGCGGGAACGCTTCGCATCGCCTGCGCCCACTTCACGGCGCTGCATCTTGTCGGGCCGGTGATCCCTGACTTTCTGGCACGCTATCCTGCACTGCGCATTGAGCTGGACATTAATAATCAGCCCGTGAGTCTGATCAGTGAGCGTATCGATCTCGCGATTCGTATTACGGATGCGCCAGAGCCGGGTGCTATCGCGCGCCGCCTCGGGGAATGTCGCTCTGTGCTCTGCGCCTCACCGGAATATCTGCAGAAGCATGGCATACCGCAAACCCCGTATGATCTGACACAGCACAACTGTCTTTACTACAGCCAGTTCGCCGGACAAAGCTGGCATTTCACGGCGGCGGATGGAGAGAAAATCACGGCTGCTGTTAAGGGAAACTTCAGTGCTGGCATCTCACTACTGTTGTGTGATGCAGCCATTGCACATTGTGGGATAGCAATGGTACCTGAGCAGGAAGCCCGGCGCGCACTGGAAGCGGGTAAGCTGGTGAGCTTACTGCCCGATTATGAGCCCCGGCGCATTGGCATCTGGGGACTGTATCTGTCGCGCGAGCATCAGTCTGCCGCCCTGCGGCTGATGCTGGATGAACTGCAAAGAAGTATTGGCGGTGAGAATGAACAGCGATCGTAACAGACAAAAACGGATGCCTTTATGAGTGATAACAACAATATGTACTGGAATCGCATGGTGCCAGAACTCACCGTCACTGACTTCGCCGCTTCGATGAACTTTTACACTGTGGTGCTGGGCTTTGAGGTAAGGATTCAGCGTCAGCAGCCTGACTTCGCATACCTTTGCTATGGAGAAGCACAATTGATGATTGAGCAGTTCCATCCGCAGGGCTGGAACACCGCCGGGCTGCACTGGCCGCTTGGCCGGGGCATTAATTTCCAGATCGAGGTGGACGACATTGACGCTGTATTAACGCGTTTGCAGCAGCATGCCGTGCCACTCTTTCGTGAGATGCGGGATAACCATTATGACACTGGCGAGACGATTGCCTGTCAGAGGGAGTTTTTGGTACAGGATCCGGATGGGTATCTGCTGCGCTTCAGCCAGTATCTGGAATAAGCTTTCAAATTTTATTCTGCATATAAAAGCAGAAATGCCCACCTTTGCTGTGAAAGGTGGGCATCATTTACTGTTAAAGAATTACCAGAGATTATGAGGGGTCGGACGAGCGCTGAGTAAAGTATTTCGTTCGCTGGCGAACCTCTTTTTTACGACGCAGAACCAGGCTGGTGGCGATAATCACCAGCGTTAACCCGCCGGTTGCCAGAAGCTCAGACTGATGTTTCGGATCACACAACATAATAATCAGCACTGTCACAATAAAGAGAATAGTGACCCAGGTCAGGCCCGGGAATAGCCACATGCGGTAGCTCAGGACTTCTCCCGCTTTCTCACGCTTTTTGCGTAACACCAGATGTGACGCAGCAATCACCAGATAGACCAGCAGTGCAATCGCGCCTGATGTCGCCAGCAAAAATTCAAACACGGCGCTGGGCGCCAGATAATTCGCGATGACCGCCAGAAACGCAGCCGCCGTAGAGAGCAGTACGGCAACCCAGGGTGTGCCACTGCGATTGGTGCGTGAAGCAGCGGCAGGCGCATCTTTACGGCGTGACAGCGAGTAAAGCATACGTGAAGAGGTATAGAGTGCGGAGTTGAGACAGCTGCACACCGCCATCAGCACCACCAGATCGACAATCAATCGTGCGTGCGGAATGTTCATCGCCTGTAATGCCGTCTGCCATGAACCCTGTTCAACCAGTCCTGGCGTGTTCCACGGTACCAGCGCCACCACAAAGAAAATGGAGAGCAGGTAGAACAGCGCGATACGCCAGATAACCGAATTGGTTGCCTGGGTGATCTGCTTGCCAGGATTCTTCGACTCGGCAGCCGCTATCGTGACAATTTCTGTGCCCATAAATGAGAACATGGTGGTCAGAATGGCCGCGACAACGGCGCCGATACCATTCGGCATAAAACCATGTGTGTCATAAAGATGCGACAGGCCACTGGTGTTACTGTCCGGCAGCAGACCAAATACTGCCGCACCCGCCACGCCCAGGAACAGGATGATGGCAACGACCTTGATCAGGGCAAACCAGAATTCGAACTCGCCATAATTTTTCACGCTGAGCAGGTTGGTGATGGTTAGCAGTAATGTAATGGCGAAAGTGAACTGCCAGATGGCGATATCGGGGAACCAGGCATGCAGAATGGTGCCTGCCGCATTGGCCTCCAGCGGAATCACCAGCACCCAGAACCACCAGTAAAGCCAGCCGATGGTAAAACCGGCCCAGCGTCCGAGAGCTTTATCCGCATAGGTTGAGAACGAGCCGGAGTCGGGCGAGGCAACAGCCATCTCAGCCAGCATTCGCATGATCAATACGACCAGGGCACCCGCCGCTGCGTAAGAGATCAGGACCGCCGGGCCCGCTTCAGAAATTGCGTGGCCGGAGCCAACAAACAGTCCTGCGCCAATCACACCAGCAATTGAGAGCATACGCACGTGGCGCGGTTTCAGGTTTTGGGCGAGCGAATCTTCATTCGCATTCTGAGTCATCGTCATGTAAACGTCTCCAGACGGCGTCCGGCCTGTGAGACCGGACGAACGGGGATAAACTTGCGTTAACGCGCCAGCGAAATCAGGCTGGGACGACGGGATGTCCGGCAGATGCGACACAGTGATTGATCACCGTGGAGAGAATGGTCAGCGCCTGGCTGAACTGGGCATCCGGAATGGTGAGCGGGTAAAGGAAGCGGATGACATTGCCTTTGGCTCCACAGGTCAGCAGCAGCAGGCCCTGTTCCATTGCCATCTTCTGAACGGCCTGCGCGGTGCTGGCCTGATAAAACTCCATGGCTACCATCGAACCCAGCGCACGCACGTCAGCAATATCCGGATGCTTGCGCTGGTGCTCCTGCAGCTCAGCTTCAAGCCGGGCACCGAGTTCAACGGCACGCTGACAGAGCTGCTCCTCTTCAATCACATCCAGAACCGCGTGCGCTGAAGCGATAGCCAGCGGGTTTCCGGCATAGGTTCCGCCCAGCCCACCAGGCGCAGGCGCATCCATGACTTCTGCACGACCTGCGATGGCAGAGAGCGGCATCCCGCCAGCCAGGCTTTTGGCCATCGTGATGATATCGGCCTTCACCGGATAGTGTTCCATGGCAAATAGCTTGCCGGTGCGGGCAAATCCGCTCTGCACTTCATCTGCAATCAGCAGAATGCCGTGACGGTCAGCCAGTTCGCGCAGCTGCACCATAAACTCTGCCGGTGCCGCATGGAAACCACCTTCGCCCTGTACCGGCTCCAGCACGATTGCGGCGACGTCATGCGGTGCAATGTCCTGAGTGAAAATTTCGTCGAGGCTGGTCAGCGCGGCCTCAATGCTGATTCCCTGAACCGCGCTGGGATAGCGTGCATGAAACACCGACGGCGGCATCGGGCCGAAATCGCGTTTATAAGGCGCCACTTTCCCGGTCATCGCCATGGTCATAAAGGTACGGCCATGGAACGCGTTACCAAAGGTGATGATGCCGTGACGGCGGGTAAAGGCACGCGCCACTTTCACCGCATTTTCTACGGCTTCCGCGCCGGTTGTGAAGAAGGCGGTTTTCGCCGGCCCAGCGATTGGCACCCGCTGATTAATGCGCTCGGCCAGTGCGACATAACTTTCATAAGGCGTGATCTGGAAGGCCGTATGAGTAAACTTTGTTAACTGTTCGGCAATCGCCTGTTCAATGCGTGGATGGCGGTGGCCGGTGTTCAGCACTGCGATGCCGCCCGCAAAGTCGATCCAGCTGTTACCGTCCTGATCCCATAAGGTGGCGTTCTCTGCCCGGGCAACGTACCAGTCGCATAGCGTACCGATACCTTTGGGAAGAGCCTGTGCTTTGCGCTGCTGCATCAGGTTATTTTTTTCGCTCATTTATTCCACCTCGTTAATATGCGTGTTTACAATTCCCGACAAACACGTTTATTTATGCCTGAGGCGCGGTGAGTTGCCAGAGCCAATTGTGAGAGGAAAGGTGGAGCCAATTGCGACTGTTGTACGCAGATCATCTATTAGCACGGTTACAGTTTCTAAGAACGGGCTCATTACATCAGCGACTGCTGAATTGTATGCAGGCCGCGATCATTGAAGAGGTATTCCCGCGCGGAAGCCGTTTGCCCCCAACACGCGATCTGGCGCGGGAACTGGGCGTGTCGCGGAATACCGTTATGCATGTCTATGAGAGCCTGATGGCGCAGGGTTATGTCACGGCGCGAACCGGCAGCGGCACCTGGATTGCCGAGACGCTGCCGGAAAACTGTCTGCAGAGCGATGCGATTGCCGATCTTCAGGCTGTGAAGGCGCAACGACCGGCGACGCTGTCAAAGCGGGGCGCCACGCTACTCGGTCATGCAACCGCATCACCTTATCAATGGGGCGCATTTGTTCCTGGCGCACCGGATGTCACTGAATTCCCCCATAAGCTATTCAGTCAGATTCAGGCGCGACTGAACCGCGAACCTGACGTTCACCGTCTGGTTTACAGCAGCGGCGGTGGCTGTCCCGATTTGCGCCATGCGCTGGTGGATTATCTGAGGGTTGCACGATCAGTGCGAGCCGATGCTGATCAGATTCTGATTACGGAAGGCGTTCATCAGGCGGTTGATCTGGTGACGCGGGTGCTCTGCGATCCGGGCGATCGGGTCTGGATGGAGGAGCCGGGCTACTGGGGAACACGGAATCTGTTGCGTATGAATGGCCTGAAAATTCGCGCGATGCCCGTGGACGAGCAGGGCCTGGTGCCGGACAGCGGGCCGCCACCCAAAATGGTGTTTGTGACCCCGTCGCACCAGTATCCACTGGGCGTTCATCTCAGTCTGGCCCGTCGTCAGGCATTGCTCTCTCTGGCACGCCGTCATCAGAGCTGGATTGTTGAAGATGATTACGACAGTGAATTTCGATTTTCGGGACAGCCACACCCTTCACTGCAGGGTCTGGAAGCAGATGCACCGGTTATTTACATGGGTACGTTCAGCAAAACGCTCTATCCCGCGCTGCGTATCGGCTATCTGGTGGTGCCGAAACCGCTGGCGCAGCCATTGCGCATTGCGGCGGCGGAGCTCTATCGCGGTGGGCATCTGTTGATTCAGCGGGCGCTGGCGGAGTTTATCCGGCTGGGTCATTACATGGAGCATATCCGCCGCATGCGGCTGCTTTATCGTCAGCGCCGACAGTTCCTCTGCCGGCTTATCGAGCGCTATCTGGGGCCTGCTTTTTTACCGGCATTCAACCATGAAGCAGGTTTGCATCTGGTGATGCCGCTGCCAGCCGGTGCTGATGACGTGGCGATAGCCGCAGAGGCACTTAAGCGCGGGGTCAAGGTGAGGCCGCTTTCGCAATATTATATGCACCCACAGGAGGAGCGTGGATTACTGCTGGGCTACGCCTGTGTTAATGAGCGGCAGTGTCAGGATGCGTTTGGCACCCTTAAAGCCTGTCTGGCGTCTGCCGGTATTGAATTCACTCCACAGCGCTAGCGGGTTCAGGGCCTGATTTTAATGGCGGCGATTTTACCGTTGCCGCTGTGCTAACGCATTGACATTTAATCAGACTCACCGAGAATACATCTCTTTGCGTCCCGACCAGACAATACTGGAGTTCATCATCGTCTTTAATCTCTTTTCTGCACAGGCCAGAACCGCTGTTAAGCGAGGCGCCGCGCTCGCTGCGGCGTTGTTGCTGGTCAGTTGCGCATCTGAGCCGCCGAAATCGCTGGTGACGCCTTTTCCGCCCGTAACAAAACAGCCGCTACCTGCAGGCAAGCCAGACCGTCCTGAGGTGCATGAACCGGTACGGGGCGTCTGGTTAGCCACGGTATCGCGTCTTGACTGGCCACCGGTAGCGTCGGTGAATGGCAGCCGTCCGGCGGCAGAGCGTATTCGCCTGCAGCAGCAATCACTGACCGACAAGCTGGATAAGCTGAAAAGCCTGGGGATTAACACGGTCTTTTTCCAGGTCAAGCCCGATGCTACCGCGCTCTGGCCCTCAAAAATCCTGCCCTGGTCCGATATGCTGACCGGCAAAATCGGTGACGATCCTGGCTATGATCCGCTGCAGTTTATGCTGGATGAGGCACATAAGCGCGGTATCAAAGTCCATGCCTGGTTCAACCCTTACCGGGTATCGGTGAACACTAAACCCTCTACCGTGAGCGAACTGAACCGCACACTGTCACTTAATCCGGCCAGTGTTTTTGTATTGCATCGCGACTGGATCCGCACCGCTGGCGACCGCTATGTGCTCGATCCGGGTATTCCTGAGGTGCGTGACTGGATTACCAGCATTGTGGCCGAGGTTGTCGCGCGCTATCCCATCGACGGTGTGCAGTTCGATGACTACTTCTATTCCGAATCTGCGGGTTCGCTGCTCAATGATAATCAGACCTTCAGCCGTTATGGCCAGGGTTTTGCCAGCAAAGCAGACTGGCGGCGTCACAATACGCAGCAGCTGATTGAGCAGGTATCTCGCACCATTAAGCAGCTGAAGCCGGAGGTTGAGTTTGGTGTCAGCCCGGCGGGCGTCTGGCGCAATCTTTCACACGATCCCGCCGGTTCCGATACCCGCGGCGCGGCGGCTTATGACGAAGCCTTTGCGGATACCCGCCGCTGGGTTCAGCAGGGTTTGCTGGATTACATTGCGCCCCAGCTGTACTGGCCATTTTCCCGTCAGGCTGCCCGTTACGACGTGCTGGCAAACTGGTGGGCAGAGGTGGTTAAACCCACTAAAACCCGGCTCTATATTGGTCTGGCGCTCTACAAAGTGGGGGAACCTTCAAAAATTGAGCCTGACTGGACGCTTCAGGGTGGTGTGCCAGAGCTGAAAAAACAGCTCAATCTCAATGAATCGAACCCAAATATCAACGGCACCATTCTGTTCAGAGAGAACTATCTGAATCAGCCACAGACTCAGCAGGCGGTGAGCTATCTTAAAAGCCGCTGGGGAGGCTGAAAAAGGCCATACCATCATGACCAGTGCGGTTAAGTTTTTCCCTGTGACTTACTGCTATTCCTGCGCTATATAACAGTTTCTATTCCATCTGTTTTCTTTCGATTCCCGGCTATTCCGTATATTCACGTGATAGCTGGCGAATCGCATAAAAAACAGGTAATTGATGAGTTTTTGTATTCCGCAGTATTCCAGGTGTTTCTCTTCACTTACTCTTTTTACGTGTACATAATGATGTACATAATTCCCAACCTCCAAAGAATCTATAGCACTCTCAGATGCTGCCCTGAGTTCAATGCCGGGCAAGGAATATGAAAAAGTTCAGGTGAAAACGGATCGCGACGGATTATCTGTCCGGATATCACGTAAAGGCCGAATGATGATTCAATACCGTTATCGCTGGAATGGGCAGGATGAACGTGTCGATATCGGCACCTATGCCCATCGAATACGTGATCAGTTCGTGGCGGGAAAATAGGTCGTCGAAAACAAGAGTGATTATCAGCAGGCATTGCGATCATTTGAACTGCACCTTTTTCCACAACCATGCTGTGTTCCCCATGAGAATGCGCCAGTCAGTATGTGGTCAGACGTACTGGAACTTAAATGATCTGCGCCGCACTGACTTGTTATGGTGGATACGAGTTACGGTGAGGGTGACTCTCGATGCGGGCGCAATCTTCGTGATAGTGCAGGATGTCGCATGTGCGAAACGTCAGACGGCTGCGGCGTACCGGTACCGGGAATATCTGAACCCGTCTTCAGATAATAAAAAACCCCGCAGGGCGGGATTCATTGTTTATCTTTATCGCGATTATCCTGCTCCTGCTTCCATTCAAGGCCGCACTTTCTGCAGGACCATTTCCGATCCGGCTCTTTTTGGGGGCCCGGATAGTTGCAGAAAGGACATGTTCTCGGTTTGTAGGCTATTTTCATTACTCCTTCTGTTATACAGAGTCTGGTTTTCCAGGGAAGTTCATCTTCTGATAACCCCGAAAATTTAGCCGCGCAGACGTTAAAAAGTGTCTCAGTGAGCAGCCTTTGATGATTTACCTGTTTCGTAATTTCGTCTTTTTCCAATCATCCTAATGTAGAAGTCATAAAGCTCTTTGCGCATGTGCTGCTTCATTTCATCAGGTAATGGCTCCTGCGACTTCTTCCACTCATCCAGTTCTGGCTTACAGGTAACATAGGCCTCATCAACGATTTCTTTTGGCGGAACTTCCGACTTAATGAATGGGATAGTGTGTTCATTCAGGCATTTTACTTCTGGCGTTTCGAACGACCGGTCATCCGCTATTACCATCATGGAAAGTAACATTCCGGATAAGAAAAGCCATCTCACTGTTTTTCTCCTTTGATAGATTGTGCAAGTGCCACCCGGATACTACAGCCCAACACTCGTGTAATACTTACTACACGTCTGAATCTAAGTTAATCCTGTCGCGTTCGTCTATACTTCATTCCCCTACATTTCCACTAATTACGCTTAACCCCATAGTCATAAAGAAGCTGCATCAGAACTATGCGCGGCATCTCTTTACTGGATATTCTGAAAGTATTCCTGAGTACAGAGACAATAGTAGCGCTGGAAAGCAGATTGCCTTTGTAATAAATAGACAACTTCTTACCAATGTTCTGCTTTGTGTTGACAAAGAGTTTTTTTCCACACTCATTTCTTAGTGTGAAATCAACATTTTCAGAATCAACCTCATCATTCGGCACGTAACTTATTGATTTTATACATCCTGGTGAGTATGTTTCCTTTGTACCATTTACTTCAAATATAAAACTACCGGGCCCGGCAACAGAGGCAAAAGGAGAGAGCAGGGCAGCGAGAAAAAGCGCGGATTTAAGCATGCAATATCCCCATTCGTAGCATTAAAAAATCATTATAAAACCATGAAGCTTAATGTGCACCTGCCATGCATTCTGGCTGATATCAGGTAGCAAAAAGTCCGGCTCATCTGTCAGCTGAATCAGTCATAACCGGTCTTATTCCGACCGCGTCCTTGCCTGTTAAAAATGTCCATCATTTCCGCCACCATGAGTGTGACCAGTATCAGTCCTGATGTCGTTTAAATACCTGTGCGTGCCCGCGATTAAAAAGCTGCTGCAGGTCTTACGCTCAGGCCACCACAGGCTCCGAGTTGTGCGATTTTGCCAGCCAGAATTTAACCAGAAAAGGAGTTCGGACGGGGGCAGCAAACGTTTTTCTTTCTTATGAGACTAAGCAGTTTACATTGGTATGAACGATTGGTCCGGTACCATTGAGGACATAATGGTACCGGCAGAGGATTTATTAAGAAACAAATGCTGATGCATCTATACTTAGTGTGTAAATATCAGCAGGTATGACCTGCTCCCCGTTGATTGAAGACGTCTGCATGGCCTCAGACAAAGATGACCTGTATAAATCAAGAAGATCTTGAGTTAGGGTTGATTTAGCTTTGAGATCTTCCTCATTAAACATAGATAAGTAGCCAAGGCATTTACCTGAAGCACCAACTTTATCAGTGCTTTTTTCTGCACCAATAACAGTCAAAGAAGTAATCATCATTGAAATAAAAGTTAAAGCTGGCGTTAATCTTTTCATTACTTAAAATCCATTTAGATTAATTGGTGCTTCTATCATGCGCGTGGAAGACTTGGCCACTTCTTGTAAGCGAAAACGTAGAGCATGATGAAATGGATACCTGGGAAGGAAAGCAACAGCGCCATCTTCCATCCGAAACCAGCTTTCTGAGCCATGCGGAAGCATGGGATAAACATCAGAAACCAGATGATCAATGATAGGGCTGCGAGAGGGTTTGGTTGTTCCATTGAGCGTTCTCCTTGAGTTACATACTTATGGTATCGACTGCCGGCCTAATCATTCACTGGGAATGAACACCGCTTATTGCTTGCGCATCAAATCAATCTGAGCAAGCAGGCGCTGTAATGTGTGAATGTTTTTGTGAAGCAGGTATTGCATTTCAACATCCCAGTCAGGGCATGTAGCAAGATAGGCATTGCACAGTTTTATGACAAAGTGAATTGCAGCTATTTCGTCCCGGCGGCAGTTTTCAGCTATTAAACGGAGTTGAGCATCACTAAGTGTTCCATGTGGCGTTTCAGCCCAGGCTTTTTTAAAGTGCCGGTAAATAGTATCAACTGACATGATCATCATTCACAAGAGTCACTCAGGCATGTTATTGATTATCGGCATACTGGCTGCAAACTTTAACTTTTCTTTTGCATATTCACTCTTTCAGCATAATCAAAAAAGCCCAGCGGAGTGGGCTTTGAGTACGGATTCCATACTATTAATCAGTGTCGCTTCTCATAATGGTTGCCGGTACGAGCATTTATATACTTACCATATTTATGAGAAGAGCCATGTCCGCCTGCATAATGACCACCGCGTGCAAAACTGACAGATGGTGCCAGGAGAGCCAGAGAGATTAGAGCCACGATTGTTTTTTTCATTTATGATTTTTAAACCTTGCCATATGGGAATACCCCATTGGCAATATACGCTTAAGTTTTGGAATAGGAATCCTGATAAAAAAACAGGTCTTTTCGCAGTGACTGGAATTTGTGAATGCTCAAATGATGAGCCGGAATCGATGGTGTAAAGTGTCTGGTTCTGGCAGATAAAACGGAAATGCAGAGCCGAAAAATGCGTATGATAATTAAACGCAGATAGCTGGCTGGTTCAATTAAAGACTTAGTTATAAAAGGAATTATTTGGCATGGATTACGGCTATTGGTTCACTGTAATTGCAATTTTTGTCACTGGGCTTGTAATGGTTATGCAAGCAATCAGTTATTACCGAACTGGTGTCTACACCAAGACTTTCAAAGGCACGTCCAGATGCGAGCTTATCAAGAGGGCTGACCGGCCTCACGCATACTGGTTCAATCTTAGCTTGCATATGCTCGCTGGTGTTGGAGGGGTTTACTTCAGTCTATGGTTTTTGCAATTCGATCCAACAGTGAAGGAGTGGTATGAGGCTCTTATAGAGTCCCTGTCGCACCGAATTTTGATGTTATTTTCTTAAAACCCGACCCGCTCCGGCAGGTTTTTTATGCCCGTAAATTGAGGTTCCTATGGATGTTAAGGCTTACCGTGTAGCCGTGCGGCTGGCGCTGGATGACCAGATTACGCGCAACCTGCTGCAGGTGAGCCGTGATGCGATTGAACTGAACAAGAAGTTCCTCACCATCACCAGGAACATTAAAGCACTGACCAGTGCGGCACGCGAGGCGACATCTGCGCTGCGGGCACTCAATCGCTCCCTCAATAATATGTTCTCTGGTGCGTCACGCGGCGCGCGTGAGTATGCCGGTGCCATCCGCGAGATTGCCTACCAGACACAGCGCATCAACCGGGCCTCCCGTAATGTGCCACTGCTGGCGGGCAGCTACGGTGCAGCCATAACGTTGCCCGTTCGGGCTGCTGCTGGTGCCGCGGCTGCAGGGGGCAGCAGTGGATATGGGAACCATGGCGGAGGACCTGCGCTGCCTCCTCCTGCAGGAAACAGTCGCTGGTGGCATGGCTGGAATAACGGCGTCCCTCCTGGTGGATGGGGTGGCTCTGGCCACGGCGGTGGTAATGGCCGGCCACCAGGTGGAGGCTCATATTCAGCCGGTATGACCAACCTGGCCACCGGCTATCTGGGCTTCAGCATGCTGAAGGGTTTTGTTGACGAGGCTGCCCGGTTCCAGACCATGACTGAGAAGTTCAGACAGTTCGGCATGAGTCAGGCGACCACAGAGGAAGCAATGCATTTTGCCGAAACCACGTGGGTCCGTGGCTCATCGGCTACTGACATGCTGAAGTATCTGGTGGAGGCGCAGGGCGTATTCAGCGAATCCGGCATGAAGTCTGTGGAGGAGCAGCTGCGCGCGGCGAAACTGGCTGCCCCCGTGCTGGCGCGTATCACATTCGCCTCACGCGTTCTGGATGAGCACCAGCGCGAAGCCACGGTTGCGAAGCAGATGGATATGCTGCGCTTTACTGAGACCGCGGGCGGCCTGAAAAGCCCTGAGCGGATTAACCGACTCATTGACGCTGCCTTCCGCGCAATCCAGTCCTCCGGGGGCAATGTCGATTTCACCCAGTGTCAGTTTATGGCCAAAGCCGGCACTGCTGCGTTCGGTCTGAGCAATAAAGCGTTGTTTGCCGAGCTTGAGCCGATTATCGGCGAGCTTAAGGGCAGCTCAGCGGGTGATGCGCTGATGACCGCTTACAACCGGTTAAACGGCATTATCAAATTACCTAATCAGGTCACGCATGACCTCATGAAAATGGGTATATGGGATGCCAGCAAAATTGAGCTCAACGGCCTGGAAGGCATAAAGCGCTTCCGTGGCAACCCGCTTATCAATGCTCAGCTCTTCAGCCAGTCGCCGGTTGAATACTATGAAAACGTCATCCTGCCCATCTATCGCCGTAATCATTGCACAGAAGAACAGAAGCAGCGTGAGAATGCCCTGATATTTGGGCGGACTGGCGGCAAGATGTTTAACCTTATTGACAAACAGCTTGAGACTATCCATCACCGTACCGACGCCTATGGCATCGTACGGGGACTGAATGACGCTTATGGTGTGGTCGGCGGCACCTATAACGGTAAGAAAATCGACTTTCAGAAAAAGTGGGAGAACCTGCAACTGGTGATGGGCAGGGATGGCGGCATGCTGGACACCTTCACACAGGGGCTGGATAACGATGCTGATTATCTGGTTTTCCATGTATTGTTATAAGCCAGAACTTGACTAAGAAGGAGTAAGACTTGTCACGCGATATCGGTATTTACATAGCTAAAAAAAACTTCCCTCTTACTTCTCTTCTTAGGGATTCAATCATTCATGCAGGGTTTCCCTGCGTACTGGATGATGAATTTGATCCTTTAACGTTCAGCGGCTTCTTACCTTGCCCTGTTAATGGTTCAATTTCAGGTTTCGAGTATTATGTACATGTAGTGGATAATGATGGTGAACTTAATGAGTTAAATGCTACCTTCGTTCCGGATTTAGCAATTGTTTTATCAACAGGCAGATATGAACTTGAGTGGGTCTCTGCCTTAGCGACGGCATCCTGTATTGCAAGTCTTGCAGGAGGGCTTGTAGTTGATTATTTAACCGGTAATCAATACTTTGCTGATGATGCGGTTAAATGGGCTAAAGCTGAGGTATCGAAAATACAATAGTAGACTGTTAGGGTTCAGTCTTTCGTAACCTGCTACCAATGGCACTGTCAGTTCACGCTGTTATCGCTGGAATCTACGCCGAGATTGCTACTGTTTCCACCATTGTTAGCAGAGCCGCTGTTCTGGCAACCTACATACCCTCCAATAGCACCTGGAACTCCGCCATAAACAGCCCCTTCAGCAGCCCCGGCACCCGCGCCTGCTACTACCCCTCCAGGGCCGCCAGCGAGGCCCGTGACACCGCCACGGATAGCACCGGCCACAGCACCACCCGTTGCACCGTTAACACCCCCTTTAATCGCGGCGTTGGTGCATTTTGTCCCTTCGTAACCTGAGTTAGCATTACCGCCAGAGACGATATTACTTTCATTTTCGGTCAGTTCTCTAAGCATGTCATTTATCCTCTTTTTGAAACTAATTTTGTTACCATCACGTTTGAGATAATTACTGCTACAGCAACTATTAATGAAATGGATAAAGAAGGATGTGAAACGTAAAAAGCACTTTTCGAAATGAACTTAACAATTACAGCTGTAATCGCAACGCAAAAAATTAAAGTAAGTATCTTCTCTTGGATAACTGATTTCATAGTCAAGTCCTCATATTCGCGTAAATAGTATTAACAAAAAGATTACATATAAAGAGTAATTAGTTGACAATATGGCGACGTTTTGAAAGAAATGCATACAAAATGTTAACGGTATTTTTTGGAAAGCTTAGTGAAAAATCTTTTACACCGTTGATTTTTATGGTTATTTATTAAATTTAATTCCAGGCTGGCCCCGTCTTTCTGGAAAGTGTCGCAATATTTTTTGTAATCATGATGACGGGAGATTATCAAATGCGGTTCATATTAACTGAATCTTTCAGGAACTATGAATGTCCGCTCTAAATCAAAAGCGAGCGTTTCCGAAGTGAAGTTTTGTTGCTCTTACAGACTGCAATCATGCGCTTTCAAAAGACTTATGTCATACATGGCTAATTGAAACGATTATACCAAAGCCGATCAACAGCAGGCTGAATGAATACTTTTGGATTCGTTGCAAATGACGGCTTTTCCAAAAAGCGGCCATACAAAACGATTACTCCCGCCGAATCACCTCTAATGATTTTGTAAATGCGCAGAGAAAAAATTTATGGGTAAGGTAAATTGTCCGCTTCTCGCTCTTTGCAGACTAAAGCAGTAGTAAAATTTGCGACGGAATAAATAACCTGCAAGCCATCTATTTATTCTGCGGGGTCGGTTTTGCGTTGGTAAGCCATCATTGGAGCGGCAATTTAACGGAAGGCATAAAAAAACCCGCGTTACACGGGCGTAAAGTTGTTCAATTGGGGCAAACCATCTATCAGCCCTGGCTGATAACACGGAGGATACACATAACGCCATTATTAGGAAATAGACGTTCAACAATTTATTTCGATTGACTCAGGTTGCAAAGTCAGCTTCGGATATCATGCCTTTAGGATGGCCTCATAACGACCGTCAGATAAAAATTCAGCGCCATCAGACCCTTTACAAATCTGTTGTAAGCTTCGCCTTGATCAAACCTGCCAACTGCAATTACTGTTTATCCATACAGTATTAATCAAAGGGGGAATTATCATGCCACGCGACTACGAAATCATGATGGCTTTCAGGCAGGCGATTAAGCGCGATGCTGAAGGCCGATTCACCATCAGCACACTCGACTTTGTAAAAGAGCCTGGCCAGATGAACTGGCATTACACACTTAACTCTGCGAATAAGTGGATAGAGACACACACGACACCGGCATATGAAAGCGGGCGTGATGTTTGGTGACTTCTTCAGCCAGGGGGTGGCTCAGCTAAGTCTGTTTGACGAATATCAGCCGCAGGCGAATAGCGAAGCTCTGATGCGGGTGATTGATGGGCTCAACCAGAGCGGCAAGGCCAGTCTTTTTTTTGCAGGGCAGGGTATCCAGAAATCCTGGTCAATGAAGCGGGATATGCTTTCACCGGCATATATCACAAGGGTTTCGGACCTGCCGGTGGTGTGATGATTATTTCGCATTTTCACGTGTAGTGGCATGGAGATACGCAATAGTTTATTACTGCCAAAACAGGGTGGCTCAATCTGTTTGTGGCTTTCGCCCTCTGTCATGCCTGGTTCACTGGTCCAATTATCGCGCATCATGAGACAGTCGACGGACCGGGGCGTAAGGGGATCATTTTGCCGGGAAACGTTACTGCCACGATTGAAACGGCAAATGATCCGTAAGGTTTACAATCTAAATCTGGTGACTTCGCCATAGATTTCAAAAGTGTACATAGACATGTACATGATAAAAAGCAGTTACAAAAGCCCGCCCAAAAACCCTCGAATTACCAAGCATGTATGCGCTGTGCTGTTATAGTTGCGCTTTATATGGGAGGAACCATGAGCGAACTGATTGATATTTTTACAAGTCATAAAAGTGAACGCAGTTTCACTGAGCAACCTGTCGATGAAGCGGTACTGGATCGTATAATTAGTACCGCTTACCGCGCACCAACATCAGTAAACTCGCAGCAGGTTTCTGTTGTCATTACCCGTGATGCCGGACGTCGTGCCGAGATCGCTGCCATCGCGGGCGGTCAGCCGTGGATCGCCAAAGCACCCGTGTTTATCACCTTTGTGCTGGATATGCATAAATCAGCGGTCGGCATGGCCGCTGTCGATCAGCAGCAGATCGCTCATCAGAGTATTGAGAGTATCGTATCGGGTTCAACCGATATCGGCATTGCGCTGGGGTCAGTGATGGCCGCGGCACGTGCAGAAGGTCTGGGCATTGTGCCGATTGGTGGTATCCGTCGCGATCCGCAGGCAATGATCTCACTGCTCAATCTTCCACCGATGACCTTCCCGGTTGCCGGCGTGGTAATCGGTCACGTTGACCAGCCAGCTCACCAGAAACCACGTCTGCCGCTGGCCACTTTCCGCCACGATGAGACCTACCAGACTCAGGGTCTGGAGCAGCAGATTGCGGCTTATAATGAAGAAATGGTTCAGCACTGGAAAAACATCGGACGTGATGACGGTGAGAGCTGGAGCGAGAGCGTCAGCGGTTATTACAAGAACATCTATTTCCCGGCTGTACTGCCCGCACTGCTGAAGCAGGGTTTCGGCACAGATAAATAATTAACTCTTTGTTGAGTGAAACGCAGGGCCACTCGCACACCGTTGCGGGTGGCCTTTTTCATTTTGTTACTATAACGAAATGTGACTTTCCAGGTTGTAACACATAATTTCCCTGTTAACCGAAGCGCAACTGCCTTTAACACTTACTTTCCAGGGAAATTACATGTCTCAGCGTTCACTTTATGCGCTCTGTTTAATGAGCTTTTTTCTGGCCGATGTCCGCGATGGTCTGGGGCCCTTTCTGGGGATATTTTTAACGGAACGACACTGGCGACCAGACGAAATTGGTCTGGTGATGACCTGTGGCGGAATAGCCGGATTACTTGCCACCCTGCCTGCGGGCATCGCTGCCGATGCAACCCGCCATAAAAAAATGATTGTGCTGCTGGGCTGCCTTGTCATCACCGTTGCCACGCTGCTGCTGTGGTACAGCAATCAGACATGGACGGCGATGGTCTCACAAATCGTGGCAGGTATTGCGGCGGCCTTCATCGGCCCGACCGTTGCGGGAATTACCCTGGGTCTGACCGGTCAGCGTGGTTTTAACCATCAGATGGGACGCAACGAAGCCTTTAACCATGGCGGTAATACCATTGCTGCACTGCTGGCGGGTTTCTCAGCGTGGTACTGGGGAATGGGGGCGGTCTTTATTCTGATGACCGTGATGGCGGTTTTCGCAGCCTTCGCAACGCTGGCGATTCGCGGTGACGAAATCGATAACGATGTGGCGCGTGGGTATGAAAAACAGGAAGAGCGACAGCCTGCGCTCAACTTATCGATGCTGATACGTAAACCCGCGCTCATGATAGCTGGCGTGACGTTACTGCTGTTTCATCTTGCCAATGCCGCGTTGCTGCCGATGCTGAGCATGCGCGTTGCTTCGGCTGGGGGCCAGGCGGCAGTAAGTCCGGGGCTGTATGCGGCGGCAACGGTGGTGATTTCACAACTGGTAATGATCCCGGTTGCGCTGTGGGTGTCAAAGCGCGTTGAAACGCAGGGTTATCGTCTTTTCATTATGGTTGCGCTGATGATTTTACCGCTGCGCGCGGTGATTGCGGCAGGTTTTGCCGAGCCGATTTTTGTTATTCCGGTTCAGGTGCTGGATGGTATTGCGGCTGGAATTCTCGGTGTGGCGGT
Organism: Pantoea sp. ANP04; assembly: GCF_041982285.1. Taxonomy (NCBI): domain Bacteria; kingdom Pseudomonadati; phylum Pseudomonadota; class Gammaproteobacteria; order Enterobacterales; family Erwiniaceae; genus Pantoea; species Pantoea sp. ANP04. Next base: position 172,410 of record NZ_JAUTYS010000002.1, on the reverse strand, counting down.
GCCTGGCTACATTGTTACGTTGATGCGCGGCACGGGGCATGTTAACGCCGGACAGAGCGTCATTATGCTGATGCAGGGTGTAGGTGCTGCGTTGAGTCCTGCCATGACCGGCATGATCGCCGCACGTTATTCCTATAGCACGGCGTTTGCGGTACTCGGAGCGATAGCGCTGGCCGCGCTGATTTTATGGTGGCGTACCGGCAGTTCACACGCCACCCGTCTTGCCTGATCGGGCACAAAAAAGGCTGCCCGTTGGGCAGCCTCTCCTGGCAAATCCGTTTGCGACCATCCGTTATTTATACAGTTCTGCGGTCATGTGAACACGGTTATTGGTGTTCGCTTCCGTAATTTTGTACTGCGCGCCCTGTTCCTGAGCCTGAGCAGCGATTTTAGATTCTGCGCCATCCAGTGTGGATGAGGTCACAGAAACAGTCTCAGCAAAGCTACCAAACGAGATCATTGAGAGTGCAGCGATAGCGGCGATAGAGAGTGCTTTTACGTTTTTCATGGTCATATTCCTGAGTGATGAATGGGGAGGGTGTCTGCCTCCGATGGGAATAATACTAACTCAGGTTATCATATCGTTATTAACTATTAGTGCGGCAATGGTGATCATGCTAATTGTTTGTCTGTGAGTCAGAAAGCTCCCGTGCCGTTTCCATGATTAACGTCCTGAACCAGCGATGGGCTGGATCGCTGCGATAACGTGTATGCCAGCCCATTTCCACAGGAAACGTGCCGAGATCGACAGGTGCGGGAACAATTTTGAGTCGCGGATCCCGGGAAAGGTGCTGACAGATCAGACGTGGCAGGGTGGCGCAATAGTCTGTGACTGCAATCATTTCTGGCACGGCGAGAAAATGTGTCACGGATACGGCAACCTGACGACGCAGACCGCGCTGTTCAAGCGCCTGATACAATCCTGCACGCATACGGCCAGGTGGCAGAACATTGACGTGTTTAAGCTGCTCATACTGTTCGGCACTGAAGCTATCGCCTGCAAACGGATGATCTGCGCGTAATACACAGGCCAGACTCTCATTCATCAGGTGCTGCACCACCAGATTATCGGGAGGATCAACGATTCGACCCAGCACCATATCGGTGTTGCCGGAAATTACGCCGGTTTCGGTGACGTCATTGCCAAAAGGGGTGAGGCGAAGCCTGACATTAGGTGCTGAAGTCCGCAGGCGAGCCACAATGGCAGGCATCATGATGAATTCAACGTAGCTATTCGGTGCGAGAGTAAATAGCCGTGTGGCATGAAGGGGATCAAAATCCTGCTGGCCCAGAATCACTTTATCAATGGATGACAACGCCGATCCAACCACCTGAGCCAGCTGTTCGGCTTTTGGTGTCGGGCGCATCCCATAACGTTCACGAATGAATAGCGGATCGTTGAGTGTCTCACGAAGCCGGTTCAGTGCATTAGATAGCGCCGGCTGGGTGATACCCAGTCGTTCTGCTGCGCGAGTAACGTTACGCTCTTCCATCATGACCAGCAAAACTGGCAGTAAATTCAAATCGTATTTCATTGAGCTATAATGCTATGTGAATAGCTGAAATTGAAGAGATAAATTTCATAAATATTCTTAAGCCCGCCATGATTAATGGGTCAACGCCGTGACTGGCGGCTTACACGCAGATTTTGAATATTCTTACACCTGAAACCGACTGACTGTTATATGGAGCGTAAATGAAAATTTTAATGGTTTTGACCTCGCATGATGAGTTGGGTACCACTGGCAAGAAGACCGGTTTCTGGCTGGAAGAACTTGCCGCGCCTTACTATGCCTTTCTTGATGCGGGTGCTGACATTACGCTGGCGTCGCCAAAAGGCGGACAGCCGCCACTTGATCCAAAAAGTGATGAGCCCGATTCTCAGACCGATGAGACCCGTCGCTTCCATGCTGATTCTGCTGCTCAGGCTGCGCTGGCTTCGACTGTCAGACTTGATACGGTGAACCAGGATGCATTTGATGCCGTCTTCTATCCTGGCGGTCATGGACCGTTGTGGGATCTGGCAAATGACAAACACTCCATTTCATTGATCGAACAAACGCTGCAGGCTGGCAAACCGGTTGCACTGGTTTGTCATGCTCCCGGTGTCCTGCGTGATGTGAAAAATGCGGATGGCACGCCTCTGGTTAAAGGCAAAAAAGTTACTGGCTTCACAAACAGTGAAGAAGAGGGCGTTGGCCTGACGGACGTAGTACCGTTCCTGGTAGAAGATGCATTAAAACAGAATGGCGGTATCTACTCACGTGGCGATGACTGGCAGTCCTACACGGTTCAGGATGGCCTGCTGATTACTGGTCAGAATCCGGGTTCATCGGCTGAGACCGCAAAAGTGTTGCTGGCAAACCTGAAAAAATAAAGCAGGTTTTGGCATACACTGATTGAGGGGCGCCTGCGGGCGCCTTTTTTATTACCGCCGTGCGTGGAAAATAAATAGTGACCTGCTGAATTATTTATATCGAATAGATTAGGCTTCAATTATTCTTAACCTTTAGAGGAAATCTGCGGGCTTGTGCAGAGATTAAATAATTGGTAAACCCTTCTACTGCAGATATAAACATGTCTTTAATAACAGTGTTGACATCGTTTTTTATATGCGTAAAGTAGAACTCATCAGCGGCATGAAGCAGCCCTGATACACCAGAAACCTGTGGTGTTAAGCGTAAAAGGTGTCGACGAATATTGGTTCAACATCGTCGGCGGTTCTGTTAAACATTGTTCTTTGAAACTAAACATTAGTTAATGATAACCCTGTTAAATGGAGTCGAAGTAAGTTTTAAGGTGTTGTAATATGTAGTTTGCAGTATCGCGTCGCGATGATGTAAGGCCTCGTAGTTCTGAACGTTACGTTGCGACAGGATACGATTGCGGTTTAAACGTCGTAATGAAAGTAAGGCAACGCATCAAAGAGTATATATCGCGATGGGGGTGTACAGATTTATACGGGCCTGACCTGTCTTTGTCTCCTGAAAGACTATCAGGTGGTGAAAACCGCTAATGGTAATGACATTTTTCTTTCGTGATCATTATTATCCGCAGGATCTGTTCATAAATAGTAGTATCGAAGCAGTACCTTTCAATTAAGTTAGTTAATGGTAAACGTTAAATCTGTCGTACCTTAAAAGCCCTGGCTATTTCAGTCAGGGCTTTTATCATTTAGTGCCTCTGATATCAGCCCCCGATTTTAAGACTCAGATGTATACAGTCTTTCAGACTAATGACGACGACCCGTCAATTCATTTATCTTCAACAATGTATGACCGGTTTGAGAGGCTCTGCTTTATGTCTGGATGAATTCAATTCACTTGCGGTTTTATCAAATAAATAAAAAACGGTCCCCGATTTTTTATTTATCAGAAATATTTCTGGCAGCATATGGCAAAAAAAAGAATCTGCGCCATAGTCTAAATTCACTGACCTATTGTGCTAAAGCCTGTTTTTGACATTCATCCGTGCATTTCAAATGCGCTTTTTTAACAGAGGTTAACATGTCAGGAGAATCTCCAGAGAATATCGCCAGCGATCTGTCTGAGTTCATTGGCACGCATTTTGTTTATACCTATGATAATGGCTGGAAATATGAGTGGTATGCTCGCAATGAAACTACCTGTGACTACCGTATCCATCAGGGATTGGTAGGTGGTCGGTGGGTAACCAACCAGAAAATGCACGCGGTGCAATTTGCGCCAGGCATCTACAAAGTTGACTGGCATGAACCTACCGGCACCTGCGTCAGTCTGTTGTTTGATTTGAATCGCACTCTGCTTCATGGAACGATCTTCTTCCCACAATGGATTGCGGGGGAAGGCCAGCATCCGGAGAAAACCATCTGCTATCAGAATGACTTTATCGATGATATGCACCGCTTCCGCGATGAAGGTCCGGCCTATCCGTACGTAATTATTCCTGAGTTTGCGAAAGTGACTTACATGAAAAACGAAGGGCCTGATAACGATAGCGTAATCAATCAGGCACCTGGACAGATGCCGTCTGATTATTTTGATAATAAGTAACTAAGCCGTCTACCCGCTCACTGCGAGCGGGTAGCGTCTGCCTGACGCGCCAGCGTGCGGGCCAGAATAGATGAGTAGAGTGGTTTTCCTCCCAGGAACTGTGCCAGTAGCGTAGCGCCCAGACAGGTAATGATCATCGGCAATATCAGCTGATAGTTATCTGTCATTTCCAGTACCAGCACAATGCCGGTGAGTGGTGCTCTTACCGAAGCCGCGAACAGTGCGCCCATCCCTGCGATAGCAAAAGTACCCGCATCAAGATGGTAAAACGGAAACAGATCCGACATTGCCACCCCAAATGCTGTACCGAGTAGTGTCCCTAATGCCAGCATCGGGGCAAAGATACCGCCGGGTGCACCTGACCCAAAACAGAGCAGAGTCGTTATCAGCCTGACCAGGAAGATAACCAACAGCAGGGTGAACGGGAAGAGACCATGAACCGCCTGGGGAATCAGTTCAGAACCGCCGCCTGCGCCTGGAGCGAACAGAAGAGCCAGAATGCCGCAACCCCCGCCCAGCAATGCGCCTGCCAGTACCACACGTGCCGTTTTACCCGCGTAAAAGCGGGCAAAAAGATCCTGCGTGATGAATATCAGACGGTTAAATAAGACGCCGACCATACCGATAACCATACCCAGTATCAGATAGAGCCACAGCGTCTGCACTGGCGCATCAGCCAGCTTGCCAACGGAGATGACTGCCTGTTCGCCGTTGAAATAGCGAAACACGATGCTCGCCATAATGACGCCGGTAAACACAGCTTTAATCGAAATCAGGTTATAACGAAACTGCGGGCGCATCTCCTCGATGATAAACAGGATGCCCGCCAGCGGTGCATTAAAAGCAGCAGCCAGACCGGCGGCCGCACCGGTAGCCAGCAGCGTATGTCGGGCTTCATTACTGCGCATTCCCAGAATATCAATGACCATGCGTCCTATGTTCCCGCCCAGCTGTACCGTTGGGCCTTCCCGGCCCAGCACCATTCCGGCACCCAGCGTGCCCATGCCGCCAAAGAATTTCACGGGAATGACCCGCCACCACCGCACAGGTCTTAGCTCTTCAAGCGCCCCTTCAATTTCAGGAATGCCCGAGCCACCCGCTTCGGGAGCATAACGTCTGACGAGAAAATAGCCGACCATCGCCAGCAGAGCCGAGATGGCAAAGGCAGTGGCGTAGAGTATCCAGCCTTGTAACTGCCCTGAAGTCAGCGTGTCGGCACGCCACTGCTGGATGGTTTCAACGGCGCGTGCAAATGCCACGCCTGCCAGGCCAACCAGCGAACCGACCAGCGCAGCACAAAACAGCATCGCCAGCGGCGTTTTATCACGATAGAGAAGGGCGCGGAACATCCGGCTACGCGCTGCAATGGAGCGAGGAACATAAACCGGCTGCGGTGATTCTTCGTTCATTAAGACATTCTTGTTTAAACAAACCAGCGTGCCAGTTTACTGAGTGGTAAAGTGAAAACAAACGCCAGGATCAATTTCGCCTGAGGAAAAGTGTTACTCGGTTTGTGGTGGACAAACCACTTGTGCCACGCGTTCGCGATAGGCTGGATTGTCATGATTTTTCAGGGCCTGCACCGCTGCTTTTAATGTTGCCTGATTCTGTTCCATGTTCTGTTTATCATTGATAAACGTCTGCCGCAATTTTTCATCAGTTACGGCGGGCAATATCTGACACTTCTGGCGCAGATCATCCGTTATTTGCTGCTGCCGCAGAGCAAACTTCAGGGTGTCATACGGCGCGGCGACCACAACCAGTGGGCTTAACAGCGGCAAAATAAAAAGCGTATTGCGGATCACGTTCATGATGATCTCCTCACTGCTGAATCAATAATGGCCGTTCAGCAGCTTCGATTGGAATAAATCGCATTGAGTGATTAGTCTGAGCACAGCACCATCAACCGGTGGCGGTCATATCGCCACGGCTGACGCAATAATCATAGCAATACTGGCGCAACAGGGAGCTGATATGCAGCCACATTCCACTGAAATTCTCACCACTGACTGCTGTATTGTGGGTGGTGGTCCTGCGGGATTAATGCTGGGCTATCTTTTTGCCCGCGCGGGACTGCGTGTCATAGTGATCGAAAAGCACGCCGATTTTCTGCACGATTTTCGTGGTGATACCATCCACCCCTCGACGCTGGAAATTATGCATCAGCTCGAACTCCTGGACGCTTTCCTGAGGCTACCGCATCAGCGTGCTGAAAAGCTGGAGGCGGAGATAGCAGGAGAGAGCATTACAATGGCTGATTTCTCACGTTTGCCGGTTCAGTGTCGCTTTATTGCCTTTATGCCTCAGTGGGATTTCCTGAACTACATGGCAGAACAGAGCATCCGCTATCCCGGCTTCAGTCTGCTGCAATCAACGTCGTTTGAGTCGCTGAAATATGAGAATGGCACGGTCAGTGGCGTGACGGCTTCTCGTGGGAATCAGCAGCTGCATATCACATGTAAACTGGTGGTCGGTGCCGATGGCCGCCATTCCCGTGTGCGCGAAGCGGCCGGGCTGACGGGACAGGAATTTGGCGCAGCGCGCGATGTTATATGGTTCCGCTTAAGTAAGCAGCCACAGGATCCCGACATTGGGATGGGACATAAAGGACCCCGTCAGAACTTTATCGTTATCGATCGCGGTGATTACTGGCAGTGCGGGCTGACTATTCCGAAAGGAGAGTTTGAAGCGAAACAGGCTGCCGGACTCGACGCGTTTAAAGCAGAGGTTGTGGCACTATCACCTTTTGAAGCGACGCGCATGGCAGAAATCGAGAGCTGGGAGGCGTTTAAGCTGCTGTCGATACGTATTGACCGGCTGGATAAGTGGGCCAGACCCGGCGTGCTCTGTATTGGTGATGCGGCTCATGCCATGTCGCCAATTGGCGGGGTGGGTGTAAATCTGGCGATTCAGGATGCAGTTGCGACGGCCAACCTCCTGACGGAATCCCTGAAGCGGGGTGAACTGCAACTGCGCGATCTGGAAAATGTGCAGAAACGACGTCAGTTCCCTACCGTCGCCACGCAGTTTCTTCAGATTAAAATGAGTCGCAACAAAGCAAATAGAAAACCCTCGGGCAGTAGCAAGATTCCTGCGATTATCCGTCGCCTGCCATTCTTGCGTTTCGTGCTGGGACGCCTTATTGGTCTTGGCTTCAGGCCGGAGTCGCCACAGGTTGCGCGCGTGAAAGAAGAGCGTTAAATGGTTTCGACAGCGATCATATATCGTGCGACACTGTTTCGCTGTGAAAGTACTGTCAGATTGAGCCGTTATTTATCTGATAATTGGGCGTTAATTGAGCATTTGTAAGCTAAATTATTTCGATTTTTGCGCCTGCATAAGAGAGGTTTCAGTGCATAACGAGCAAAACGGCAGCGACTTAAAACGTCTCAGTGCAATTAAGGCACTTTTGTCACCAGATGAAGCACGGGACAAAGTGCTGGAGAGATTTGTTAATCTCGCCAGCCAGGTGCTGGGTATTTCAGGCAGTTTTATTTCGATTGTTGACGACCACAATCAGTATATTAAAGCCTCACGTAACTTTGATCTTAAGCAATCGACCCGTGATGAGTCTCTCTGCCGCCATGTTATTGATGGTGAAGGGCACCTGGTCGTGTATGACACCTTACTGGATGAGCGCTTTGTTACTCACCCGTTTGTTAAAGGCGACCCGCATATTCGCTTTTATGCCGGCGTTTCGCTGCAGAACCTCGACGGTGCCGTGCTGGGCACACTCTGTGTAACTGATACGCAGCCACATCCCTTTGCGGATGACAAACTCGTCACGCTGCGCTCACTGGCTACGCTGGTTTCCTCTTTTCTGGATGCCTGGAATAACGCGGGTTTTGCCGACGTTATTACGCATCTGCCGAATCGTCCCCGCCTGATTCGTGATATTCATCAACTGACCCTGACCGCGCCTCATAGCCGTTTTCGCCTGATTCTTATCGACTGTCTCGATATCATTCGCGCTTATGAACTTACGCGCGCGGTAGGCGTTGCGCCGATGGAAAAACTCCTGAAGCAGATGGCGCAGGATGTCGCACACCGGCTCAATCTGCCGGAGAATGAAACACTCTATTCGTTTGCACCTGGCCGTTTCGCCATCGTTCAGCCCTATTCGGATCGGTTTACAGCACACAATATGCCCGACCTGTTTAAAGGCATGAAGGCCGACCTGGCGGAAAACATTACGCTCGATCTGAATGTCTTTACTGGCGAAACAGAGTTTGTTCCGGGCCAGATGAATGCGAATGAAACGATACGTCAGGCCGTGAGCGCGCTGCATGAGGCCATTGATGAAAACATCAATGCAATGTCGTTTGACGAGAGTTACGACTCGCGGCGCACCGATGATTTTATGATCATGAACGATCTGGCTCAGGCGCTGAATAAAGATGAAGAGCTCTATCTGGCCTGGCAGCCTAAAGTGTGCCTCAGAACTGGTAAGACGGTCGGGCTGGAGGCGCTGATTCGCTGGAATCATCCTGAGCGAGGTGAGCTCTTTCCATCCGAATTTATTCCGTTAGCGGGTAAAACCAACCTGATTTCCGATCTGACCAACTGGGTTATCGATCACACCGTTGAACAACTGGCGCGCTGGAATCGCGAATATGATCTGATTCCGGTCTCAATCAACGTCAGTGAGCGCGATTTCGCCAGGCCCGATTTTGCCGATGAGCTGGTGGCTAAACTCGCGGCCGCTCAGTTGCCTAACGCTATCCTGGGCATTGAGTGTCTGGAGAATGAACTGATCACCAAAAGTGATGTGGCGATAAAAGGGCTGGAAGCGCTGAAATCTCACGGTTTTGTGATCTCACTGGATGATTTCGGCACCGGTTACAGCAACATTAGCTATTTGCAGGATATCCCGCTGGATGTGATTAAAATTGACCGGTCACTGATCTCGCGTATGGGTGAGGATGACGCATCGAAAATCATCGTCAGATGCATTATCCAGATGCTGAAAGAGCTGAATTATACCGTGCTGGCTGAAGGCGTCGAAACGGAAGCGACGCTGGGATTACTGAAAACCTACGGTTGCGATCAGATTCAGGGTTACTTCTTCTCAAAACCTCTGCCCGCCAGTGACATTGAACACTGGTTGTTTCAGAAGTCTCATTAATAACCTGCCCGCAGCGCTCGCTGCGGGCGCTTATCACTCACTGCCGATAGCGTAGCGCTGAACCGGCGTGATGCCTTTAATCAGCTTGTTATCAAACAGAAATTGCTCATAAGCCTGATAGCGTGCACGATCCAGTTTTGCCGGATCGGCGGCGAACAGCGGCAGCGTGGCACGCCATGCCTGATGGTTTAGCGGTGTATTCAGCTCAGGATGCTCGCGGGCAAAGATCAGCCAGTTCTCCTCAGGATGCGCCTGCAGCTCCGCATTTCCCTTCTTCAATGCCCGCAGAAACTTCTGAATCTTCTCCGAGTGCGCCTCGTCACGGTTGGCGACGATAATCAGCTCGTCATAAGCGGGAACACCATAATCCTCGACGTTAAGCACCACGGGTTCTTTGCCGGCAAGTTTCAACTCCAGCGCTTCAATATTGCGATAGCCGCCGATAACCGCATCTACCTGGCCGGTCATCAGGGCGCTGGTGAGCTGAAAATTAACGTTAATCAATTTGACCTGATCGGCTTTGACGCCGTCATGGGCCAGCATGGTCGCCAGCGTCGCCTGCTCAATGCCACTCACTGAATAGCCGATGCGTTTACCTTTTAAATCCGCCGGTTTTTTCACCGTTTTGTCTAACGTCATCAGTGTGTTCAATGGCGTGTCAATCAACGTGCCCACCCGCATCAGTGGCAATCCCTGATCGGCGAAGAAATGCAGCTGAGGCTGATAGGTAATGGCTAAGTCCGCCTGCTTTGCCGCGACCAGACGTGGCGGCAGGGCCGGATCGGAAGGCGGCACGATATTTACCTCCAGTCCTTCAGCGGCAAACGCGCCGGTCTGCTGCGCCACCATAATGGGCGCGTGATCGGGATTGATATACCAGTCGAGTACCAGCGTCAGTTTTTCCATCGCCTGAACCTGAGTGGTTAAGGTGGCGCTGAAGAGCAGGGTTAACAGGGGCAGTTTAGTCATGGGATTTCTCATTTTAAGGGTCATCAAATTGTCTCAGGAGCCCAGCTAATCAGGCGGCGCAGCAGGCGATCGATAGTCAGCCACAGGGCGAGGGTCATCAGCACCAGAATGAACAGGGCAGCGAAACAGAGGTCGCTCTGCATCCGGGCATTGGCATTCAGCATCACGAAACCCAGCCCTTCCGCTGAGCCGACCCATTCGCCGATAATTGCCCCTATCGGCGCGACGGCCGCCGCCATCCGTAACCCTGAACCCAGCGCAGGCAGCGCCGCTGGCAGCCTGACATGGCGCAGTTGTGCTGAAGGGGAAGCGCCCATAGTGCGAGCCAGGTCAAGGTAGCCGGGCGTAACGCGGCGCAGGCCATCAAAAAAGCTGGAGGTTACCGGGAAGAAGATCACCAGCACGGCCATCGCGACTTTGGCGCTCATGCCAAAGCCAAACCAGAGAACCAGCAGCGGAGCCAGCGCAAATACCGGAATCGCCTGGCTGGTGATCACCAGCGGCATCATCCAGCGCTGTAACCACGGTGAATAGGTCATGCCCAGCGCCAGCACACCACCCAGCAGCACGCCGAGCGCCATGCCGCTGAGGATCTCGGTCAGGGTAATCAGAGTGTGATAGCTGAGATAGTCAGCGTTCTGCCACAGCGCAATAGCGACTGCAACGGGCGAGGGCAGCAGAAAGGCGGGAATGCAGGTCAGCGTGGCCAGCCACCATGCTGCAATCAGACCGGCAAACAGCGTAATTCCACGACGCAAACGGACGAAACGTGTGCTCATCTGGCTATTCCGCTTAGCTGTTTCAACAGTGCGGCCTGACTTCGTATTAAGCCGGCGTCATCGGCTGCCCTTGGCGGCAGGCCCTGTAGTGGTGGAGAGGCTTCGATTCCCGCCGCACCGATCACCAGCAGGTGATGACTGAGACGACAGGCTTCGGCGGCATCGTGGGTGATCAGCAGCACCGTGTGACCGACCAGCACCTCCGCCGCCAGCATCTGAATCTCATGACGGGTCAATGCATCCAGCGCGGAGAATGGCTCATCCATTAACACAACAGGCTGACGCGTGTAGAGAGTGCGGGCCAGCGCAGCGCGCTGACGCATCCCGCCGGAGAGTGTAGCGGGGCGCGCGCGGGCGCTCTGGCTCAGCCCAACCCTTGCCAGCAGATACTGCGCCCAGTCGCGATCGGCTTTCTCGCCTTTCAGCCGACTGGCCAGGCAGACATTTTGCTCAATCGTCAGCCACGGATAGAGCAAATCCTGTTGCCCCATCCAGGCGATGCGTCCGGTCAGCGGAAGGCCATCGCTGCCGCTAATCTGTCCCGAACTGGGTGGCGTAAGACCGGCAATGACACGCATCAGGCTGCTTTTGCCTGCACCGCTGGCACCCAGTAACGCCGTAAATTTACCCCCGGCGATCTCCAGATCAAGCTGACTGAAAAGTTGTTGCTGACCCAGCGTAAGGCTGAGCTGGCGAACTGAAATACCTGGCGGTGTGGCATTGCACAGCTGGCTCATGGTCTGACCCGAAGATCGGCAGCGTGATCTATCCCCATTTGCCAGAATGCCGCTTCCAGCCGGGTCGCAGTGGTGAAAATCTCCGCCAGCCGATCAAAACGTTGTTCTCCGGCGCGCTGCTGAGCCAGCGTTTCAAAAAGTATCAGTGACGAGCCTACCCCGGCCAGATAGGCTTCATCGCCGTAATTTTCAATCCATTCGGCGTAAGGGTTGCCCTCAATGCGCGTCGCAGGATCATCCAGCAAAGTCAGGCCGATTTCAGCGTAACCGGCAACACAGGGCATCAGCGCCGTTATGAGCTCCAGTGCATCGCCGGTGTGACCGGCATCCAGCACATAACGGGTGTAATTGAGCGTTTCCGCTGCTTCGGGTTCGCGTGCCATTGTTGCCTCGCTGATGCCCCATTGCTGGCAGTAAGCGAGGTGCAGCGGCAGTTCACCGATAATCGCGTTAAGTGATGCCGTAGCGCGTCGTAGAGCGTCAGGCTCAGAGAGTTTGCTGATCAGCAGACCCCAGGCACGGGCGAAGTGGAGCAGGAACAGATAATCCTGGGTGAGATAGTGACGGAAGGCGGCAGGAGGCAGCGTACCCTGACCGAGTTGCTGCACAAAATCGTGCCTTACATAGGCGTGCCATTGCGTGCCCGCCTGCTGGCGCAGACGACCATAGAAACCGGTCTCGAAAAGCGGATGTGACATGGGATCTCCATTAAAAGGGAGATCCGGGCATACGGTCTGGAACAGGGGATAGTGCAGGAAATGAGACAGAAAATCTGCCGACCCGTCCCTTCGCTGGCATGACCCAGATCAGGTTCAAAGGGTTCGGCTTTCGCCATCTCAGCCCATGACAGGACACCCCTCGGAGACATTCGTTATACGATAATTAGTGCCTGAGTACAACGCATGCGTCAGTGTTATGCTCAGGCACGTCTGCTAAGTAACAGTACATTCAGATATGCTTTTTAAGTGACAGTGTCACTCAAGATCTGCGCCATTACTGGCAATCACTTTCTTATACCACCAGAATGATTTTTTACGCGTACGCGCCAGCGTGCCGTTACCCAGATCGTCGCGGTCTACGTAGACGAAACCGTAGCGCTTGCTCATTTCGCCGGTCGAGGCGGCAACCAGATCGATACAGCCCCAGCTGGTATAACCCATCACCGGTACACCATCTTCAATGGCGTCGCCCATCGCGCGGATATGTTCACGCAGATAGCTGATACGGTAATCGTCATTAATCTCGCCACTGGCGTCGACTTCATCGCGCGCGCCCAGGCCATTCTCCACCAGGAAGAGAGGCTTCTGATAGCGGTCATACATCATGTTCATCGTGATACGTAACCCCAGCGGATCGATGCCCCAGCCCCAGTCACTGCGTGGCACATGGGGATTGGTCAGGGATTTCACCACGTTGGCGGCGCTACTGTTCTGCTCGTTCATCTCTGCCGACGCGCAGCGTGAGGCGTAGTAACTGAATGAGACAAAATCGACGCTGTTTTTCAGAATGTCGGCATCACCGTCAGCGATCTCCAGCGTCACCCCTTTTTCATGGAACACGCGGGCAGCGTAAGACGGATAGGCACCGCGCGCCTGCACATCTATAAAAAAGAGGTTTTCGCGGTCTTTCTCCAGTGCAGCCCAGACATCTTCCGGTTTGCTCGACCAGGGATAGAAATTGCCGCCGGCCAGCATGCAGCCGACCTGATTGACCGGATTCACTTCATGCGCGATTCGCGTAACCAGCGCGCTGGCAACCAGTTCATGATGTGCCGCCTGATATTTTACCTGGTCTCTATTCTCGCCGGGTTCAAAGACCAGGCCAGCCCCGGAAAACGGACTGTGCAGCAGGATATTGATCTCGTTGAAGGTCAGCCAGTATTTCACCAGTCCATCAAACGCCTCGAAACAGCTTCGTGCGTAACGGGCAAAAAAATCGACCATTTTGCGATTGCGCCATGAGCCATATTCCGTGACCAGATGCATCGGGACATCAAAATGGCAAAGCGTGACCAGCGGTTCGATATTGTATTTCCGGCACTCTTCGAAGACCGCACGATAAAACGCAATGCCTTCCGGATTAGGCGTCAGTTCGTCACCGTTAGGATAGAGCCGGCTCCAGGCAATTGAGGTGCGGAACACGCTGAACCCCATTTCGGCCATCAGCGCAATATCTTCCGGATAGCGGTGATAGAAATCGATAGCGTCATGACTGGGGTAGAACTCGTCGTCACGCAGGGCAAAACGTTTTTCCAGACCCAGTTTAACCGGCATCCGGTTTGGGCCATGCGGGATCATATCGACGGTGGTTAAGCCCTTTCCGCCCTCACGAAAACCACCTTCACTCTGGTTAGCGGCCAGCGCGCCGCCCCATAAAAACCCTTGCGGGAACCTTGAATCAGACATGCAATCCTCTTTTTTGGGTCAGCCTGACCCTTTTCCTAATGGCTATTGATCGCGTTAGCGCGTTCGGTATCAGGCGCAGGTTGCGCAGCGCTTTCGGGTTCTGTCTCAGGAATATCCTCGAAGCCTAACAGTAGCGTCAGCACGAATGACAACACCACCGAGAGCACCATGACCGCGCCGACCCAGACAATACTCATGGGATTGGTGGGATCGAAGAACTGTACGCTGGTAAAGAGGCCGGGTGAGGCCATCGAGTGGCTGGCCAGCCCGCCAATGCCCGCAACCGCGCCACAGATAAAACCACTGATCAGACAGGCGATCAGTGGGCGTTTCAGGCGCACTGCAACGCCATACAGCGCCGGTTCTGAAATCCCTGCGATAATGGCTGATGCCGCTGCCGCCAGTGCGGTCTGGCGCAGTTCACGGTTTTTAGTGCGGAACGCCACCGCCAGCGACGATCCGCCCAGCGACAGGTTGGCGCCGATCTCTGACGGCATCACCATGCCTTCTTTGCCGGTTTCGGCAATGGTCTGGATAATGGTTGGTGTGAAAACCCGGTGCATACCGGTCATCACCAGCAGCGGCCAGAGAGCGCCCATAATCGCAACCGAAAGCCAGCCAAGGTAGCCATGGACGGTGTAGACCAGCGCGGAGATGCCGCTGCCGATCCAGATACCAATCGGGCCAATCAGCACAATCGCAATGGGTGCTGCAATCAGCACAATCAGCATCGGTTTCAGGAAGTTTTTAGTGACCGCAGGGGTGATGCGATCCACGCCTCGTTCAATGTGTGACAGGATCCACGTCATCACCAGCGCCGGGATCACCGTATAGGTATATTTCACCGCGGTGACCGGAATGAAAGCGAACTCGACCGGCTGGCCCTGCGCCGCTTTTGCCATCAGCTCAACAAAATTGGGATGGACCAGAACGCCGGCAATGGCAATCGCCAGCGACATATTAGTTTTGAACTTCAGCGCCGCTGAGGCGGCAACCATGATCGGCAGGAAGAAGAATGCCCCGTCGCCAATGACGTTGAGGATCACCAGCGTTGATGAACCTTTTTCAAACACGCCCGCCATATCAAGAATCATCGCCAGCAGTTTCACCATGGACCCACCAATAATGGCTGGGATCAATGGCGACATGGTGCCCACCAGCGCATCCAGAATGCCTGCGCCAATACTTCTCAGGGTAATTTTGCGTTTCACCAGCACAGTCGAAGCTGCGCCGGGCGATCCCAGTTCCAGCACCGCCTGGTAAGCCTGCGATACGTTATTCCCGATGATCACCTGGCACTGGGTATCGTTTTGTACCACGCCCATGACACCTGTGATGGCTTTAAGACGTGGATAGTCGACCTGTGTTTGATCCTTCAGGACAAAACGCAGGCGGGTCATGCAGTGAGTGACGGCTTCGATATTGGTGAGGCCGCCAAGCGCATCGACAATGGCGCGTGACACCTCGGCATAGTTCATGGGCATGATCGCTCTTCTCTGTAGGGTAAATCGGTCAAAATTTTTATGTTTTTAATGCCTGCAAGCAGACAAATAGGAAACCGGTTTCACAAAATCATGAAGGTCTTTACGTTCGGCGACAAGAGTATAAATCGGGCAGATTTCTATTTTGTGAAGTGCATCACCTGCTAAATTTGATGATGTGCGTATACATACCGGGTAAATATTTCCAATATTGAGAGGCTTAGGTAGACTGCAGGACGACGTAGCAAAGGAGCATCACAATGACAACGATTCAGGAAGTAGCAATTAAGGCGGGCGTTTCAAAAGCGACAGTGTCACGTGTGCTCTCCGGTAATGGCTACGTCGGACAGGAAAAACGTGAAAGGGTGTTGAAGGCGATTGCAGAAACCGGGTATCGGCCTAATTTGCTGGCCCGCAATCTGGCGACAAAAACGTCTCAGACAATCGGACTGGTCATCACCAACACGCTTTACAGCGGCAGCTACTTTACTGAGTTAATGGCCCACTCCGCACGCATGATGGAGCAGCAGGGCCGTCAGCTGATTCTGGCGGACGGCAAGCACACCGCCAGGCAGGAAGAGGCGGCCATTCAGTTTCTGCTCGATCTGCGCTGTGACGGCATCATCATCTATCCGCGCTTCCTCAGCATTGACGCGCTGGATGCGATTATCTCCAGCCACAAACAGCCCATTCTGGTTATTAACCGGCGGCTCCGCGTCAACCACAGCTACTGCATTTACAGCGATCAGCACGCCAGCAGTGCCACGGCCGTGGGCTATCTGCTGAACCAGGGACACCGCGATATCGCATTTATTACCGGTTCGCAGGATTCCCCGACCGGC
Organism: Pantoea sp. ANP04; assembly: GCF_041982285.1. Taxonomy (NCBI): domain Bacteria; kingdom Pseudomonadati; phylum Pseudomonadota; class Gammaproteobacteria; order Enterobacterales; family Erwiniaceae; genus Pantoea; species Pantoea sp. ANP04. The sequence continues at coordinate 156,041 of NZ_JAUTYS010000002.1, read as the reverse complement.
GTTGAGCGCCTTAACGGTTATCGTGCTGCGCTGGCGGCAAAGGGCCTTAACGCTGACGACCGCCATATTGTGGCGGGTAAATGGACGGCGCAGAGCGGTATGGCAGCCGTCGACACGCTCCTTGAGCGCAACGTGTCATTTACTGCGCTGGTGGCCAGTAATGATGAGATGGCGATTGGTGCAATCAAACGCCTGACCGAGTGCAACATTGCAGTACCCGATCAGGTCTCGGTAATAGGCTTTGATGATATCCCGCTGGCACCCTATATCACGCCGTCATTATCGAGTATGAAGCTACCGGTCACAGAAATGATCGACGAGACGATCAACCGGCTGGTAACCATGCTGGACGGGGGGGACTGGCAGACTCAGGCGCCTTTCACGGCCAGCCTGATGATGCGGGACTCCGTGACTAAAGGCCCCTGGTCGGCTTAACCTGTCGCGATCTGTATCACCTCGATCCCCTGTTCGCTGAGTTGCACGACCGTCGCGGAATCCAGTGTCTCATCAGTAATTACATGCCCGACCTGAAAGCCGGATGAGAGCGGATAGGGGTGAATCTGACCAAATTTAGACGCGTCAGTCAGCGCATAGCTTTCAGCGCCTTTCGCCAGCACTGCATCTACCACATCACAGCGCAGCATATTGCGGCCGGTGAAACCCGTCTCCGGATGCCAGCCATCCACACCAACAAACGCTTTGTGAAAATGGACCTGCTGAATGGAATAACGCGTCAGCGGACCCACAACGGATTCACTGCTTTTCTGCAATAATCCGCCAAGCACAATCACTTCACAGGCAGCCTCCCGCAGAAGCTGGGCAATGTAGTGGCTGACGGTAATCAGCGTAAGGTCCGCACGGTCGGCCAGCGCCCGCGCCAGCAGCGCATTGGTACTGCCCCCTTCGATGAAAACCGACTCACCCGCCTGCACCAGGCTGGCCGCATGTCGTGCCAGCGCCTGCTTGGTAGAATAACGGGTATTCATGCGGGTGCCGACGTTATCGCTATCCAGTGCCAGCGCAGAGCCATGAACCCGGCGAAGCAGCCGATCACGTTCCAGCAGTGTCAGATCCTGGCGCACCGTCACTTCCGAAACTCCGGTATGCTGCGCCAGTTCACTGACAGTTACGCTGCCCCTGTCATTAACTAATTGAATGATCTGATGATGTCGCGGGTTCATAATCGCGCTTCGCCGTTAAATAAAAGAGGCAGTGTAACAGGGATTATCCCGCGCCGGTGCGCGACGCGGGGTTGCGTCAGGCTAAATTCAGAGACCGTCGGCCATTGAGGTTGAGATCTTCCGGCATGAAACGTTGCTCCCATTCTGCTTCATAGTCTTCAGGCGGGAAATCGGCCGGTGAACGTCCCTGCTCCAGCGCCTCTGCAACACGACGGGCATAAGCGCGGTTTTTCTCACACATCGGTGCTGCGGGGATATACATCACGTTGCCCCAGCCTTGTTGGTTCTCAACCGGTGCAACAGCGTGAATCACATCACAGTGCCACCACACGGAATCACCCGCCTCAAGAGCCGGTATTGAACAGAGCCCGGCAATCAGGTGCGGATGCCACTGTTCATTCACGGGCAATACCCGACCCGGCGTCACACCGCACAACTCATCTTCAGGCACATCCGAAAGCAGCGGACGCAGCAAAACGTAAGCCATCGCCTGCGGCACCGGCACCACATGCAACAGGCCCTGGCCGGGGATCATATCGGAGAGCGCGGTCCAGCCCTGAAAGGTGCGAAACACAGAACATTTGGTGGTGCCTGGCAGATCATATTCGTTAACTTCGGTACGGTGAGCCGCGTCCCAGGGATCGTATGCGGCAAATTCACCGTGGAACAGCTTACTGAAAACCTGCTGATAAGCGGGCAGCAACCAGCGTTCAAGTGCTCCTGAATCGGTGTGGGCACCCAGGCCTTTAGAGGTTGTACCCGGCAAGCGACGACGGATGCGGTCGGGATAGATAACGCTGACATCCGGATCAAACCACTGCTTGCCCTGGGAATTAAACGTCCATAGCCGGTTAAGAAAAGATTGTGCCTCTGCCATTGCCGGGCTCTGCCGCGCCTGCATTTGCGCCTGCGACCAGTAGACGGGATAGATTTCAGGACGGGAGGCAGCCAGGGTGCCAAAAAAGTCATCACCGGGCCCACGATACTGTTCATCAAAATGATTGTGATCCAGATAGTCGAGCATCGACTTATCCCAGGCCAGAGCCTGATTTCGTGCAAAATGCTGCTTAATCACCACACAACCGCGACGTTTAATCAGCAACCGGGTTTCATCTGAAACCTTTCCTTCAGTAATGTCCTGCATTGGCACGACCGGCCAGGCCGTGCCGGTTTGCGCTTCCTCTGTTTTTGCCTGCGCAATGGCAGTGGTGATGTTGTCGCAGACCTGTTTGAACAGAGCATCAACATCGCCGATTTGTTGACGTAACTGCTGTTTCATTTTGCGGATAGCGGTTTTGACGTCGTCAGGTAATGGGGTAGCCAGGGTTTCATCACGGATCATATTCTGCTCCTTTATCGTCATGGTTGAGTTTCGAATGTAATTTAAATAATCTTCATTCGTAATTTGTCGTTGAGCTTAACATTCTTTTAACGACATAAACCGTGCGCGCTAACACAACTGATGAACCGGAACGCTCTGAAATCCGTTAGCAATGTCACTATTTGCATTCTCATTAATCCACACAGCGAGTAAGCTTTATGAATCAAATCAATCAGCCGAAAGGACAGAACGGCGAACGTAAAGGGGCAGGCGAAATGGCGGTTAAGATGATTGCGGTGGATATGGACGGCACCTTTCTGGACGATGATAAGCAGTACAACGTCCAGCGGTTTTCACGTCAGTATGCGCTGCTGAAGCAGAAGGGCATTCGTTTTGTGGTGGCGAGCGGGAATCAGTACTACCAGCTCCAGCGCTATTTTCCCGACATTAAAGATGAAATCGCGTTTGTGGCAGAAAATGGTGCGTGGGTTTCGGACTGCAATGAAGAGATTTTCTGCGGCGAGTTAGCGCAGGAGAAAGTGCATAAGATCCTCGATATCCTGGCGCATGAACCCGACATCGCGGTTGTGGTCTGCGGACGTAATGGTGCGTATGTGCATGCATCCGCTTCAGACGAGATGATGGCGCAACTGGCAAACCATTATCACCGACTCGAAAAGCGTGATGACCTTTATGCCATCGACGACACCATTTTCAAGTTCTCGCTGAAGCTGGAGCACGAAGGCGTAAATGCACTGCTGCAAAGACTGCACGCCACACTTGGCGAGCTGGAAAACATTATGCATCCGGTCTCCAGCGGCTTTGGCTTTATCGATCTCATCATTCCCGGTTGCCATAAAGCACACGGCATTGCGCTACTACAGGAAAAGTGGGGCATCAGTGACTGTGAAGTGCTGGCGATTGGTGACAGCGCCAATGACATTGAGATGCTGCGTCAGGCCTGCTATAGCTTCTCGATGGCAAATGCTGCTGAGGCTGTCGCCGCCGTGGCGCACTATCAGACACAGAGCAACAACGACGAAGGCGCGCTAAATGTGATTGCGCGCGTGCTGGCGCGCGAATTCCCGTTCGATTAATCCGTAACGTGCATCACTGGCGGTCATCTCCGCCACTCTCCTGATGGCTGCGCGCATGATTTTCCATTTCATCCAGCGCAGCCTGATTCTCCAGACCCCATTCATACATCTGCTCAATCGGTTCTGCAAAGGTATGGCCGAGTGGTGTAAGGCTGTACTCCACTTTCGGCGGGACAACCTGCCAGACATGACGCGACACCAGCCCGCGCTGCTCAAGCTCGCGCAGCGTCTGAATCAGCATCTTCTTTGAAATTCCCTGCAGGCTGCGCTCCAGTTCCCCTGTGCGCGCCCGATTTTCCGGCAAGTGATAAAGCGCATGCAGCACCATCGTGCTCCATTTCACGGAAAAGAGCTCAAGCAGGCGACGTGGTGGTGAGTCCGCATAAAAATAAAGTTTTCCTTCAACCCAGACCGGCACAGTCTCTCCTCACATTCATGGTAACCAAAAGGTAACTACTACCAAACAGGTTCCTGCATGTCTATAGTGGGCCGCTTTCTTTACGACCATCAGATGAGAAGAGGCAACAGATGAAAATTAACGCGCTGGTAGCCACCCAGTCAGATCAACCGTTAAAGGCGGGTCAGATTGAGTTACGTGACGTGCAGGCTGACGATGTCAAAATCGAAATCCTGTATTGTGGCGTCTGTCATTCTGACCTTCATATGGCACGGAATGAATGGGGCGTGAGCCGCTATCCACTGGTTCCCGGTCATGAGATTGTGGGACGCGTGGTGGATAAAGGTGACAATGTCACACGCTTTTCTGTCGGAGATACGGTGGGTGTGGGTGTTATGGTCGATTCATGCCGTGAATGCCATTTTTGCCAGCAGGAAGAGCAATATTGCGAGGCGGGCTTCACGCCAACCTATAACGGCACCGACAAATATACTGGCAATACCACCTTTGGCGGGTATGCGCAGCATGTCATTGCCGACCAGCATTTTGTGGTGACGGTACCCAACAATCTGGCGCTGAGCGCTGTGGCACCGCTGTTGTGTGCAGGTGTGACTGTCTGGTCACCGTTGCAGCATTTTAATGTTAAAGCAGGCGACCGCGTAGGTGTTATCGGCCTTGGCGGACTGGGACACATGGCGGTTAAGCTCGCCAGCGCATTGGGTGCAGAAGTCACTCTGTTTACCACTTCTCCTGCAAAAGGGGCGGATGCGCGCCGTCTGGGTGCTAAAAACGTGGTCATCTCGCGAGACGCGGCACAAATGGCAGCGTGTCAGGCCTCCCTGGATATCATTCTGGACTGTGTGGCTGCGGCTCATGATCTCGATCCTTACCTCAATGCGCTGAAAACCAATGGTCAGCTGGTGCTGGTCGGCATCCCCGATCAACCGCATAAGTCACCGAATGTCACCCCAATGGTGTTTCGCCGCCTGAGTATTAGCGGCACCTCAATTGGCAGCATTAAGGAGACGCAGCAGATGCTCGACTTCTGCGGTCAGCACAACATCACGGCTGACGTTGAGATGATCACCGGTGACGACGTTGAAAAAGCCTTTGAACGTATGCTGATTGGTGACGTGAAATACCGTTTCGTTATCGATATGCAGAAAACTCACTGGTAATGACGGCAGGCCCGCTATCAAAGCGGGCTTTCTGGCGGAGATTTGTCAGCGCTAAGTGGGGTATAATAAGGCCGTCATATAGTTACAACATACAATTATTGTGTTCGTTTCGCGTTTCATTGAATTCGCTGCAAAAATGGGCCTGCCAGTAACAATGGCCAGATTGTGACAAAAAAATACCCGGCTCACTGTGGCCGGGTATCCTGATACCGCCGATGATCCTGGTTAATCCTGTTCTTTATCCGCGTCACCCTTTTCTGATTCATCTTTATCCATCACATGGATGAAAGGCTTAAGCAACTGAATATCCAGAATCACATACACCATGGTGCTGATGAACAGCGAAATCACACTACCGAATACACCGCTGGTGGTGAATGTAAGATAGTTATAAATCACCAGCCAGGTTACACAGATAAACATCGCCAGCGAAATGGAGAGGTTAGGCACGGAGTAATTGCTGGTTCCGCCATCCTGGGTGTGTGTCACCTTGAACAGGTTTCCGATGGCGTATTTCTCCAGCACCAGAATCGTCTTTTCCCAATTACGCTGTTTACGCGCACTGGCGCGAGTCAGGAAAAGATAGAGAATAGAGATGAAGAAACCGGAGAAGGCGATGAGTACCGGAATCGCTTCCAGCGCATAGGCAATACTTTTATGGCCCGTGCCCGGGGCGCTGAGATCAAGCGTCAGTGAAGCACCCAGCGCAGCATACAGAAAGAGAAACAGCAGCAGAAACGTCAGGCTACGCTTCCAGTCGCCATCGGCCTCTGCACCTTTTTGCTGAATGGCCAGCTGAAGAGATTGCTGAATTTTTTGAGCCTGCGGCGATTCTGTTTCGAGAGTGTGGCAGGGTGCATCAAAGAAGTTTTGCATAAACAGCTCATCTTCTTTGTGAATGGTGATTTTCATCAGAAACCTGTGTTCGGGGAGTTTGCTTTATTCTAATCAGCACCGGTTGAATTAACACTAAATTTGGCGTTGAACCGGATGAACACTCTCCGGCTTACCGGGTAGACAGACGCAACAGGCTGCTTTCCATTGATTTCGTTGCAAACGATTGTGCGGCATTCATTTTCAAGCCGCATCGGCTGATCGTGCAGCAGGGCTGCAATGGCGTTATCGGGTGCTGCACGCCATATACCTTCTTACAGACCCTCGAAACTTCGAGCATCCTGATTATCCTGCACCACAACGCAGACGGTTCTGACGGCGTTATCCCTCTGAAACAGGTCATGAATCAGGCGGGATTATTTCTCATCAGGGTTATCCAGCGCTTTAAACTGCTTAATGGCTTCGTTGATATTGTTAGTTTCTACAGTCGCAATCCAGCGGTCACCATTGAAAACATCATAGCGGGCGTTGTGCAACTGAAACAGCAGATCTCTGCCTCTGAAGTGTATGCGTTTCTGTTTAATGCCAATCCCATGCCGCCGTAATAATGCCTGTGACAGGCGATCGGTCTCTCTTATCATTGGTTCTGCTCTCTGGCGGTACGTGGTCACTACCATTAAACCTGATGAACATTAGTTTAATATTAAGAAAGAAACCTGATTGAGTCAGGCTTACAAATAGGATCAGGCGTATTTGTCCTGCCGGAAGGCTCATGAAACTATCACGTCGACGGATTAATGCCATTCCCTGCATTCACGAACGGCAAATGCGGTACACTTGCCTGAATAACTCGCCACAGGACATGCCGCTATGAACGATAAGAAGATGATTTCCATTGATCAGTTCAACGCTGATGAACGTCTGGCCGTCGAGCAAACCTACAACGGACTGGCAGAGAAGTACCGTCAACGAACCGGTAAAGAGCCTGATAGTAAGAAAGAAAAAGAATTTAATAGTGAAGCACGTCAGATCGTCATGACCAGTAAACTGGAGAAGGAAAAAGCGCTGGCGCTAAAAGCGCAGAAAAAGCCGCTTCGTAAAAAGAAGCCCTCTTCATTGACCGCCAGTGAAGTCAGCGATTTCAACTGGTCTGCCTCAATCGTTAAAGGCCGCAGATAATCTGCATCAGAGATGCCGCGCGTTATTCACGACGCGTGGCAATCTCTCACCGCTGTTTCCAGTCCCGTAAGTTAATTACACCTTTTAATTAACTCGCGTACAAGCAATAAGAATAATCTGCAAATAATTCACAATTTTTCTTCATTTACCGATAAACTTACCTGACCTGTAACTGCTTCAGTGCGCGTATGAATTATTACACCCCCGATGATGTACAACTGAAGCGACGTTCGACGCGATTTGTCCGGCGAATGTTTATGATGCGCCAGCTTGGTACCTTTCTCTGTTTTCTGCCCATTCTTTCTGTCCTGATGGAGATGGGAATGTGCCCGCAACTCTGCGCCTTGTTGTTTACTAATGCGTTTGTCTGGCCTTATGCAGCGTACCGACTGGCGTTGCGATCCCGCGACCCCACTGGATTTGAACGCAAAAGTTTAACGCTGGATGCCGCCTTTGGCGGATTCTGGGTTGCAAACATGGCGCTAAGCCCGTTGCCCTCAATTATTATCATGGCGGTGCTGATCTCCGATCGCTATTCGGCTGGGGGCTGGGTTCAGCTGAAATCCGCAATAAAGGCTTTTCTGTTTACCTTCATGCTGGCCTGGCTGGTGGAAAAGGCGCCCATTCTGCTTAATTTCAGTACCCGTACCGTCTGGCTGACCTTGCCGCTGGCCAGCGGATATCTGCTGGCACTCAGCGTGGTGTCACATAATCTGACCCTGAGTCTGCGCAAAAAGAACCGCGAGCTGGAACGTATTGCACTGATGGATCCCGGGCTGAAAATCCCAAATCGACGTCTGTTTGAGCAGCGTCTGGAAAGTGAGTTTTTGCGCACCCAGCGAGGTGAGGGTAAAGCCTGGCTAATGCTGCTGGACGTTGATCATTTCAAGCAGGTGAATGACACCTTTGGGCATGAGGCTGGTGACTTTCTACTGGCAGAAATCTCGGCACTGCTTCGTAATAGCGTCGGACTGAAAGATATTCCTGCCCGTTTCGGGGGTGATGAGTTATGCGTCATTGTGCGGGATGCAGACGAAGCCAGCATTACGCTGCTGGCAGAGCAGATTAAACAGGGCATTGCGCTGCTGCGGCTGCCAGCGTCTCCCACTTTTCAGTGCTCGGTGAGTATTGGAATTGCACCGGCAAGTGATGCGGAATCAATCCATCAATGGCTGAGATGCGCTGATGAAGCGCTTTATCAGGTTAAGCGCGCCGGTCGCAATAACATACAGGTCTGGCATTCGGGCACGCTGGAAACGCTGGATGAAGTCAGAAGCAGATAGAGAACACTGCCTGAGACAGTGTCTCAGGCAGGGGGATTAAATTGCGGGATAGTCGCCGGTGCCTTCAGGCCACGGCGTCAGCAGATCAAAACCTTCTTCAGTCACTGCGACGGTGTGTTCCCATTGCGCGGAAAGCGAGCGATCTTTCGTGACCACCGTCCATCCATCTGACAGCACGCTGGTGCCTGCTTTACCGGCGTTGATCATCGGTTCAATGGTGAAAATCATGCCAGCTTTCAATGGCATCCCTTCACCGGGTGTGCCGTAGTGCAACACCTGCGGATCGGTGTGGTAAATCTCCCCGACGCCGTGACCGCAATATTCACGCACCACCGAGAAACCTGCGGCTTCCGCAACACGCTGAATTGCTGCACCCACATCACCTAGCGTCGCGCCAGGACGAACTGTTTTAATACCCGCAACCATCGACTGATAGGTGATCTCAACCAGACGTTTGGCCCGGACTGATGGGGTGCCGACAAAGTACATGCGGCTGGTATCGCCGTACCAGCCATCTTTGATGACCGCCACATCGATATTCACAATATCGCCATCCTTAAGCGTCTTACTGGCCGGAATACCGTGGCATACCACATGATTAACCGATGTGCAGGTGGTGCGGGTATAGCCGTGATAGCCAATGTTCGCGGGTGTGACCTTAAGTTCATTCACAATGAAGTCGTGGCAGATATCATCCAGTTCTTCCGTGGTGATACCGGGACGCACATGAGGCGTGATCATCGCCAGTACCTGAGCAGCAGCCTGTCCGGCTGCGCGCGCCATTTCAATTTCCGCTGCGGTATGTATTTTAACGGTGTTCATGACACGTCTCCTTGTGGGATGAGGCTCTCTTTTGGGAGCATACTGCGAATATCAGCGCTGCCTTCCAGTTCAAGCCGGATCAGCATTTGCGCCAGTTGGTGTTGAGTCTGCTGCGGATAGAGTTCAGCCAGCATGCCAAGCTTAAGCCAGTGTTCTGCCTGGGCATTGATCGAGCGGCTCATCGCCTGGCTGGCGATGCGGAGATTCTCATGCATCAGGTCGGAAATTTTTACGATACCCATACAAGCCTTATATGAAGTGTATACGTTTCGTATAGAGTAACGGTAGCGGATGTGATTTGCAAAGAGGGCGTGAATGGCTGTATGAATTTCCGTACAAGTTTTATAGACTTTGTCGGGTTGCCGGTGTGGAGATCGTGGTATTTGCTTTGAAGAGAGTCTATTGGCGGTGGCTACTCAATTGCACTATTCATGCTACAAATCAGGAAAATCGACAGGGAAGCCATGATGAAAAAAATTGTTGTTTTAACATTCGCACTGGTCCTTTCCGGATGCAATACACGGACAAACCCTATCAATCATAAGGGAATTAAGTCTCCAGACGCATCAGAGATTAAATCACAGTGTGAAGCTCAGACACCTCAGCAAACGCAACAACGCGAGGCGATGCTTTGGATATGCCAGGCCTCAACATCAATACAGCATCGCTTCTTCGATGCAGATACTTATCGCGGTAAAACATGTGACGTAAGAATTAAGCTGGCGCAACGTGATCATTCGGTAAAGATAAATGTTGTGGGCGGCGATCCGGATCTGTGCGTTGCGGCTACTGAAGCCATTAATCAGGCAGTAGATAACAATACTTTCCCCGTGGGCCGCCCATTCCAGAAGGACAGTATGACAATCCATTTTGCTCCGCAGTAAAGGATGAGAGCTATCCGGAGTGTAACGCACTGGATTCAATGCTGATCTGTTTACGTGTTACGCTTCTGAAACCCAGACTACGCTCTCACATGCTGTATCAGGAATAATGTCACTTACCGATATAAATATTATCAAAGCCGGAAGCTGGGCTTCGATTAAGTACGACAGTGAATGTTGTGGTTGTCGGATTAGCAAATTTCAGGTTGAAACGGCAGAGGGCCGTTTTAAGTGGAATGACTACGCGTTGCCATTTTGAGGTGTAGCAGAACATGACGTTCTGAAATGAATAACCCTGTTCCTGTGTAAAGCGCTGAATAGATTCTATCATCTCTGCAGTAATGAGATGCGATTCAAATATCACGCTGTGATAATTTTTATTTTCAAGATCCTGTAAACACTTTTTAAGTGAAATAATAACGTCGCTAAGATCGGACGTGTCTCCTGGTGTGCCAAAAACTGACAGGCGTAATGAGACATCTTTTTTTCTTTTATCAAAATAGATAAATCGTCCTGAAAAGCTGCGTGTAATTTTCAGGTAATATATCCAGAAGGCAATAAGAAACAGCATAGCTAATTTGATGGAATCTGAGTCTGTCATCATGCCTCCGCAGCGAATAATATACAGGACAGGTTTCGCCAGAGTGCAGAGAATATCACAAGGGTATGTCGGATGAGCCTGATCTTTTAAGGACGACTACAACGTTATACCCTCTCAGCTTGCAGCCCATCTGATGAATCAGACGCGAAAGTCGCCTTGTGTTCAACACTCAGTTTACGACTGATCAGCCAGACCGCTGCACGGGAAAGCCTTTGCGAGGTGGGTGAAACCCAAAGCAACCTGAAAGCCTGGCGGTCGAGGCCCAGGTCCGCCTCGGACGGATGCGTCATTCTGTTGAACAATTACGCTATGCGGCCGGAGACCGACTGCTAAAAACGGTAAACAGATGTCGAACTGCGATGCAGTTACACGTTGCCAGCAGCAGGCAACAGATTCTCACGCCGATAGGAGCACCATTGTGACCAGCAATGCTCAGGATTGATATCAAAATAGCCCCGGCATTCGGCCATCGTGAAAGCAACATCACGCGGCACTTCGATAAACGTGGCGTTATCCCGGACGTGGCGGACTTCATCCTCTGTCAGTGGGCTTCCTTTCTCATTCTCTTTTTTCATCAGTAAGGGAATGAGGGCAGGTATATAAACGATGCTCATTTTTCATTTCCCGCAGTAGTGAAAACAGACGCCGTCGGGACGTCACGTCTTTGTGGGCTCTTCATCATGTTACAGGTCACGTTCCGGACGTCTCTGCTTCCTGAAATATATCGGTTCATCGTTGTTCCAGTGCTGCCAGACTACTTAAAGTGCATTGCTCTGGGAAACAGGCAGGAGCGTTAAGCCCGGCTGGCTTGCCAGAGAGCGTGATGAACATGCAGGAGCAATATCTTCTATTACTCCTCCCTTTATGTTTTTATTTTCTCATTATGTTTTCGACAAAAATCACGATATCTTCAGCCCGATTAGTCATATTTTTTAGATTGAGTTAAGTCATTAATCGCCGGCGATCTTAAAACAAGTCCGGATGGTAAAAAGAGGATTAATAGTGAACAGTAGCGGCGTCTGTTAATTTGACTTACCGGGACGTAAGCACGATGAAATAACGGCTATCACGTTATCACAACGTTGTTCAGGTGACGTATTGACTGGGTGACCGGCACCTTTTACTGTGTTTATTATCAGTTGTGCCCGTTTCTTTACCGAACACAGGAGGTTCTTTTGCAGCCAGACGTCATGCGGTTAGCCCTTCGTCCAGTCAGCGAAGCAGATGCAGGCGACCTTTTCAGGATTTATGGTGACCCTGCGACGAACGTGTTTAATCCAGCCGGTCCTTACCCGAATATTGAACATGCACGGGATGTCTTGTCTCGCTCAATAAGCCACTGGGAAACACAGGGTTTCGGCAATTGGGCTATTTCGCTTCGGGATGATCCTGACAGAATCATAGGCTTCGGAGGGCTGAGCATCCGAAACTTCGCCGATATCACGATCAATAATCTGGGGTATCGATTCTCGACGGAATCCTGGGGGAAAGGGCTGGCGACAGAGTTTGCCCGATATGCAGTCAGATATGGGTTTAGTGAGTTAAAACTCACGGAAATCTCTGCAGTGGTGAGAGCAAACCATCTGGCGTCACAAAAGGTTTTGATTAACGCCGGACTTCGGCATATTCGCGATGTCTATGATGTGCCAGATGCGGCGGCAAGCATGCTTTTTACCCTGAGCCGGGATGACTGGAATTTTACACGCCCCTGAAAAGATTCAGCCATGATGACACTCCACTGAATCCTGAACTTAACGAGTGTGGTCAATCAGCGCGAGTTGCAGATGATGCTCAATAAACCCGGCTTTGAGCGCGCTATATCGTTGCGCATTATTATTGCAGAGCAATACGGCAGTAGACTTAATCTCCGCATAGGCTTTAGCAATGTCACTGTTTTTTCTGAGATAATCCCGAAAAGCCAGGTGACGACGTATTTGCTCATCCCCGGTTGAAAATGCATGCACCTGATGGCTACGCAGATGGACACCTTTAGTGAAATATCGGCGTCCCGGAATGCCGTTTTCACCTCTGGCACTGTACCCGATGCTGCTCATGGCAGAGGTACACTCATCCAGCTGGTTAATATCAGAGACTTCCAGCAGTATGTCGATCACGGGCTTTGCTGCCAGACCCGAAACAGAAGTGCTGCCAATGTGATGAATATTCACTGCAACTTCCCCTAATAAGGCCTGTATCACCAGACGCTCAGCCTCGAATGCTCCCGGCCATTTTTCATCATAAGGCACCACTGAAATGGTCCGCGTCAATCCCGGCCTCCTTTGACCTGAAATTTCTTTCTGGCGGTTAAAGTACTTACCTGAAACTGGCGGGAAGGAACAACGTCAGTTCAGGAATGAACCGTAAGGCTACAGTTTTGTTGAACGTGAAGTCAGTGTCTGGTGGAAAAAATGTTCAACGGCAAGATTAGAGGCGGATACAGCCAGGGACATCCCTTTATGCTGTATTGCAGTGCAGTAGGGTGAAATGAGGTGATGAGTGCTGTCTGATTCGTAATTCTGACAGCAATCTATTTTGCTTCATTGCCGTGACGACCCGTTAGTTTGACACCGAAAACGCAGAAGCCTAACAGGTCCTTTGCTTCATCTTCAACACGCGTAACCATGACAAGATCGGATGAACCGTCGGGCAGTACGACTTCATATGGCGGGTAGGGTAGCCCTTTTATTCGGAATTCCTGCAGCCAGAGCAACTTGTCCGCCTGAGAGGGTATCACCTCATAAATGTATTTGTGAATAACATCCTGTGGGGCCCAGCCAAGCCTTTCAGCAAAGGTGTCGCTTGCATCAACAATCATCAACTCCGGGTTAAGAAAGCAGATGGAGGTACCAGGAACTGCGTACATTGATGATATCTGATGCGCCCGCTGGTCAAGAGAAAGACGCACAACCCGGCGAAGAAAACCTTTTTCGGGCGCCCTGGCGAGCATCAGGTGGCTTTCTGCCGCGGTCACCGGCTTGCCGAACAGATAGCCCTGCGCATACAGGCATCCAATTCCACGTAACATTTCAGCCTGTTCATCCGTTTCAACCCCTTCGGCGATCACATCCATATCAAGGCTTTGGCCTAGCCCAACTACGCTGGAGATAATTTTTCGGCTATCCTTTTTTTCCAGCATGGAGCGAATAAAGCTGCTATCAATTTTAAGAGTATTGACGGGTAATTGAATTAACCAGGAAAGACTGGAATAGCCTGTCCCAAAGTCATCCATCGCAATCGTACAGCCCATATCAGACAAGGCCTCAACCTCTGCACGGGCTGTTATGATGTCATCTAACAGGGCAGTTTCGGTTATCTCAATCTTTAATCTTGTCAGATCAAACTGAAATCGATTAGCAGTTTGACTGATCATTTCAGCCAGGTCTCTGCCATTGAGCTGAGAGGGTGACACATTCATCGACAGAAATTGCTGTTCCGGCCATGCAGCTGCCGTTTTGAAACCTTGCGCTATCAGGCTGAGCATCAGCTCGTCCAGCAGACCGTTTTGTTCCATAGCAGGAATGAAGTCTGCTGGTGGCGTAACGGTTCCTTGCGGGGAAATGTGGCGTGCGAGCATTTCAAAACCCATCACGCGCAGGTCTTCCAGTGAGACGATAGGCTGAAAAAACGGGTGAAACTCACCGCTGTTAATACGCCGTAGCAAAACTTCACGCGGCTCGTCATTTTTCACAACAGGTTTCATTTTATTCCTGTAAATCCATAATTTTCAGCCGGTTAAAAAACTATATACATTCTAAACAATGAAAATTGAACAAAAATGAGAGCATCCATTTCAATTTTTGAATTATCAGTCTGACCACATTAAATAATGTATGTTTAATAAGAGTGGTATGTTCAATCCTGCTTAACATTATTAACGGGTTGATATTCTGATGTTATCATTTTCAAATTATAACTGACGACGTAAGTTCACGTTCCAGATGTCTGTCATTATCGGCTAAGCCTCACTTTTCATTACCTTCTGATTGTAAGATGTTGACACAATCCCTCCTTTACATCCTGTAATGACTTCGCTTCCATTGACGGAATCTCGTCTCCACATGCAATAAGCCCTGGACACAACATTGAACCCTCGCGGATTCGAAAAGCGAGTGTTCTGAAATGTTCCTGAGAGGGTATGCGGGAAGCCCCGCGATGAGGGTAAACGGATCTGCTTGCCTGCAGAAATAACTCACATATCATGTAATTAAATATCCGCTATGGCACAAAGTCTGGAAGCCGTTAGTATGACATAACGTTATTTGATTAAAGTTAATGCACTTCGAAAATACTCCACAAATAGGATGATTGATGGCCATTCATATAGTGATTCCAGACGATTATCAGCTCGCTACTCAGCAGTGTGACTTTCTTCAGCAAAACGACAAATACCTCTGCTCGGCTCTGGGAGACCTTACTAAAGATTCAATGGCTGATCACCATCTCTCTGCAGCAGAGGCATTGATACTCATCAGGGAAAGAACAGTGGTTGATGCAGCCTTTCTGCGACGCACACCGCGTCTTAAATTAATCAGCCAGACGGGTAAGCTGGCGAGGAATGTCGATGTTGAGGCCTGTACAAGGGCGGGTGTGGCAATTGTAGAAGGGACCGGTTCCCCGGTCGCGCCTGCAGAATTAACCTGGCTGCTGATCATGGCATCACGCAGAAAATTAGTCTCTTCGGTGAATGCAATGGCCGAAGGACGATGGCAAACAGAAATAGGCTCTGCAGTCAATAATCAGCTCATCGGCATTCTTGGCTATGGGAAAATAGGAAAACGTCTCGCTTCCTTTGCAGCCGTTTTTGGGATGAGAGTGCAGGTATGGGGAAGTCTTCGCGCACAGGAAGAAGCCCGTACTGACGGATGGATAGTGCCGGAGAGTCGGGCGCAGTTTTTCGCCACCAGCGATGTGGTAACCGTACATCAAAGGCTGGTCGCGTCGACGGAAGGTAATATCACGGCGGCCGATCTTGCACTGATGAAAACGGATGCGTTATTTGTGAATACCAGCCGTGCTGAACTCGTTTCGAAAGGCGCATTGTTAAACGCCCTGAAACTGGGGCGCCCCGGATTTGCGGCACTGGATGTTTACGACGATGAACCGTTGTACGACGCGCAACATCCTTACCTGCAGATGCCAAATGTGCTGTGCACGCCACATCTGGGCTATGTCGAGAAGGCCAGCTATGCGCTCTACTTCAAAACGGCCTTTGATAATGTCGTACGTTACTTTAGTGGTGATAGATCACATGTGATTAATGCTGGGGTATCAGAACGATAAATTTGTCCGTGATCTGGCGGTAAAGGCTTTTTCTGACCGTGCATTTCTGATGCCGGACGATTCAGTTGCAGGCTGTGTGCTTACCGTCAGGCCTCTTCAACAGTCATCGGCAAAATTAGTCATTGCATCCCGCCTGCTTGTATTTTAGTATTTACTTAATTTAGAGAATCCTAAAATAGTAAACATGAAAAACAGTCAGCTTGTTCGGTTGCAGGAAAGCGCTTCGCTGGCGACAACGTTGCTGAAGTCGATGAGTAACAGCAATCGCCTTTTAATCCTCTGCATCCTTATTGAAAAACCCGGCACCTCGTCAGGGGAGTTGGCCCAGCAAAGTGGGCTGACACCTTCTGCCACCTCTCAGCACCTGGCGAAAATGAAAGAAGATGGTCTGATTGAGTCTTCAAAGGTGGCTCAGCGGGTGAACTATTTCATAAAAGACGATGCGGTTAAAAAAGTTGTCTCCACACTAAAAGATATCTATTGCCCGGAGGATTTAAAATGAAGTCTGAATCGATATCGCCGTTGCAAGCCAGTGAGCTGATTGCGCAAGGAGCCGTGCTGATTGATATCCGCGAACGTGCAGATTATCTCAGAGAACACATTCCGGAGGCGGTCTCACTGCCACTTTCCGACATCACCGCGGGTAAATGCGTCGATAACGCAGGCTCCCTTCCTGTGATTTTTCACTGTCAGGCAGGGATGAGAACCACCAGTAACGCTGATGTACTTATAAAAGCGGCAACCTCTGAAAACGTCTTCCTGATGTCCGGAGGCATTAATGCGTGGAAAAGTGCCACGTTCCCGACCGTCGAAGATAAAAAACAACCGTTGCCTGTCATAAGACAGGTTCATATTACGGCGGGTTCACTGGTTCTGCTGGGTGTTGTATCTGGATATACCCTCGATAGCCGATTATTTTTGCTCTCAGGAGTGATAGGTGCCGGTTTAATTTTCTCTGGCGTGACGGGTTTTTGCGGGATGGCAACGTTGTTGCAAAAAATGCCCTGGAACAGAACGGCGAAATAGATTCCAGGACGCATCTTTATTCTCAGCTTTCATCAATGGGAGGAAGATGCGCACTGTTTTCATCGTATAAAACCACAGCGATACTTTATGTCATTAAGACCACTCTTTATGTATCGATTCCAGCATAGAGACTGTATCTATTGTAATGTCAGCACGCATGACCGGACTGGTCAGCCTGTTACTGTCCAGGCACGCATGTATATGCTGAACTTCATAAACAAGCTCAAAATCGCAGGGAAAATGCAGCTCTTCTGTTTCGCCGATGGAATAATGCACGGTCGCCCGTCTGGCTTTCCAGTAGTCGGGTATTTCAATGTAGCCTTTTTCACCATAGATAAATGCTTTGTTAATAGCATTAACCTGCTGGGAGATTTTACTGACGATGAGAATGCCAGCCTGCGTGGTCAGATTAATAACACACTGTGCATCGGTGCCTGACAATGAACGAATTGCTGTACTCGCGCGATATTCCGGCATTTCATCAAACAGAAAAGGTCGCCGGTGAAGTCAGGACGCTGGCGCAGCGCAGCGCGACGGCTGCCCGGGATATTAAACATCTGATTGAAGAGGCTGTGGCGCAGGTTGAAAGTGGTGTTGTCGTTGCAACCGGAACCGGCAAGAGTATTCTGGATATCAACGCTATGGTCGGAAAACTGGCTGTGGCAATGGATAACATCTCGCTCGCCTCGGCTGAACAGATGCAGGGTATTTCTCAGGTCAGCATTGCGGTAAACCAGATGGATGGTGTGACGCAGAATAATGCGGCGCTGGTGGAAGAATCCTCTTCTGCATCGCAGTCTCTCTCAGTTCAGGCGCACTCTTTACGTGAAGCCGTTAACGCCTTCCGCATCTGAGCAGACAGGTAACTACTCAGGTCCGAATGGACTTATGACAAACAGTGAGTGACATCTGTTCAGGCCCCGGCAGCGGGGCCTGAACAGGCAGCTCAAAAAAAGTAAAATTTTTTGCATCCGTTTCCCTCCCTCATTCGTATTAACAGATAAGGGCACTTCGGCCCTGTCCGCAAACTGAATGAGGGAAGTGAAAATGAAGCCATTCCTGCCAACTCTGCTTTTATCTGCATTAGTCTTCAGCGGCGCCACTTTCGCGGCGAGTATGGACAGCGACACGGTGATGGTCGGTGGAGCGGCCATGTACCCGTCAAAAAATATTGTTGAGAACGCAATTAACTCCAAAGATCACACCACGCTGGTGGCCGCCGTCAAAGCCGCCGGGCTGGTTCCGACGCTTGAAGGCAAGGGGCCTTTTACCGTATTTGCACCCACTAATGCGGCGTTTGAAAAATTGCCGAAGGGTACCGTCGACTCCCTGCTGAAGCCCGAAAATAAACAAAAACTGACCAGCGTGCTGACCTATCACGTGGTCGCAGGAAAAATGGACATGAAAGCGCTGGAGAAAAAAATCAAAGCTGGTGGCGGTAAAGCCGAGCTGAAAACAGTTAATGGCGAATCACTCTGGGTGATGTCCAACGGCCCACATAACATTCAGCTTAAAGATGCTCAGGGCAATATTGCTAATATCACCACCTATGATGTGAACCAGAGTAACGGTGTCATCGACGTTATCGATACTGTACTGATGCCATAAAGCGTTACCTATACTGTGTGTGGCCACTGATTGCGTGGCCACACCTTTTACAGGGAAGCCGATGACAAAAAATGTGCCCCACATTCAGGCCGACTTAATGAACCAGATAGCCGGCGGTGATAAAGCTGCTCTTGAGCAGCTTTACCGCGTCCTGTCGCCCCGACTTTATGGGATCATCCTGCGGATGGTCAGGCGCCGGGACTGGGCAGAAGAGATCCTGCACGACACGTTTATCCACATCTGGCAGTCGGCAAACTATTACGATGATGCGCGCAGTGAGCCGCACATCTGGCTTAGCCACATAGCCAGAAATCGGGCGATTGATTTCCTGCGAAAACATGAGAACCGATGCTGTTCACTGGAAGAAATCAGCGAAGCGGAAGCGGGTTTTCAGGCGTTACTTCCCGCGGATGACAGTCCTGCAGAGGCGCGTCGTCTTCAACATTGTATGGCGCACTTACCTTCAGAACAGCGACAAAGTATTTCGCTCGCTTATTATCGTGGCCTGTCGCAGAGTGAGATTGCGCTCTCCATGAGTCAGCCTGAGGGTACGGTTAAAAGCTGGATCCGTCGCGCGTTAATCCATCTTCGGGAGTGCATAGGCCTATGACTGCTCAGGAACACAATGATCTCACTGCGGCGGAATATGTGCTGGGTCTTACCGACGATGTGACACGCCATCGGCTTGATAAACGTCTCAATGACGATTCACTCTTTGCTGCAGAAGTGCTGCGCTGGCAGAAAGCGTTTAGCGGCATCGATTTGCTCACCCACGACGTTATTCCTCCCGCTACGGTCTGGCCGCTGATCAGGCAGGACCTTAACCGGAACGCTGACGCCTCTGGCACGATATCAGTCCGCAGGCAACCTGGCTTCTGGCTCGGCTGGAGTCTGGCGGCGGCAATGGCGGGCCTCCTCCTTTACACCCAGGTGATTAAGCCGGATACCCCGCATTCCCTGCAGCCCATTGCGGTACTCAGTGGCGCGCAGCCCAACGCACAGTTTGTGGTGAGTCTGGATAAGTCAGCGTCACGCATTCAGGTCTCGGCGCTAAACATCACGCTGCCAGAGAATAAAGCCCTGCAACTTTGGCTGATCAGGGGCAGTGCTGCGCCGCGATCGTTGGGACTGATCAATCACACCGACAGTAACGCTTTCCGATTAGCACCAGGCGAGTTAAACAATCAGACGGTGCTGGCGGTGAGTCTGGAGCCTGTGGGGGGTTCTAAACTCAGCGGGCCATCCGGGCCGGTGATTTTCCAGGGCAAAGTGACGTTGCTCTGATAGTCAATGGCGCAGGTTCAGCCGGAATTCAGGAGACAGGGTGAGTGGGTGGCAATCCGAATGGCAAACCGCCATTTCTTTACATTCACAACATCAGGGGGAGGACAAAAGAATGGAAATCAGAGCGGCCATTGAGTCTGATGCGACAGGCATCAATGAGCTGATACACAGTGTGTCGATAAAGTGTAACTTTTCAGAGGCAGAGCCCTGTCCGCACTGGTTTATCGAGAGCATAAAACCCGATGTGCTTAAACCGTTGATCGTTGCAGATGACTATCTCTGGCTGATTGCCGTGGAAAGAGGTGAGGTAACAGGCGTACTCACCCTTTTCGAAGGCAATCTAGTGAAATACTTTTTTGTGCATCCAAAGTTTCACCGTCAAGGGGTGGCAAGGGCACTCTGGCAGCAGGTAGCGCCCATGCTGCGATCAGAAATCAGTGTACGGTCCTCACTCTTCGCCGTTCCCTTCTATGAAAAACTGGGATTTAAGAGAGTGGGAGAGGTTAAGTTTTTCAACGGCGTATCATTCCAGACAATGATGGCTCGGTTCTGATTTAAAAGAGATTTTTTAATTTCTTCATTTCTGCAGTAAATATGGCCCTGCCACGCGTTTAGTAAACCCGCTTTGGGAGCGAGTGGACCCGGGCAGGCCACTCTTCTTGACTTATCACTGCGTACATTCTCTGTATTCAACTCGCTGACTTATTGCACCTTCCCCGTCCGGCGATGCCAGGGCGGCGGATGTTTTGCAGCGTTTTTACGTTTCATCTGCCTCTTTTTACGCCTTTTTTACAGGCCGATCGGTTTAATTAACGGCACCGGGCGCTGATGCGCCTATGTTCAAGGAAGCCGTGGATGAAATGCATTAACAAACCCTGGTCCATACCAGGGTGCAGCGATGCTGCAGTCACTGAACTTGCTGAGCAACAGCGCCTTCGCCTTGTTTCGCCCCGCAAATGGTTCAGAGATGCCATCGAGGCCAGTACCGATCCGGCACTGCTGAACTATCGCCTGATCTCTCAGTGGCTGGGTGAATCGATACCGGACACCCGCTCTCTGACTCTGGCGCTGAACAATAGCCTCTGTTTTGGACTTTACCGCAATGGCCGACAAATCGGTTTTGCCCGCGTCGTGACCGATATGGCGGAGACCTGGGTAATCCGGAACCTGTTCATCTCGCCGGAATATCGTTTTATCGGGCTCGGCTCATGGCTGCTGCACTGCTGTCTGTCTCATCCTGGCGCCAGGGGCTGCCGGAGCATCATTGCAATGGGTGAGCCTGTACCGGATTTCTTCGAGCGTAACGGATTTATCTCTTTTCCCTCGCTGCCCGGTGTCTACGTGAAGACGCTGCACGAAGGGGGATACGACCCGATTTGCGCCAAAAGCGCCAGCAGGCACTAAGCCCGGGCGCACGCAAATGAGCGGTTTTCTCCAGTTTATTATCCGACCTCCGATTAATAGCGGCTCACTGCCAGGCAATGTTGCCTTCTCGCAGCGGGTTCTTAAGGAACACACCATGTCAGGCCTTATCCTTGTTTCTCATAATCAATGTCAACGTTCGACGCTTACTGCCGTTTATGAAGGCATACTTTCCCGTCAGGGCGGGCTGTGGATTAGCTGGGATGGTGAGAGCAAAATGATACCCAGCGACGCGTCAAGACCCTACTTAGTGCAGCAGGCTGGCCAGTATGAAACCGTGACCTTCTCCTATACGCCGGGCGAGCTGAATGAGGGTTACCACAACTATATTCACAAAGGACTCTGGCCTGTTTTTCACCAGCGCCCTGACATGGCCCGATTTTCTACCAGTGGCTATCAGGAATATAAAAATATTAATAAAGCCTATGCGCGCGCCATTTGCGAAAATGCCACACCCGACGATGTTATCTGGATTCAGGATTATCATCTGCTTGGCTGTGCTTCCTATATTCGTGAAGAAGGGCTGACCAACTCAGTGGGTATTTTTCTGCATCAGCCTTTCCCGGCTGGCAGGATGTTTGAAACGATTCCCGAATGGCGCTGGTTCACTGACTCATTACTCTGTTGTGACCTGATTGGCTTCCAGACGGTACAGGATATGAATAACTTCCTGGTCTGGCTGGAGAGCGAATTCAGACTGGAGCGACTGGAGGCACAACGTTTTCGGATTAATGGCCGGATAATAAGAGTGGGTGTATTTCCGGTCGGGATTGATCTTGATGATGTGCAATGTCTGCGCGAGAGCAACAGCTGTGCTTACATGGAAATGCAGTGCCGCGAAAGTCTGCCAGAAAATACCGTGCTTAGCGGCGGCCATCTTGATGAGAGTTCGGGGCTGCCTTACCGCATCAGTACCCTGGAGGTACTGTTAATAAGACATGATTGCTATCAGAAAAATATCACGCTATTGCAGCTGGCACCTCCGGCAGCCGGACACGCGCATGATGCATCTGAACTCGGTCATGCGCTGGAAGCACTGTGCGGTGAGCTGAATGGCGTACATGGCACAATGAACTGGTATCCGGTGAACTATCTCACTCATGCTTATAGCCGGGAAGAGCAGGCTGGTATCTATCGAGCCTCACGCGTTGCGCTGGTAACGCCATTAATGGCGGGTATGAGTCTGATGGCGAAAATGTATGTCGCCCTGCAGGACCCGAAAAATCCTGGCGTGCTTATCCTCTCGCAGTTTGCCGGTGCAGCCGAGCAGATGGAGGGAGCCATCATCGTCAATCCTTATGATCCTGACGCCATGGCCAGTGCGGTGCATCGCGCCCTGCAGATGCCGTTACACGAACGGCGAAGTCTGCATGCACGTCTGATGAAAGGCCTGCATATGCACAACAATCATCACTGGGCCGGGGCGTTCTTAAGCATGCTGAACGCTGAGCCGGCGGCGCCTCAGGCTCTGCCGCCACCGGCATTTTTTCCGCGATTAAGCAGTAGCCGGGCGAGATACTGAGATTCAGAACGTAAACGGTGCTTTATAAAGTGAAGGTGTGGAAGTTAACGGGTTCACGCTGATAGAGAGCAGAGCAGATAACGTTTTATCTACCTGCTCATCAATGTTTTATTTGGATCAGTGCTTAATGATGTGATGTTACGGTCTGCATTAAACGGGAGCATCACTATTTCATGACTTTTTGGTATTTTTCCAGATCCTTGCCATACCTTCACTTACAGGGCTGACGCGCGTAAAACCAAATTTTTCGTACAGCGCCGGAACATCTGCCATCAATGTGACATAAGCACATCACAGGCATTTTGATCGAGCCACTTTGTCAGCGTTTCCATTATCATGCGGCCCAGACCTTTTCCCTGATGCGTAGATCTACAGCGACATCGACAATATCCATATTCAGCGCGGCGTCGCCTACGATACGTCCCATTCCGATGACGGTTTCCCTATAAAGGATATGAACACCATAACAGCTGTCAGGACGTCCCTGGCGGGCAGCTTCGGCGGGACGTGGCGTCAGTCCTGAGATAATACGTAAGCGGCAAAAATTCTCTACAGACCGAACAGTTCCAGCAAGCTGGTAGTCAGACAAATTTTTATCCTCTTCTCAGCATCCATTTTCTGCAAAGTCTGGTTTTTGACGTTGTTCAGGGCGGTTGAACTGCAAAGCAGGTTTTAGCATCCCATAAGAGCAGCTACTCAGATTCGCTCTGTCATCACACTACGCAGTTCCTCCCTGAGCCAGCTCAGCGGCATATCGTTATCACAGCGTTTATGCCAGAGCAGCGAAAGAGCGATTTCGGGAGTCGCCACCGGTACAGGGCTGGAGCATAAACCGTAATGGGTTATCCAGTCATCCGCTAGCCCGGCGGGGACGGTAGCTAACGCGGGCATGCGCACCAGTAGCGGCGGCAGAGAGGAAAAATGCGGCGTCACGTAGCGAATCGAACGTGCCTTTCCCAGGGTCGCAAGCTGGTCATCAATGGCGCTCCAGGTTGATCCACGATAGGAAACCAGCAGATGATCATGCGCCACGTAATCCTCCAGCGTCAGCGGCGCAGATAACGAAAGCTGCTCCGGATGCCACAACGTACAAAAGCTTTGTGAAACGATCTTCTCGCGCTGCAGCGTGGCGGGCGTGTTATCGCCCACCGATATGGCAAGATCGATCTCGCCACGTGCGACCAGTTCCACATCCCTGAAGGGATCGCTGGCCGTGACCTGAAGCGTCACGCCCGGCGCGGTGCGCGTGATGCGCGCATACAGTGCCGGCATGATTGAGCGCTCAACCCAGTCGCTCATCCCCAGCCGAAAAACATGCGTCGCCTCAGAAGGCGTGAAGGATGCTGGCTGAAAAAGGACATTCTGCATCTGCGCCATCAGAGGCCCCAGCTCAGCGATCAGCGCCTCGGCTCGCGGGGTAGGCTCCATTCCTGTTGCTGTACGCACAAAGAGCGGATCGCTGAACATCACCCGCAACCGGGCCAGTGCATTACTGACCGCAGGCTGGCCCAGATGCAGCTTTTCTGCTGCACGAGAGACGCTGCCTTCCCGCTTCAGAACTAACAGCACCGTCAGTAAATTCAGGTCGATACGATGAAAATCATTTTCTCTGATAGTGAGCATCAGTTTAATCAATTTGAGTGATATGGATTGTCTGAGGATACTGCCCACCACGTTGTGATGAAACATTCTGGAGAATAATTGATGAAAATTTTACTGATGCTGGTGGCGTCACTTATGGCATTCAGTCCGGCCTATGCAGCCGAACAGCCGTCTGCACGGGATCAACAGGCTCCGGGTTATTACCGGATGATGTTAGGTAAATTGCGCATTACCGCCGTTTCCGACGGCACGGTGACCATTCCCCTTAATAGACTACTGACAAACATTTCACCGGATACACTCAGCAAGGGAATGGCCAGAGAGGCGATGACGCCGCAGGCTGAAACGTCGATTAACGCGTTTGTTATCGATGATGGCAAAAAGCGCATCTTAGTCGATACTGGCGCCGGTGAGCTTTTTGGCCACGATGGCGGACATCTGCTGACCAACCTGGCCGCTGCTGGCTATCCGGCTGAATCGATCGATGCTGTGCTTCTGACTCATGTTCATGCCGATCATTCAGGCGGTGTCTCGCGTGCAGGCAAGCCGGCTTTTCCTGAAGCTGAAGTGTATGTGGATAAACGGGATGTCGATTTCTGGCTTAATCCGGCCAACGCCAGCAAAGTGGAAGCCAGTCAGGCTCACACCTTTGCGGATTCTGAACGAACGCTTCGCCCGGTCATGAATGCTGGCCTGCTTAAAACATTTATGGCACCCGCTACATTACCGGGAGGAATCCGTGCTGAGTCGACCGCTGGCCATACGCCGGGCAGCGTACTTTATCGCGTGGAAAGCCAGGGGCAGACGCTGGTGTTATGGGGAGACATCATCCATGCCAAAGCGGTGCAAATGCCAGACCCCGAAGTGGCCATCCATTTTGATGTCGATCAGAAACAGGCTATTAATACACGTGAAAGGGTACTGAAACAGGCTGCCGATCAGGGCTACTGGGTGGCTGCGGCGCATATCGCTTTCCCGGGTCTGGGTCATGTTCAGCACGAGGGTAATGCTTATCGCTGGGTGCCCGCTAATTACACCACCCAGCTCGGGCAGTCAGTTTCTGACGAGGCCAACAATTAACACATAATGGGTTTGGCAAAACGCGTTCAGACAGATTTACCGGTCACAAGCTCAAAGCAAAGCAGATTGGATATTTATCGGGCGTCCATTGCGGACGCCTTTCAACATCACTATTTCACTGGGCCTCCTCTGGCACCCGGCCTGAAAGCATGCTTTTTCGCCCGCCAGGCGATGATCAACGCAACCGCCATAAAGGTGAGTAGCGCCCAGGGAAAAGAGACCGCACCGGCATTATTGAGAAGCAGTCCTCCAGTAACGCCGCCGCTGGCGATAGCCAGATTCCATGCGGTTGTCACCATCGCCTGAACAACGTCGACATGATTGCCAGCCGAATCAGCGGCGGCCGTTTGCATCTGGGTTGATGCACCACCAAACGACCAACCCCATACGATGACAGCCACATAGACCACAATCTGTTCCCGCATGCCTGCGACCAGCACCACAGAAACCGCCGCCAGTGCTGCAAGGCTGAGCAGAACCAGATGTCGCAAATGACGATCTACCAACATTCCGGTGATCCAGATGCCGACCAATGCCGCGATGCCAAAAATCAGCAGGATAAGTCCGACGTTTCCGGTCAGTCCCGACAACTGCAGGAATGGTCCGATGAACGTATAAAGAATGTTGTGAGCCGTCATCCACAGAAAGATAACCGCCAGAACGGGCCTGACGCCGGGCATACGGAAAACCTGCCATATCGGCAGTCGACGGTCAGCCTGCTGGCCCGGCAGGTCAGGAACCGCCACCCATGTCCAGATAAAGAGAATAATGGCCAGTGCTGCCATGATCCCAAAGGGGACTCTCCATCCCATCATACTGCCCAGCCATGCGCCTGCCGGGGTTCCTAGCGACAGGGCAACCGGTATTCCAACCATCGCAATAGCCAGCGCGCGGCCCTGTAATTCAGCAGGAACGAGGCGGCGCGCATAGCCCGCCAGGATTCCCCATGCAAGTCCGGCAGCCACACCGGACATGAAGCGAGCCCCCATCGTCAGCCAGTAGCTGGATGAAAGGGTGGTAACGGTGTTGAAAATCAGGAAAGTCCCGACGGCAAGCAGCAGCACTTTTTTACGTCGCCATCCACTGGTCAGAACCGTTAAAGGAATCGCCGCCAGCAGCGATCCCAGCGCATAGATACTGACCAGCTGGCCTGCCATTACCTGAGAAACACCCAGACCTTTTCCGATCTCCGGAAGCAGACCCGCCGGAAGGGTCTCGGTCAGAATGGCGATAAAGCCAGTCATGGCAAATGCCAGCAGGGAAGCCAGAGGCAGGCCTCGTTGTGTTGTGGTTTCACTGAATGCGGTATTGACGTGCACGTTGAGTCCTTTTTTAAGTTTGTAACGCTTAAATATTGCGAAAACCCGCGTGATAACAGGCTGGCTGATATAAATATCGATCGGTATATATATTCGAAACTATAAGCCCCCGCGCAACTTGTCAAGAATATATGTATCGATTAGTATTTATGTCTGGCAAGTCAAAAAGGAACGGATATGGCTCAGATGGGACGTCCACGAACATTTGACCGTGACGAAGCAATTCGTCAGGCGATGACACTTTTCTGGCAACACGGTTACGAGTCCACTTCGCTTGCCATGCTCAAGTCGAATCTCGGTAACGGTATCACTGCCCCCAGTTTTTACGCCGCATTTGGTTCTAAAGAGGCGCTGTTCGAAGAGGTTGTCGAATGCTATATGACGACTTATGGTCAGGTGAACGATTGTCTATGGGACGACTCGCTTGAACCCCGACAGGCTATCGAACTCGCCTTGCGTCGCTCCGCAAAGATGCAGACAGATCAGGGACATCCCAGCGGTTGCCTGATCGCGCTGTCCGTTAATACCTGCTCACCTGCAAACGCGCACATTCGTGAGCTTCTGGCAGCGCAACGCGATCGAACCAGAGCGGGATTTTTGCGATGTGTCACCAGAGCGAAAGAGGCGGGGCTTCTGGTTTCCGGTACAGATGTGCAGGCACTGGCCAGGTTTTTTCACAGTTTTGAAATCGGCCTGTCGACCGAAGCCCGCGATGGCGCAACCGGTAAAGAACTTGATGCGGCGGTATCAACTGCCATGAAGACCTGGGATGCCGATTGTCGTAGTGTTGATTGACTGAAATGGCGCCCGGACTCAACACGGAGCGTGAGTCTTTGTGAGGAGCGTTGTACGAAAGCGGAATAACCGTTGTCCTCAATAAGGAAAAGACGTTTCGTGAAAAGTAAGCTTATGACTGACATCAAAACGTGGGCACGAAACATCAAACGGGATGTGCATGCGGTATGGCTCGCCGCCCGCGATCCCCGTACACCGTTAGTGGCTAAAGTGCTGGCGATGATTGTCGCGGCCTATGCGGTTTCACCCATCGATCTGATCCCCGACTTCATTCCCGTTATCGGCTATCTCGACGACCTGATCATTGTACCGCTGGGGATCATGCTGGTGGTACGTCTTATTCCCCCCGAGGTGATGCGCGAACATCGTGAAACTGCAGCGCAAGCCAGTACACATCCGGTCAGTCGCGTAACGGCAGGAATCGTTATCGCGATATGGATTGTTGGTGCCACTGTGCTGTTCAGCCAAATCGTCGCAGCGTTCAGGCATCATTTTTCCTGAAAGCACGGTAGTCGATTTTCCATGCATTGAGCTTGTTATATAACGCCGTTCGTGAGATCCCCAGCAGTTGCGCCGACTGACGCAGATTCCCCTGTTGTTCACTGACAACTTGTAAAATATGCATCCGCTCCAGATTTTGCAGTGAGGGTTGAATCTCTCCGGGCGCATCACTGGCTGAGACTTGCTGCAGGGATTCGGGCAAATCGGCGCGGGTTATTTCTAACCCTTCACTCAGGTTGACGACACGCTCAATCACATTTTCCAGTTCACGTACGTTTCCCGGCCAATCCCAGGCTTGCAGACAGGTCATTGCGTCCGGCGCGACCACAGGCGGAATACGCTTCAGACGTGTGCAGAGCGCCTGAATGAAAATATTCACCAACTCCGGTATGTCTTCACGACGGTCACGCAGCGGAGGAATTTCTAATGAAATTACATTCAGACGGTAATAGAGATCGCGCCGAAAGGCATTTTTCTCCACGGCATCCAGCAGGTTGCAGTGCGTTGCCACGATAATGCGGACATTCACTTTCACGGGCTGAGCCGCGCCGATACGCAGCACTTCACTCTCCTGCAGCACGCGTAGCAAGCTGGTTTGCGCTTCGAGCGGCATCTCACCAATCTCATCCAGGAAAAGGGTTCCGCCGTCAGCCAGTTCAAACTTGCCCGCCGAACCGCCACGCCGTGAACCGGTGAAGGCGCCATCCGCATAGCCAAACAGCTCGCTTTGCACCAGATCGCGTGGCAGTGCGCCGCAGTTAAGAGCGATAAACGCTTCCTGCTGACGTGGGCTGGCATTATGAATGGCCTGCGCAAACAACTCTTTGCCGGTGCCACTTTCACCGCTGAGCAGCACTGTGCTGTCGGTTCGGCTGCTGACCCGGGCCTTATGAATTGCCTGCTGCAGACGCGACGAGCGGCCGCGAATCATGTCAAAGGTGTAACTGGCATTCACGCCCATGACACGTCGTGTAATGGCACGGATACGCTGATTTTCACGCAGCGACAGCACGCGTCCGCCATCCGGCGCGGGCATCAATGATATCAGGCAGGAGAGGGGGGCCAGGCCGGCTGGCCTGAACTGCAACTCGATGTCATTACAAAAAGGCATGGTCAGCAGCGATCCGCCTTGTGGCTGTAGCAGTTCATCAATCGGGATATTGCCTGGATTCAGCCCGCTGAAAATCTGGCGCGCATAGCGGTTAAGGGTTTTAATGCGTCCCTGTTTATCACAGACAATCACACCTTCATTCAGCGTCTCAAGAATGGACTGCTGTTCAGCCAGCAGGCGTCGTAGCATCAGTTGCTGTCCGACTGCTTCTGCCGCCGCCTGGACCGTGCCAAGTGTGTGGACGTTGAAATTATCAGGCGTGGCGGTCAGTGTGAGCACACCTATCAATTGTCCGTTTTCATTACGTACGGGGGCCGCAGCGCACTGCCGGCGGCGTTTTCGCAAATCAAACTTCCAGTTTTCACCGCTCAACACATAGACCAGTCGCTGTTCAATCAGGCAGCGCGCGGTACAGTTAGTACCCAATACCTCTTCACGCAGAATACTGCCGATCGGTGTCAGGTCGGCACCGCAAAAATGGAGCGTTACACCCTGCGCATCGGTGAGGTTAATGTGCCCGTCCGGATTATAGGCGAGCAAATTTTCCATAATGCTGCGTGCAACAAGAATGAGTTCTGCATTGTTTTCAAGAATCGCAGTCAGTTCGCTGGCTGGGGGCGCGGTATAGATAAATCGATCTGGATCGATAGCGTACTGCTGCGAGCGTTGCCAGGAGTGCAGAATAGTTTCACGAAGCGCTGGCGGCGGTTCGCCCTGGGTAAAGCTCTCCCAGCTTCGCCATAACAGCGCGTCCCAACTGTCGGCGGCCTCCCTGTCGGGCAGGCTGAAGATCGCCTCGCTCTCATCTCGTAATAACAATTGCTGATTCACACGCCACTCCAGTGGGATTAAATGTCCATTTTATGGACATGTTAAGTTGACATGTAAACTTTGTTGCCAGTTTGAGGTGTGACGTTGTGTCAGCGCTCACAAAATTTCCCGGATTTTGGTTGGCACCCCCTTTGCAAAGGTTGATGCAATCACCTGAATCAATCATGCGAAGGGAAATAAGTTGTTATGCGCAAACACAATTTACGGCTGATTCTGTTTATCTGTGCCATTGCTTCACTAAGTGGCGTGATTCTCGGTTATGACGCTTCTGTAATCTCTGGCGTTATCGACCCGCTGACAGAACATCTGAATTTAACGCCATGGGAAAGTGGCTGGGCGGTGTCCAACGTCATTCTCGGCTGCATCGGCGGCGCATGGAGTGTTGGCTTCATTTCTGATCGTATCGGTCGCAAAACGACCCTAATCGTTACCGCTCTACTCTTTTTGCTCTCCGCAGTGGGCGCTACGCTGGCGGGATCGCTGACCGATTTCGTTATCTGGCGACTGACTGGCGGGCTGGCGGTCGGGATGGCCTCTGCGATTACGCCGCTTTACATCGCTGAAGTTTCACCCAAAGACTGGCGCGGACGGATGCTCGGCCTGCAGCAGATGCTGATGGTGGGCGGACAGGTTACCGTCTATATCGTGAATTACCTGATTGCACGCGGCATGCCGCATCAGTGGATTGTCAGTGAAGGCTGGCGCTGGATGCTTGCTTCGGGCGTGGTGCCTTGCGTGCTATTTCTGCTGCTGGTGCCGTTTATGCCAGAGTCACCGCGCTGGCTGGCGCTGAACGGCAAAAAAGAGCGGGCCCTTGAGGTGCTGACGCGTCTTTCAAATGCCCAACACGCCGAGCGACTGTTACAGGAAATCCTGACGTCAAATCGGGATGACCACATCCAGACCCGTCAGCGCGGCATCCTGCGGGATGCGCGGGCACGCTATATCCTGCTGGTGGGTTGTGCCATTGCTATTTTGCAGCAGATCTCCGGTATCAACATCCTGCTCTATTACGCGCCGTCACTCTTACAAAACATCACCGGCAGTACCCAGTCTTCCCTGTTTCACAGCATTTTCATTGGTCTTGCGCTGCTGACTGGCGTGGCCGTTTGTCTGAGTACCATTGATCGTCTGGGCAGGACAGTGCTGCTGCGCTGGGGGGCACTGGGATGCGCGCTCTCTATGATCTTCACCGCCCTGGCATTTATCGCCGATGCAGGTGGCCTGCTGCCGGTGATTGGACTGCTGGCCTTCGTGCTGATATTTGGCCTCTCATGGAGCCTGGGTGCCTGGCTGCTGATCTCAGAAATCTTTCCTAATCGGATTCGCGCCGTGGCGATGGGCTTTGCGTTCGCCTCGATGTACGTCGCTAATTTTATCGTTACCCAAAGCTTCCCGATGATGAACCGCAGCCAGGTGCTGATGGAACACTTTCATGGTGCCTTCCCACTGATGTTATGCGCGGTGGGATCGCTCATCGCGTTCTGGTTTGTCCGTCGTTTTTTACCGGAAACCCGGGGCGTGTCGCTGGAGCACATTGAACCGCTGATGCTCTCCAAATCCCGTCGTTTCGCTGCTGAGGTGAAGCGATCTGAACAACACCCTTCATCGCCCGCCTGGGCAAAAGCAAAATAATAAGGAGTTTTTATGAACCATCAAACAGTGCGCGTGGGTTTAATCGGCGCAGGCCGCATGGGCAGCTTCCATGCGGAAAATCTGGCCTGGCGTGTGCCTGGTGCCACCCTTGCGGCAGTGGCGGATCCGTTCCCTGGCGCAGCAGAGAAGCTCGCCAGCCGGCTTGGGGTGAGCAAATCGTATAGCGAGCTGCATGCGCTGCTTCAGGATGATGAAATCGACGCCGTTGCGATTGCCGCGCCAGCACGGACGCATGCGGAGTGGGTGATTGCCGCGGCCAGAGCCGGCAAACATGTGTTTTGCGAAAAGCCTATGGCTGTCACGCTGGATGAGGCCGATCGCGCCATCGCGGCGGCAAAAGAGGCAGGCGTCGTGTTACAGGTGGGCTTTAATCGCCGCTTTGATTCCGGTTTTGCGGCAGCAATTGCAGCGGTAAAAAACGGTGAGAATGGCACGACACAGCTTAGTCGCTCTGTGACCCGTGACCCAGGCCTGAACGATCCAGCGCCGATTCCGCAATGGACCATCTTCCTTGAAACGCTGATTCACGATTTTGACACGCTACTGCACTTCAATCATGGCGCAAAGCCGGTAGAAGTCTATGCGCTGGCCGATGCGCTGGTGCGGCCAGATTTTAAGGATAAAGGGCTGCTGGATACCTCGGTTGTGACTATTCGCTTCGACAACGGCGCTATTGCTATAGCTGAGGCAAACTTTCAGGCGGTCTATGGCTATGACGTGCGCGGTGAGGTTTTTGGCAGTAAAGGCATGCTGCAGGCGGGCCACATCAATGCCAACCACTGCGTGCGTTACACCGCCAGCGGAATAGCCGTCGATACGTCGCGACTGGATTCAGATCTGCTGCGAGAGGCCTATGTGGCAGAAATGACCGAGTTTGCCCGCTGTATCCGAAGTGGTGAAACGCCTCGCGCCACGGGCGAAGATGCGCGCAACGCGCTGGAAATTGCGCTGGCCTGTATCGAATCTGTACAGAGCAACCTGCCGGTTAAGCTGGGGGCGCGCTGATGGCTGATTATCAACTTTCCGTCTGCGCTGAAATGGTATTTCTGGAGCTGCCATTTACAGAGCGCGTAAAACGCATTCATGAGCTGGGTTTCGGCGTCGAAATCTGGGGATGGGCCAACAAGGATATTGATGCGCTGATGGCGACCGGTGCGCGCTTTACCTCTATGACCGGTTATCTGAGCGGTAATCTTACCGATGAAACAGAGATAGCGCAGTTACTGCAGAGTGCTGAAGCCTCACTGGCTGTGGCCGAACGTCTCAGTTGTCCTGTACTGAATCTGCATGGCACCGGACTTGACGACCGCGGACTGCCGGTAAAACCCGTGACAACGGTAACGGGCGCTATGTGGCTCAAGGCCGCCGATACGCTGCGCCAGGTTGCACAACTTGGTGAACGAGCCGGACGCGTTTTCACCCTCGAAAACCTTAATCTGCCGATCGATCATCCGGGCACACCCTTCGCCCTGGCCTCTGAAACGCTGGCGCTGGTCGAAGCGGTCAACAGCCCGGCGCTGAAGATGAATCTGGATCTCTACCATGCACAAATTGGCGAGGGCAATCTGATTGAACTGGTACGGCGCTGCGGTTCTGCGATAGGGGAAATCCAGGTTGCCGATGTACCAGGCCGCCAGCAGCCGGGCACCGGCGAGATCAATTACCGGGCTATTGCCCGGACGCTGCAGGAGATAGGTTACAGCGGCACCGTCGCCATGGAGGGCTGGGCCAGCGGTGATAGCACGGCGGCTGTCCAGCAGTTCCGCGATCACTTTACGTTGTAAGCAGCATGTGTCGGGTATTTGCCTGTTACCCGACGCACAATAACGTTAATGAAAACAATAACAACCTCAACCTACAGGAATTGACTATGAACACCAGAAATCTTCTGCTTTGTCTTTGCTCCCTGCTGTTTAGTGCAGGAATCAGTGCCAAAACGTTTACCGTTGGCGTCGCGCTGGCTAACTTCGACCTTAACTTTGTCTCCATCCTTCGCACTCAGATGCAGAAAGAGCTTAACGCCAGTGAACTCAAGAGCCAGTTTGTTGATGCCAAAGGCGATGTCGCGCTGCAGGTGCAGCAGGTTGATGACTTTATCAACCAGGGCGTTGACGCCATTATTCTCAATCCGGTTGATACTCAGGGTGTTTTACCGATGATCACGGCCGCCAAAAATGCCGGTATTCCGCTGGTTTTCGTAAATCGTAAACCGGAAGTGAAACTGCCAGCAGATATGGCATATGTTGGCTCTGATTCGGCGCTGGGTGGCGAAATGCAGATGGAGGCGCTGGCAAAGAAAATGAACTACAAAGGTAATGTAGCGATACTGATGGGCGCGCTGTCGAATGAAGAGGCCCGTGAGCGTACCCGTGCTGTGGAAGCGGTTATCAGTAAATATAAAGACATGAAAGTTATTGAGAAGCAGACAGCGAAATGGCAACGCAATGAAGCGGTTGATGTGGTTTCTGGCTGGCTGCTAAATCAGCGTCCCATTGACGCCATTGCTGCAAACAACGATGAGATGGCGATTGGCGCGATTATGGCTTTAAACCAGGCGAAGAACGATAAAATCCTTGTGGCGGGAATTGACGGAACACCAGATGGTCAGCAGTTCATTAAAAACGGCAGGATGGTGCTCACTATTTTTCAGGATGCAAAAGGACAGGCTACCGGCGCAGTTCAGGTGACCAAAGCCCTGCTGAACAAACAAAAGGTTGAGACGCTTAACTGGGTGCCTTACAAGCTGATTACACCTGAAAATTATCTGAACTTTGTTGCTGAGAATTCAAAGTAGTCTCACGTTCAGGGTTATTTACGAACATCTCTTCCAGGTGAAAATGATCAACCGGGGTACCTGAACAATGATGAACATGCGCGCGTATTCTGGACCGTGAACGGTGAAAGGGGGAATTGAACACGCGCGCAAATTGCCAGTGAATGATTTTCAACCGTCTCTTACAAACCGACCAGCGTAATCTGTTTCTTGATGGTCAGCGCTTTATAGAGTGCTTTAGCCAGGCTGCCAGGCTCAACGTCAGGCCTGACGCCCTCCGGATCAGTCCAGAACGATTTAATCCGCAAAATGGTGTTGATGCTGGTCACGCGCTCCAGTTCCAGAACGGCCAGTACAGGGTGACGCATTTCGCCGAGTTCTTCTATTGTATCGGCTTCAATGACCGCGGCACGGGATGCCTGACTATCAAAGATCACGTGGCAGCGTGCCCCCTTGAGGTTAAGAATGTCGATGACTTCATAAAGGCATTCAACAGCCTCTGCACTGTAGGTTGCGGACACATTAAACATAGCAAATCCCTCTGACGTAAAACGTAGTAAGCAGCCAGCATAGGCGAACTACAATCAGAGTAGAAGTTACTGTTTTTGAATGAAAAATATAGAGTCAAAAGGTGACGATAACGTGTGTCATTTTAACTCTTATTTAGACTGGCACTAATAATAAGCGAGACGTTAACAGATTCTGGCGATGGGAGGCGGATTTGACTTAAAGAAGGACTCACATCGGGCATGCTAATCGTTCCAGTGAGCAGTGTATTTACAGATGTAAGTAGCGCATTCAGCTACAGGTTTTCGCTATTTTACACAATGAACCTCAGGTTAAGTTTAAGATTTATCGCTCTCTTAAATCTCAAATTCCCCAGGCTGACTGGAGTAATGACTTAACCTGGCTCAACACTCAGTCTGATTTGTTTCTGCGGTTCAGCGGGATATTCTGGTGGGTCAACATCCTGATGGGGTTTCGCAACTCAGGTGAGTAGTACGGCGTGAAGCGGATTTGGCGGCGGATAAGACGTCCCGGAATTATGCAGGTTTGTTCACATATGCGGGCGACACGCTGGCGGTTACTGCCTGATCAACCAAATTTCAAAATACGAAAGCGAGAAAAGCCACCACAGAGGATGGCTTTGCCTGCACGATAATCTGCGTGTGGCGTGAGAGAATGGCTACCTGAAACCTGAGTTAATCAGGTTCATCACGCCGTGGCGTAAGTTATTTCTTTGTGATTGCTCAATCCCTGAACATTCTCTGACGGGGCGTCCTCAGTCCTGAATGCGCTTACCGTACGCATCATGATAACGGCCTGATCATTCAGCATGGCGGAAGCAGCAAGCGATTCCTCTACAAGAGCGGCGTTCTGCTGGGTGGTGGTGTCGATCTGCGTAATGGCAATATTAATCTGAGCAATACCGTCCGCCTGTTCGACGGCAGCCTGATCGATTTGGCTCAGGATTGTTTTCATCTCAGAAACGTTGCTGATCATGCCGCCCATCAACTGGTTTGCGTCCGTTGCCATTCTTTGTCCGTCTCGTGTCTGGGATGAAGACTTTTCAATCAACGCTTTTATCTCGCTGGATGAAGTGGCCGTCTTCTGTGACAGGGAACGAACCTCCTGCGCCACTACCGCAAATCCCCGGCCATGCTCACCGGCACGCGCTGCTTCAACCGCCGCATTGAGCGCCAGAATATTGGTCTGGAACGCAATCGAGTCAATCAAGGTCAGTATTTCCGCCATCTGACGTGAGGAGGCTTCGATTTCATTCATCTTAACCGTCACGGCCTGCATCATTTCACCGTTTTGACTGACGGCATTCTCAGCCTGCGCTGAGAGCGTGGAGGCAAAGCGCGTATTGCTGCGGGTGTGGGCAATGGTGGCGGTAAACTGCTCAACAGAGGCAGCCGTTTCCTCTACCGAGCTGGCCTGCTCTTCCGTTCGTTCCGATAAATTACGGGTGCCGGCGAGTATCTGATGGGCCCCGGTAGCGATATTTTCTGCACCTTCGCGTATCTGACGGACCATCACACTGAGATTAGTTTGCATGGCGCCAATGGCGTTCATGAGAAGTCCTGTCTCATCCCGACGTTGCGTGCTGATACTGTTAGTGAGGTGCCCTTCAGCGACTCGCTGTACCCGGGCGATAACGTCATAAAGCGGGGCAGTAATCGATCGGGTAATAAACAGTGCCAGCGTAATGGCTGTCAGGATGCTGAACAGAGAGATGAAAATAATCTCCTTGCGTACGCTGTTATATCGCGTAGTGAAACTTTCATAGGAGCTTTTCATCTGGGCTTCCTGTAACCCGATGAAATTCGATACTTGCTTAACATACGCATCCTGTAGTTTCACTGTTGAGTTGAGATAAAACGAGTTTGCCTCCGCTTTATTTACGGCCAGGCGCGACAGGAAATCCTGGCGCGAACTCAGAAATTCGCGGCGTTTGACCTCAATATCATCAAGGATCCTCTGTGAGTCACTGTCGTCTGCAAGACGCCGCAGTTCGCCAAACGTGGTGCTGATATTCTTTGTTTTTTCCAGCATCTCACGCTCAATGGTCACTTTGGAAACGGGATCTTCGGCATTTATCAGCATCAGCTGTAGCTGGACACCCTGATTTATATTCTGAATAAGGTCATTGCCTAAAGATATCGTTGGATAGTCGTCGTTAATCATACCGGTGATACTTGTTCTGGCCATTCCCAGCGCGTTGAGTCCGATAAGGACGCTGACAAGCAGAAAAGAAATCAGTGCGAAATAAGAAATTCCAAGCTTTGATCTGATCTTTAGATTTTCAAAAACCTGCTTAACTCTGTTCATTATTAACGTTCCTGGTGAGTGTGTGGTGAAAATGAAAAGGGGGGTAATGCCGCAATGGTTACCCTAAGCATTAATGTGTTCATTCATGCATTATGATTTATGAAATAACCAAATTGTTGTGGGCAGAGTGGGCGCGACCACAGATATCCCTGTATCAGAACTTCATTTTTCAGATCCATTCGGCTGATAAGTTCTAACTGCTGTTGTGTTTCAATTCCCTCTACGACAATGACTTTACCCAGTTTCTGGGCCAGTTGAATACTGGACTCCATTACTGTGCAGGCAAGTGGGTTAGAAATGGCTTCTTCAGTCAGGCTTTTATCAATTTTTATGCACCTGAAGTTGCTGTTGTAAAGATAGCGAAGCCCTGAACTGCCGGTTCCGAAATCATCCACGGCCATCTCAACACCCGCTGCGATTAAAACGCTGAGAGTTGTCTTTACGCTCATCTGCTGCGCCAGTTCCTGGCGTTCAGTTAATTCCAGCACCAGTTTTATTTTGCAGGCTGCCGTGGCATTCAGAAAGTACTGACAGGCAATGATAAGAGATTCCTGTTCAAAGTGAGAGGAATGAACATTAAAGTTAAGCCTGAACGAAGGCGGAAGTATCAGACTTCCTGCTAAGATTCTGTCAGCAATATCGGTTAAAAGAAACTCTGCCAGTTTGTTCACGATATTATGTTTTTCAGCAACAGGAATAAAAAGGTGGGGCGATATCATTATGGACGGGCTCACTCTCCAGCGTATCAAAACCTCGCCTCCCATAAGGCGTTTTTCGTTCAGGCTGAATACCGGTTGTATGTCAAAAGAGAAAGCCTTGTCTCTAAGGGCGTTAATGATGTAACGCTTTCTGGAGTAGAATCGGTTGAGTGTCCAGCGTGAGGTAAGGAAAAATGCCAGAAACAGGGAAGAAAAAAAACCAGCAGAGATTATAGTATGGTCAATGCCATCGGTATTTTCTGATGAGGTCTCTATTATTTTGTACGGAAACAGGGTGGATTTTTTTAAATAACCATTTTCTTCCACCGAAGAAGATGCTGTTAAACCATGCCAGGAGAGTCGCATTCCATCTGCTTCAAGTGTATAAATTTTGTTGCTTACCAGATGGATTGTGCTGAGTGGTGTCGTAAAATATCCGGCATCTATTGCAAGTGTCATTATGCCATTATTGAAAGGTATTAAAATCACCATTGCATTTTTATCTGGCACGCGATTGGAGCCGGATATGAGTTTTATTGAAATTCCTTTTTCATTTTTTTCGATGCGTTTTCTGATATCGTGCCTGATGTTCAGGTTAACCCTTTCGTTTGGAATGAAGGTCTGACCTGTCGATGAGGAGCAGTAAATATTCCCGGAGGCATCAAACAGAGTCAGCGATCGAATATAGCCGTTTGTCTGAACGGTTTTTTTTATTGACTGCAGTTGCTGGCTTGTGCAGTCTGTCCCCGTTTTTATTAGTGCGGTGGCACTTTCGATCGCGTCCGCCAGAATTCCGTCGATTTTTATTACCAGGTTCTCCAGTGTCCGGGTTCTTTGTTTGTCGTCAGAGGATGAATTAATGCAGTAAAAAAAGATCGCTGACAAAGCGACCAGAATTGATGAAATGATCAATGACGCCCATAATTTCTTTTTATCCGCACGCTCAGGGTGTTGAAAGGCTTCTGAAATTATAGTTGCGTGCCTTGCCTTCATCATTTCTCCCCTGGTGTTATGTGGTTTAAAAGAAATTAATTTTTCCCAAAAAACACTGGGTCAATGGCTAAATTTTTGTCTGAAGGATTTCGGTCAATCATATAAATAATGAATGACGTAATATCACCTTTTTTTCTAAAATAGATTGTGTAGCGCAACAGCTAATACACTGTAATCTAATCATCAATTTTATGTCAAGATGATCGGGTTAGCGTAAATTATCAGTGTGACGCCAGGTAATAACGGTAAACGTTAATACTCGGAAAAATAAACATGTCGTTATATCGGCAATGTAACAGGAAAATATAGTTCAAATAAAGTGAACGAGTGCAGGAGCCGTAATCAGTTTAACTGATTACGGCCTGCAGAAAGGGGGCTTTAATCCAGAGTTTATATTGATAACGCTAAGTGATCATCACCTCATAATAACCTGCTGCCAGTTCATCCAGTATCCCATCTGTAAATGCCGGTATGTTTTAGCCTTGTGGTGAGGCTTTGTCGGCAAGCCATTGGCGGTAACGTGCTGGCGCCATTCCCATTATCTGTGTGAATGCTTTTCTGAAGGCTGTCTCTTCTGAATAGCCACACTCTGTCACCACCTGACGTATGCTGATCGTAGGATTCGCGAGCATGACACAGGCAGATTCTATTCTTATGCGGGTGATGAATTCTTTAGGCTTTTCCTGCGTGAGCGCTTTAAGTTTTCGTTGCAGCGTGCGTTCAGTGGTATTGAGTGCTTCAGCCAGTTTTGCCGCGCTGATAGAGGGGTTTTTAAACCGTATGATGTCCTGAGCACGTAATAAAAGCGGGTGGCCATTATCTGCCAGCCCGGGAGGGACATAAAGGTGCTGGCATAAAGAGTCGTTGTCCGTTAGCGACATGCCTGCGGCAAGTTTTGCCACATCGGCTCCAGCGCCTTTCTGAATAATATGCAGAACCAGCGAAATCCATGAGAAACATCCGCCGGTGGTCAATACCCGTCCATCTTCCTCAAGCACCTTACCCCATTGAGACTGGGCAAGTGGGTAGCGTTCCCGCATGGTGTGATAAAACCACCACGTTGTTGAAAAAGACTTTCCGTCAAGCAAACCTGCTTCGCCCAGTATGAACCCACCTGTACCTGTTGAGGCGACGATAGAACCGGCGTCATATTGCTTCCTTAACCAGACGGCGGCCTCTTTTACGCCCAGCATATTCACGGGCTCCCGGTTGTTTCCCAGCACCATGCCGGGGGCAATAATGACATCAGGTTGACCAACTGACTGAAAGGAGCTGTCAATGTGAATGAGACGGCCCTGAACGTCCCATACGGGGCCACCATCCGGACTGACGATAACGGTCTGGAAAGGGTCGTTTTCAAACCGGGCTGCATGTTGTGGACTGGAAGCAACGGCATAATTCGCTATCCAGAACATGTCTGCTATTCCTGAAATGGCTGAGAGAACGCTGCCCTCAATAGCCAGTATCGCAATTCGCATTGCCTGAACCCCATGGTGTTAAATTGTCGTAAATTGCGTGAAAATTGTTACTTACTGCGTAACACAATCAAAGCAGCTGTTTAACCTGTTAAGCGTGTATAGAGCCACAACGCGCTACCGTCATGCAAACTGAACCTGAGATGCAACACATCTGGGCAGTAAATGAATGTAATCAGATTGTTAAATAGAGGGTTTTTTCAGCCACAAATGCGTCTGAGAAGGTGAAGGGGATGCATTACAGCGTGAAACTAACGAAGCGTGCAATCAGGCCATAGCCAGATGCTGTGAAGCATCGGATGGCTGCTTTGCAGCTGAGTTATTAAGCTTTAAAATCACAGGTAAATTGCTAATAAACATCTAATTATTTGCTGGTATAGTGACATATAAAAATAGTCACTGGAGTTTATCGATGTTGAGCAAATACAAAGGTTCGCAAATTCTTTTTCACTGGCTTACGGTTCTGTTGATCACCGTGGCTTACGCTACGATTGAGCTGCGCTGGATGGCAGACAAGGGCACCTGGCAGCGAAATGTGGTTATGATTACTCACTTTTCAGCAGGTTTCTGCATATTGCTCCTGATGATAGCCCGTCTTTTTTTGCGCACCCGCACGAAAACCCCGCCGATCACGCCACCTGTTGCGCCATGGCAGACGGGTATTTCGCATCTGGTGCACACCTTGCTGTATGCACTTTTTGTTGTATTACCGATCCTGGGGCTGAGTTCACGTTACCTGCGCGGAAAAGAGTGGTCCCTGTTTGGGCTTAACATGCCTGTCGCGACGATTCCGGACCCTGCCTCTGCCAGTATGTTAATTGACTGGCACGAAACCCTGGCGCCACTGGGATACTGGTTAATTGGTCTGCATGCGGTGGCGGCGTTGTTCCATCACTATTTTCTGAAAGATGACACGTTGCGCAGGATGATGCCGTAAGCGCGTGGCCTGATAATCAGAGCGTGTTGATCGTTCACGATCCTGCACTCGTCGGTGAGATGTACAGGAATTTTGAGGAGAATCATGCTCTGGTTGATAGCGAAATATGCCATTACGGCGTTTATGGTCGTACTGATATCAGAAGCGGCGAAGCGCAGCGATCGACTGGGCGGCCTGCTTGCCGCCTTACCGCTGGTCACTCTTCTGGTGCTGATCTGGATGAAGCTGGAAGGGCAGACACAGGAAAAAATCAGCGCTCATGCCTGGTACACTTTCTGGTATGTGGTGCCGACACTGCCGATGTTCGTTCTTTTTCCCTGCCTCTATCAGCGAACCGGCTTCTGGCTGACGCTACTGATATCCTGCGTAATCACTGTCATCCTCTTTGCTCTCTGGGCGCTGTTTTTAAAGCGCTTTGGTATTCAGCTTATGTAGTTAAGGTGACGCTTACGCGTCACCTTAATTCACCCTGCGAAATGGCCAAACAAAGCGCCAGTCACACCGGACAGCGCCATTGCGAGACTGCTCCAGAAACTGACACGGATGATGCTGCGTATGACTGGTGCTCCGCCGGCTCTGGCGGCGACAGCCCCTAAAATCATCAGCGCCAGCAGAGCCGAGATAACAATACCCGCAATACCTGAATAAGTCAGAGCGACAATAAGCGGAATTAATGCCCCCACCGTAAAACTGCCTGCAGAGAACAGTGCAGCCTGAAGCGGCCGGGCGCTGGAGATATCAGAGATGCCAAGTTCATCACGCGTATGCGCATCAAGAGCGTCATGTTTCATGAGTGCGGTGGCAACCTCATGCGCTAATTCTTTATTCAAACCGCGATGAGTATAAATTGCTGCCAGCTCGTGTGTTTCAGCCTGATAGTTGCTTTCCAGTTCGGCCTGTTCTTCGGCAATAGCGGCGCGCTCGGTGTCAGCCTGTGAGGAAACAGAAACGTACTCACCTGTCGCCATAGACATGGCACCGGCCACCACGCCGGCTACGCCTGTCAGAAGCAGACTATGAAAAGCGCTGTTAGCAGCAGCGACACCGGTGAGAAGGCTTGCCGTCGAAACAATGCCATCATTGGCACCCAGCACGGCTGCTCGCAGCCAGCCAGATCGCGAAATTTTGTGCGATTCTCCATGTATCAACCGTTTATCCCTCTTGTGTCAGACGTTAACGTTTTAAAGCAGGCCGCAGCAGGCACTCAATCTGTAAATCATGACGTCATTGGCTCTCGATCAGTCGCCCTCGAAAAAGTATAGACGCGGTGCGAAAGTCAACGAGGGAACCGGCGGGCCATCGTTAAAAAACCTTAATCAAGCTTGCTGAGATCACGTTCAATATCGGCATGCCGTCCATTGTCAGCGATTTCCCGCCCTGGACGCGGCGCTGCTTTGAGTGCTTTTTCCAGATATTGCCTGGCGATCTGTTTATTACCCTGATTGAGCTGGAAATCGCCATAAAAATAAAGAGGGTGGAGATTTATTTTCACTGCCTTCAGGTTAGCGTGATTGAGAATTATTAACATCTGTTTTAATCGTAAAGGCGAAATAGATAATTCACCAAAAAACTACTGCTAAAGCGGCAGCCATACCTGATGGAACAAACACCGTTAGATTATTCACCCTCTCAATACCCGCAGACTTTACTGCATAAGTGATTCGCTGCGCTTTTTACACATTTCACGTTCTGGAACCGAATCCTGGCGGATACTTAAAAAGTGTAAGTATTGATTCTTTATTTATAATTTTTACCCGGTTTTAGCTAAAGTGGATATCATTCTGACTAAACCATAATGGCTTTACGATGCCGACATCTTTAACCTCCACGCTGTATACCCGCTTGCGTCTGGTGCTCTCTGTTGCTGCCGGTTTAATGTGCTACTTTTTGCTCTCTGCTCAGTTGGGTCAGATGCAGCGTTTGTTGATTAGCTGGAATGTGTGGGCCTGGCTCTATCTCTGCATTCTCTGGGTTCGTATGCTGCGAACCGATGCAACGGGAATTAAGCGTATTGCTCAGCTGCAGGATCAGAGTGCCGCGCTGGTGCTGGGAATCGTGATTGTGGCGTGTATGGTCAGTATTGTGGCTATTCTGAGTGAACTCCCTACCCTGAAAGGATTGACCGGCACACCACGACTCCTGCATTTGTTGCTGACAGCAATGACATTGATCGCATCCTGGGCCATGTTGCCCAGTTCATTTGCGATGCACTATGCTCATCAGCACTACCTTAACCGGAGTGAACATGTGAGTCCGTTGATATTCCCCGATAAAACGACGGATCCGGGCTACTGGGATTTCCTCTACTTTTCATTCACCATCGCGGTTGCGTCACAAACTGCGGACGTTGCCACCGGAACCACAGAGATGCGTAAACTCGCATTACTGCAATCTGTTATCTCCTTTATTTTCAATCTGGCTATTCTGGGTTTATCGGTGAATGTCGGGGCTGGTTTACTGAATTAAATCCAGTGACAGCCTGGCATCATTTGCGGAGCTGTCATTCTGTAACAACCTGGTCACCTTTAGTGATTATAACAATGTGTAATGAGGTGTTATCTGCCTCTTCAACCGACACGCACTGCCGTGTAAGTTCTGTCGTGTTATACGTTTGTTGTTCCCGTGATCCGATCAGGAGAAAGAGAGTGAAAGCAACTGCAATGGTTACAACCAGCCTGTTAATGCTGATGAGCAGTGTTCATGCTGAAGGTCTGACGACCTCAGCGGATGGTAAAAACCTGACTGTCAGTTTCGGGCAGCCCACCATCAAACAGGTGCTGCACTACCGCAAAATGTATGACAAAAAGCCGTTTCCGGACGCTGAGATCTATTATTACGACAATGGCACCTATAAGATCATTTCTCAGGGCGAAAACCACTA
The DNA here is from genome assembly GCF_041982285.1 of Pantoea sp. ANP04. Lineage (NCBI taxonomy): Bacteria > Pseudomonadati > Pseudomonadota > Gammaproteobacteria > Enterobacterales > Erwiniaceae > Pantoea > Pantoea sp. ANP04. Next base: position 111,638 of record NZ_JAUTYS010000002.1, on the reverse strand, counting down.
CGGCGTTTACGTTATGCAGGGCAAGTTTGATGATGAAACGTTCACCGTGCGTTTTATCTCTCTGCCTTCTGCTGACTGGGGCAATAAAACGGCCTTTCACCAGTTAACGTTTATCAAAAGTGAAAAGCAGAACGTTTTCATTCAGAATGCGATTGTCGACACCGGCGAGGCCATCGCACAGCAGAACGGCACCTATACACAGGAAATGAATACGGTCACAAATCCCGTTTCTACCCATTGGGAAAACAAATAATTGCCGCAGCGGGTCAGCCACCTTTGTCTGACCCTCTTGCTTTTTGCGGAGGAACGACCCACAGCTGTTTCAATCCACTCATTTTTAACTCAGAAGATGATTAGCCGTTCTGAAATGACTACTCTTATGTCTCGCAGTCCGATGCGCTTAACCCGCCATTCGCGCTGTAAATGGGCGGCAAAGCACACCACGTGTATCCGGCCCATGAAAGGCAGTGTCTGATTCCGTCTGACGCAAAAATCCTGCCACTTTCTCTTAAGGTCCTGAGGCGTAAATATGGACAGAGTTTTGCCCCTGCTCGATGTGCAGGAGGTCACTTTTTCAGTCGGAGATCGTCAGCTACTACGACCGGTATCTCTGCAGTTACATCAGGGCGATTGCGTATTACTGACCGGCCCTTCTGGCAGTGGAAAAAGTACACTTTTAAAAATTATGGCTTCCCTCATTACGCCAGATTCCGGGCAACTCTTCTTCAAAAACCACGACATCACCACCCTGGACGCAGAGGCGTATCGCCAGCAGGTCTCGTACTGTTTTCAGACACCGCAGCTGTTTGGTCAGACGGTTTACGACAACCTCGCGCTTCCCTGGCAGATCCGGCGCCAGAAACCGCATCGGGAAAGGCTTGTTGCTCACCTTGAGAGTGTCAATCTCTCACCCGATATGCTGAATAAATCTGTTGAACAGCTCTCCGGTGGGGAAAAGCAGCGTATCGGGCTGCTTCGTAATCTGCAGTTTATGCCGGATATTTTGCTACTGGATGAAGTCACCAGCGCCCTTGATGACGTAAACAGGCTGGCGGTGCTTTCATTGATTAACAGAATTTCAGTTGAAGACAAGGTGGCGGTGGTGCGTATCAGTCACGATGTAAATGACATTGAGCAGGCCGGGAATGTGCTTCGTCTGGCAGCGCCCGAAGAGGAGCATCAGCGTGAATCAACATAATATTAGTGACACCTCACTGTTGCTCTCATTGACGCTGGTCGTCATTGCTTTGCTAATCAGTCAGAAAGAAAAGCTCGGCATGAGTAAAGATATTATCTGGAGTGTATGCCGGGCGATTATCCAGCTGATTATTGTTGGCTTCGTGCTGAAGTCAATTTTCGACGTTAATAACAGCTGGCTGACGGTAGTGATGGTGTTGTTTATCTGCGTAAATGCCGCAATCAATGCACGCAAGCGCGGTCGGAATATCGATAACGCCTTTGCGATATCCTTTGTCGCTATTTTCAGTGGCACCGTCATCACACTGACGATTCTGGGGCTTAGCGGCGCAATCGCCTTTGTGCCGATGCAGGTCATTCCCATCTCAGGCATGATTGCCGGTAATGCCATGGTCGCGGTAGGGCTCTGTTACAGCAATCTGAACCAGCGTTTCAGCGATAATCACCAGAAAATTATGGAGATGCTGAGCCTGGGCGCATCAGTGAAGTTGTCGTCGGGCCGTATTATTGCTGACAGCATTCGTACAGCTCTGATCCCCACGGTAGATGCGGCCAAAACGGTCGGACTGGTCAGCCTTCCTGGGATGATGTCAGGATTGATCTTCGCAGGAATCGATCCGCTCAAGGCAATTAAGTATCAGATTATGGTGACGTTCATGCTGATTGGAACCGCCAGCCTGTCAACAATCATCGCGGTCTACTTATCTTACCGACGTTTTTATAATGCCAGGTCGCAGCTGAAAATATCGGATAACAACTCTCATTAATGATCGTGGCTGCGTGCTCTGAGCATAACAGCCAGTGATTATAGTCAGTCTGCCATCAGTTAACGCGCACGCGCCTGATTGATGGCGGACCGCTTCAACAGCCCTTGCATCAGGCGAATTGTAAGGGTCAGATTCATGTTTATTGATTACATATTCCTGTGCCTCATGCACCGCTGTGATTGAGTTTACTTCTGTCAGTGATAATAGCGGTCTCGCGATTGCTTAAATTCATAGTGATGGACGCAGAGTCCACTCAAAACCTTTTAATTGTAGATTGGTCGATCTACAATGCTCCTGTTCACAGAGGAGAGCCCTATGAAAGCAGCTGCGGGAAGACCGAGAGAGTTCGATCCAGACGTGTTTCTCAATACAGCACTTGAATGTTTCTGGCGAAACGGATACCAGGCGACATCGATGGCTGACCTCATGAAAGCCTCAGGCCTGGCGAGTGCCAGTATTTATAAGCTTTATCCGGATAAGCGCGCTATATACCTTGCTGCATTACAGCGCTACATGGAGGATGGCAATTCAAGAACGGCAAAGCGAAATGCAGAAATGTCGCCTGAGGCAGCGCTGCGAGAAATGCTTGAATTTGTGGCCCAGCTATCATCTGCTCCTTTGGGAGAGAAAGGCTGCTTTACTATTGCAGCAGCCAGTGAGCTTTTACCTGGGGACGAAGAGGTAAAATCAAAAGTATCTTCTAAATTCAATAATATTATCAATGAATTAGAATGGATATTAGTAAGAGGTCAGCAGGAGGGTATCTTTCGGCAGGATGAACATGCCAGGGTCATGGCTCAAAGCATTTTTATGATGCTGGAGGGCATGAGGATTTATGGAAAACTTCAGCCTGAGATAAAAGAACTTCAAAGCACTAACGATTTTATTGTCAGGACGATACTGGCGGAAAATTATAATAAAGCCGGGCAACTCTCGGTTAAGGCATCCGCATGATTGCGGTTGGCACCATTGTTCGTCGACGAAACAGAAGAAAAAAAATGATTGTGCTTGAATGCACCGACGAGAGGGTAGTCTGCGGCTGGATCGAAAAAGGACGTTTTTTTAAAAGATCTTTTACCTTATCAGAATTGAACATATGCACACCGTATTCAAATTTCTGGCCTGTGACCTGAAAGTGTCGTGATGATTAATATCAGATGGTGCCCATTAAAATAAATAACCAGCAGAACCCTGAAAACGCATTGCCGTTATTAAACGATCTGCCAACGTTTAAAGCCGATAACCCGGTACCCGACGCAATTTCAAAGACGACTGCCGCAAGGAGTAGGGGTGTCAGATATAAGACGGTTCAATTTGCAAAGAGATGCCGCCAGGCGTGCAGGAAGAAATCGCTGAGCTTGCCCCTGCATTTAGTCGCCGGATACACGCCGTGACGAATCGGCAACTGCCACGCGATTTTTGTCGTTATGGCTAATTTGACAAACTCTCTCTATGATGGATTTTTTCCCGTGTGTTTATCGGGAACGATCAATGACTTAGGGAAGAATCCTCGCGATGACTTTGTTAAATGACCTCGATCTGCGTCAGCTGGAAGCCTTCTCGGCGGTAATCTCTGCGGGCAGCGTCACCGCGGCAGCCAAAGTGCTAAACCGCTCACAACCCGCCGTTTCCCGTCTGATTCAGGAGCTGGAGCAGTCGCTGGGTTACCCACTGTTTATTCGTAATGGTCCGCGCATTCATCCCTCAGAAGAGGCCTTGCAGCTGCATCAGTATGTGCAAAAAGCGCTGCTGTCATTACAGCAGATACGCTTGCGTGCTCAGGAAATTGCGCATCAGCAGCATCGCCCGCTCAGTATTGCGGCTACGCCCGCGCTGGCTGCCGGCTTATTGCCACAGGCACTGGCTGCGCTGAATCTGCAAAACAAAGTGCAAATCATCAGTGAATCCGCCGTTCAGACGGCGCATGCGGTGATCACCGCAGAGGCTGACATCGGTTTGTGCAGTTTGCCGCTTGAACATCACGCGGTTGAGTTGCACTGGATTGGACAGTCGCAGTGCGTGGTCGCGCTGCCGGAAAAAGATGAGCTGGCATTGAACAGTACGCTATCGCTGAGTCAGTTAGCAGGCCGCCGTTTAATTGCCCCCTGGAGTCCGCAGCGTTTGCGTGGCCGCTATGATAAAGCGCTGAAGAAGGTCAAAGCGCCGCTGATGGAAACTATTGAAACCAATTCGTCGGCGAATATTCTGGGCTGCGTGCGGGCTGGATTAGGTGTAGCGATCCTCGAACCGGTTACAGGCTGGGGCATGCCGCTGGCCGGTGTGGCGATCCGCCCGCTTCAGGAAGATATCCCTTACTTTTTTGGTGTGATCACGCCTCAGGGCCGCCAGCTTTCCAGCGCGGCGCAGGCGCTGGTGGAGGCGCTGGCAGATGCCGCCGCGCAGTTGCTGCCTGGATTTAAACGTCTGACTGCCAGTGAACACCCTCGCATTATGCGAATCATCAATCAGGATTAATAACGGTTTTCGTTTTAACGTCACTATCAAGTGGAAGGCTGCGATATAGAGATCGTTTTTACTGCAGGTATTAAGGCAGAACCAGACACCCATTTATAAAAAACCCCTTCCTATTCAATGCTTATAGCTTTTTCAGCATAAGATATAAGAAATCCATTGGTCGAATCCTGAGCGGAGTTATTGACTCTGAATTAGGGCAAGAGGATTATGCGAAAACTTAGTTCTTACTATGCGTTTTAATGATTGTTAGCCGCCTATTATGTGTTTTGAAGATAATCAAAGGCCGTCTCATTGACGCACATTGACCGTTTTCGCTCGCTCTCATGCGATCGCTGACACCAGGGGATTGCTTTATGACATTTGTCGCCAAAGGTCTTGATGCGCTGGAAGCTCAGCTTCAGCAGGATCTGGAGTTTCTGGAGCTGCCTGCCAAATCATGGGTACCGGAACGGACTTATCAGAGCGCACCCGTTCGCGATGTAGTGGTGATTGGTGCGGGCATGTGCGGTCTGGCAGCGCTCGCTAAATTACAGTTCACCGGCATTAGCAATGTGGTGGCCTATGACGCTGCGCCCGCAGGGCTGGAAGGGCCGTGGGTTACTTTTGCGCGCATGGAAACGCTGCGCTCGCCGAAAACGCTTCACGGTCCGGCTCTGGGTCTCGCGCAGCTGACCTTCCGTGCATGGTTCACGGCACAGTGGGGGAATGAAGCATGGGAAGCACTGGACAAAATTCCTAAAGCGCAGTGGATGGATTACCTGATTTGGTACCGCAGGGTATTGAATCTGCCGGTGCAGAACAACGTGCGTGTCACCCATATCGCGCAGGCCGGGGATCTCATTGCGCTCGATCTGGACGGTGCCGAAACCGGGCGCGTCTACACACGCCGATTGGTGCTGGCTACCGGGCGTTCAGGACTCGGTGGTTTTGCCGTCCCGGATTTCCTGCAAGGTATCGATCGCCAGTTCTGGGCACACTCCGCCGATAACATCAATTTTGCCGCATTACAGGGCAAACGCGTCGCGGTGATTGGCGCAGGCGCATCGTCGATGGATAACGCTGCCACCGCCCTGGAGCAGGGCGCTGCCGCAGTCGATCTGCTGATCCGACGTAAAGAAATGCCGCGCATTAATAAGATGACGGGCATTGGCAGTCAGGGCGTGGTGCATGGCATGTATCAACTCCCCGACGTCTGGAAGTGGAAGTTTGTCGATTACACCGCCGCGACGCAAACGCCGCCGCCGCGTGCTTCAACCCTGCGCGTATCCCGTCATGACAATGCACGCTTCTTCCTCGACTGCGCCATCAAGGCCGTTAAGCAGGAAGCCGATGGCTTGCTGATCGAAACGACCCAGGGCGTATTGCGCTACGACTTCCTGATCGCCGCCACCGGCTTCACCAACGATTTTCACGGTCGTCCGGAGTTTGCTGCCATTGCGCCACATATTCGTAGCTGGTCCGACGGACGCTATCAGCCGGAAATGGGGACTGCACGACACAGCCTGCTGGAAGCGCCGGATCTCGGTCCTTCGTTTGAATTCCGCGAATTGACGCCGGGTGCCTGCCCGATACTGGCACACATTCACTGTTTCAATGATGCTGCGATGCTGACGCACGGCAAAGTTTCTGGCGATATTCCTGCAGTGAGTGCAGGAGCGGAACGCCTGGTGCGCGGCATTGCTGCTTCACTGTTTGCCGATGACGTCGGGCAGCACTACGCCAACTTACAGGCTTTTAACACCCCGGAATTACTGGGCGATGAATGGGTAGATTCAACCCCGCAACTAAAACAGGAGAACGCGTTGTGAGCGACGTTATTGATCAGGCAGCCGGATTAGTACCTGAAGAGGCGTTGTATCAGACGCGCCGCCTGCGTCCCGAATTTGTTGAGGGTGCAGAAGCGTGCCGTCTGTCAGTGTTAACGCCGGAAGACGAACAGGGTTTGCCTGCGGTTCTCCGTCTGGCGCTGGCGCAACGTATGGCGGTCTTGAACGCGGATGAACCGCTGCAACGCGATTATCATGCACAGCTGGCAGTGTTGAACCCGTCTGACGCGTTACTGGCGCTCGCGGCCGGTAATCCTGTGCATGAGGAACCGCTGGCATCGATTGCACGCCATGCTGACATGGTGACACAGCACCCGATTCAGGCGACTGAACAGCACATTCGCCTGCTGGAGCAGGCCGGCTTGAGCAACCCGCAAATTGTCGCGCTCTCTGAACTGATCGCCTTTCTTAACTTCCAGACGCGGGTCGCGGCTGGCTTACGTCTGATGAGGTCCGCATGATTCCGTCGGTTAATCTCAAGCCGCTGCACTGGCATCCCTATATCACACCCGTAGAGGTTGAACAGGCAACGCCGGCACAGCTTGATGCGATGAAAGTGACGCCGTCCAACAAGAAGATCTCAGAGTATGTGCGCACGCTGGTACACGATCCAGAGAGCTACACTGCGCGTACCGGTTTATTCAACGCCATTATGTATGTTGACGGTGGTCTGAACCGCGCGGATCGTGAACTTGGCGCACTGGGTGCTTCCATTGTTAACGGTTGCCGCTACTGTGCGGTGGTGCATGCGCGCCGTCATGCACAGCTGGCCGACAGCGACGCCGTGGTCAGTGCCATCTATTTCGACCGTGCGGACGTGCTGGGTGAACGCGACGCGGCTATTTATCACTTTGCGCGTCGTTTATCGGTCACACCGTCTGAAGCCACGCCGGAAGATGTTGCCGCACTTCGCGCCGTCGGCATGAACGATCAGGAGATTATCGATCTGATCCACGCTATCGCCATCTTTGGCTGGGCCAACCGTCTGATGCATGTGCTTGGCCATGCTGACCTGAACAAATAAGGGCTGCACCGGATGTTAGAACTCAACAATATTACGCTCGCGTACGGAAGTAACCCGATTCTGAAAGGTGTCGATCTGTCAGTAAAACGCGGCGATGTGGTTTCGATCATTGGGCCAAGTGGTACGGGGAAAACTACGCTGCTGCGCTGCATTAACTACCTGGCGAAGCCGTCAGCGGGGACGATTCAACTCGACCAGATCCGCATGGATTATCAGTCACCCGACAAAGCAGCGATTCAGGCTATCCGTCTGCGCACTGCCATGGTGTTTCAGCAGTTTAACGTGTTTAAAAATATGACGGTGCTGGAAAATGTGATGGATCCGTTGATTGTTATCCAGCGTAAAACCAAACAGCAAGCGCGCGACATCGCCGTGCAGGAGCTGGAACGCGTAGGCCTGGGAACCCGGCTCGATCACTATCCATCGCAGTTATCGGGCGGCCAGTTACAGCGGACCGGTATCGCCCGTGCGTTGGCGGTGCGTCCGGATGTGATGCTGTTTGATGAACCGACCTCATCGCTCGATCCTGAGCTGGTGGGTGAAGTGCTTAAAGTGATTAAAGATGTGGCGTCATCCGGCATTACCTCGCTGCTGGTGACGCACGAAATGCAGTTTGCGAAAAGCATTTCGAATCGCATCGTGTTTATGGATCAGGGTGTGGTGGCGGCGCAGGGGACGCCAGCAGAGATGTTTGATAACCCAACGCTGCCGCGCCTTGCCCAGTTCCTCAACTCAGAAAAAGTATTCTAATAATTAAAGGAATCAGAAACATGCCTGCAATCAAAACCACATTACGTCGCCTGGCCGCGCCTGGCATCATCGCACTGGCCCTGATCAGCGGTAACAGCTTTGCTGACGCCGTACGTACTATCAAAATCGCCACCGCTGCAGAATCCAAGCCGCTGTCATGGGGCGCAATTGGTCACGAACCCGAGGGATACGAGCCGGACGTGCTGAAAGCCATCAACGCGAAACTGCCACAGTACAAATTTGTGATGGAAGGTGCGGCGGATATCGCACAGGAAACCGGCCTGGTAACCGGCAAATATGACATGGCCACCGGCGGATACTATAAAGCGCCTGCGCGCAGCAAACAGTTCCTGATACCTGATGCGCCAATCGGTGCCAGCCTGATGAAGATCTACAGCCGCAGCGATAGCAACATCAATGGTATGAAAGATTTGGTCGGCAAGAAGATCGTGCCTGTCACCGCAGGTGGGGGCGTGTATAAGTTCGTCACCCAGTGGCAACAGGATAACCCGAACGACAAGATCACCATCAAAGCGTCCAGCGCCGGGGTGCCTTATCCGGATCGTCTGAAAGAAGTACAGAACGGTAAATATGACGCACTCATCCTGCCTTCAAACCTCGGTGAGCAAACGGTAATCGACAACCAGAAGCTGGCTATCAAAGCCAGTGAGCCGGTGGTCATTAACAATACCTATGTTCTGATCCACCGTTCTGCTCAGAATCAGGCACTGAATGATGACATCACGAAAACGCTGAAAGAGCTGAAGGCGGACGGCACGCTCGATAAGCTGGCGCAAAAGTGGTTTGGCGAAGACGTCTCCAAATACATGAAGTAATAGATTCACTGCGTCCGGCGATGAGCCGGGCGCATGCTGTCCTTATTAGCAGGAGTGTTTAACCGTGAATCTTTCCTCCATGATTCCAGAACTGCTGTCGGCACTGCCTTTAACGCTCGGCATCATGTTTGTGGCGATGATTGTCGGGTTTTTTCTGGCGCTGATCGCGACCTTTTTCCGCGTGCGCCGTATTCCCGTGCTCAGCCAGCTGGCCGATCTCTACGTTTCTTATGCCCGCAGCGTGCCCGTTGTATTGCAGCTGTTTGTGGCTTTCTACGGCATGCCACTGATCACCGATAACTTTGGCTTTAACGACTTCTTCACGGCCAACGTGGCGGCAATGATTGGTCTGAGCCTGTATCACGGCGGTTATTTATCGGAAGTGATGCGCCCGGCTTACCTCGCGGTTGAACGTGGTCAGCACGATGCCACCGACAGCCTTGGTTACAGTTTCCGCCAGAAAATGCTGCGTGTCGTTGGCCCGCAGGCGGTGCACTTTGCGCTGCCGGGTTACGGTAATGCAATCATCTATCTGATTCACAACGTGGCACTGGTGATGTACATCGGTGCAGCTGATGTGATGGCGACCGCGCACCTGATTATGGAACGCGATTACAACCAGTATCAGTTCGGCACCTATCTCGTGCTGGCCGTACTTTATTCGCTGCTGTGCGGCGTCGCATGGCTGGTTATCCGCTTCTTTGAACAACGTCATGCGAAATACAGCTCGAAGTCTGCTGCGCGCGTGAAGTTCACCACCAGCGTTTGAGTGAGGAAGAAAAACCATGTTTGATGCTGAGGTTTTGCTGCCGGACTTCTGGAGCATTCTTGATGCGGTGCCAGTGACGCTGTTGATGGCTGTTACAGTTTTTATCTGTTCGACACTACTGGGCGGGCTGTTTGCCTTTATTGAGCATCGCCGCATGCCGGTGCTGCGCCAGCTGGTGATTATCTACAAAATCGCCTTCAAAGGTGTGCCGATGGTAGTGGTCATTTTCCTCGCCTATTACGGCTTGCCTCCGGCGCTGCACTTTGTTGCCACGTTACTGGGCGTGGAAGTCAATGCACACTCGCTGCCGAACTGGGTGATCATTATCGTGGCGTTAAGCGCCTGCGTCGCAGCATTCCAGGCTGAAGTGTGGAAAGGGGCACTGAACTCGTTTGACAACGGCCAGTCGGATGCCGCCCTGTCACTCGGTTACAGCGGCGGACAGCTGTTTCGCCGGGTGATGTTCCCGCAGATTATCGTCGCGGCAATTCCCGATCTTGCAAATGCTTTTATGGTGATCATGAAAGCGCTGTCCCTGGCATTTGCCATCGAAGTAGTCGATATCTTTGCTCAGGCACAATTGACGGCAGCACTGAACTTCTATTATCTCGAAGCATTCCTGATTGCGGTGGTGTTCTACATGGTAATTGCCTACTTAGTCACCCGAATTGCTGACAGGATTGAGGCAGCGCTGCGCGTGCGGACTTAATCAGTATCGTGCTTTACCTGACCGGCAAGTCACTAAACGGGTTGATGCCGTTTTGATAATTGGCGATTAAACAATCCAGCAACTGTATAAAAATCCGGAAGCGTTTCGTTTCCGGATTTTTTATGTCGTTTAGTCAGACCATGAACCGAAAACAGACACCTGGCCTATACAGGCATGCCCTTAAACCCTGGAGCAGGGCAGGCCCCATTGTTGATGACTGAATAACCCGTACAGGATGAACTGCATTCACCCTGAATGCGTATCAGCCAGTTACTGCGCTATACATAAGTGAATTACTAACTGCATCTTTATCGTTGTGATGAAGAGTCATGATAAAACGTTGATGTCGTGATTATTCCCGTTGCGAACTGATTGCCCGCAACGGAAACGTTCTGTTTCAGCGCCTTTTAATCCATCAACATTATAAAAACAGCGGCATTGCCAGATTGATTTTAATAAATATCCGGATCAAAGATGACTGTTACAGCACCACGATACGTATCCGGGCGGGTTTTTAGCATGGTATCAACGTCTTTTTGCCCTACCAGAAATTCGATGCTTCCAGCTCTGTTCTGACCAAAGCTTTTTGTTGTGAATACGTTTTTTGTTAAATCTTTCCCTGTGGTCAGTCGCCGTTTTGACACGGTTGAGCCTGTTGAATGATCAATAATATTCTCCGGCAGGGTCAGAAGGGTCCGGACGGGTACGGTCTGCGAAGGCGTGTTGTCGCTTTTAAGGGCGCAGTCTGAACCGCTCTGCTGCTCGCATTGGAGATAAACCGTAAATTCGCCAGAGCTTGAAAGATTAAAGTTACTTTTTCCGGTCAGTTCAGGAGTGATTCGGTTCACCATCCAGCGCTCCCAGTTTGCAGAACCTTCCTCTTCACTACAGATGCGGCCGGGCGCACAGGGCTGCAGGGACACTGCCCGGTTTTCGGGTGTCGTTGTCAGTTTGAGTTCATGATTCACGGTCAGTGTAAAATTGATATCGAGTTCGTTGTCTGATGCCTGAAAGTTGTCACCGAAATCGATATCGCCTCCAGGTCCGACACGTAGGGCTAGCCTTCCAGTATAAATTCCGGATTCCATTTTCAATGGATCTGGGGCTTTGAGGTCATATCCAAAACTTAGCTCATTGACTTTATTTATGAATTTACTATCGCCAACCGGGCGTTCAACACTGGTTATTTTATAACAACCGGAATTTCCTTCTGGGACGCTCCATAACCATGCCAGCCAAAGATTACCGCCCCAACCTGGATGTAAATTACTGCAACCGCCATCAGGATATAAACTGAAAGCAGCGTCTCCCCGACCCCAACGGTATACTGCTGGGTCACTATTGGCAGTATAACGACCACTAAACGTCGATACCCTGAAATTCACCTCCTGCGTGTTTCCCGTTTCTATATTTGTAACCATTATTTTCCGGGTAGACGAGGGCCATTTAAAAAAAAGACTCTCTCTTTTGTCATCCTGTGGTGTCAGCCCTCTGGATGGGGTAAGTGTCAGTCCAGTCGCCAGACTTTTTATCCCGCCGGCACAGTTTGCTGGCCATGTGGCACAAAATCCACTTTGCGGTGTGGTATTCGTGAACGCATTATTGTCCGGATTATCCATCGAAGGTGAAAACGATGCTGTGATATCCATTGTTGCGGCGTTGGCCGATGCACAGCCGGCAAGCAGCAGGGTGCTCATCAAAAACCGTAATATTACGCTCTTCATTTTTTGTCTCCCGTGTCGATAGCCCGGCATTTTATTGCGCTGATGAATTGCACTTTTTTATTTCTGTCGATTCCGGTCGGGAGGTCACACTGCATTGCGGGTAAACCTTCTTCGGCCCTGATCTTAAGTTTTCTGTTCTCTGTTCCGGAGTCCAGTGTCAGTACTCCCTCAGCGTTTATCACGCCACTGGCTACATCAGTGTTCACATAGCGGTTTCTCAGGACATTGCCATTTTCGTCCTGCAGCATCCCTACGAGAGTGAAGGTCTTCACTGCCTTTACTTTTATGTATTTCACGCTGCCACGTTGCATCTGCACACTGTCGAAGGCTGGAGAGACCTGTACAGCATCACCGCCACTGGCGGTAAACTGGACGTTATCTTTTTTCCACAACTCTGCCGGTACAATATTACGCCCTACTTTCAACCGCGTCTCAGCCATCCGGCCTGAAGCCAGGATATTCGTCGTGTCATCATCTGAGTCCACGTCGACAATCAGGGCGGACTCCATGCTACGACTTTTACTTCCGTTGACAGACGCCATTTTGCCTCCGCCAATAACCAGAACCTGGCTCAGATTACCGCCCGCTACGTTGGTATTACCCTGAGTATTATGTTGAACGTAACCATCTCCGCTAACGTACGGCGTATCAACTGAGGCATTGCCGCTGATGACGGTATTTAGCTGACTGTATGAGACGCCGCCTCCGAGAGTGCGGATGCTACTGTCCTCTCCGGGCTGCCACTGATAGTTCAGACTGGAATACCCATGGTTCTGGTTCATGCCTGTTTCAGTTGACAGGATGTGCCGTGCCGCCGGTGCCAGTGAGATGCTGACACCAAATGAAATACCATGGTCGCGACGATTGTCATTAAAGCCGGGGCGGTCGTATGCGCTGACCCGATAATTTATGTCATGTCCGGACAGAGAGGCCAGCGTGGTCAGTGATATATCGGCACCCAATCCGCGGCGCCAGACAGTATCCATATATTGCCCGTTAACAATGACGGATGTTGACCAGGGAAGCCGGAGCGAAAGGGTGCTTCCCCATGTATCGCCCTGCTGGCGTGATGACGTTCTGTGCCCATAGATATCTGACGTTGTTGAGCGCCAGAATATGCTGGCAGAACTGCCACCGGAGATATTGCGATAATAGCGAATGTCGGTATTTTGGTTCGTTTGATATTCTGTGTTTCCCAGCGTGTATTGGGCAAAAAGACTGTCATCAGGGGATAGCGTTATATTCGCCCGTGTTCTGACCTGATTTTCCTTATCTGTCGCCGCTCCGCTAATGCCCAGAACAGCACGGGGGTGTGCCAGCACATCAATGCCACCCCCAACGGCATAAGGGTTATCGTCTCGTACGCGACCCTTTCCAGAAGCCAGGGTTCTGTGCTGGCCACTCCAGAGATTCATACGCCAGCGTCGGTTTGGGTCGCTCCATCCCTGAGGTTTGTAGATCTGCGCCTGCTGAGTATCGACGGTTTGCCCATTTTCAATGATTTTAATGGTTATATCGTAAATGCCACCAGGCAACTGACGGGTGTCCAGCGCCTGCACACCAGCCTGTAATTCCTGGGTATGAATCAGGCGATTATCACGCCAGACTTCTGCGATGGATCGATTACGTCCAGTCACATAAACAGGCCAGGCGCTGACACTGTCCGTACTGACCAGGAGTGTATCTGAAGTTCCCCACATTGCACCGACTACGGTGTCGTAACCGAATCCGGATGTCTGTACATTACCGGTATCATTGTCTGGAGTAAAAAAGCCCAGGCGAATAAAACTGCCCTGAAGTTCTTTTTGCGTGTAGAGTTCATAAAGACTAGAACTACTATAGTTATATTTACCGTTCGTTCCGGATGACTGAAAGGATGCTTTCTGGCTCCAGTTAGCAAGAGATGAAGTGAGCGATGAATTTATGCCCCAGCTTCGTGATGCCTCCGAGGTTGTAACCGATGCATCGTTATACATAATTATTCCACCGGGTGTTTCTTCCGGCATGGAAATGTATGTGCTTCTGGCACGGGCTGTCTCATAATTCTGGGTATAAAGTTTCAGCACAGAATTATCAAGTTTGTACTGCACCGCCATCAGGCCGGATGGACAGTTTTTCTCGCATTTACCAATCGATACGCCTTTTGCAAGTAAATCACGCCATAGCGTCTGAATTTCCGGGTCAGTATCCTGAGCGTCATCGATTATACGCAGCAGACGAATATTTCCATTTTCTTTTAAGGCAACCGCCGCATCAAATAACCGGCTGTCATTCAGATAGACCTGAACAATAATCTCAGAGTTGTAGAAGTACCGGCGGAAATCTTCAGGTAATTTCCGCATATTTGCGGCCAGCATCATATCATCAGCATGGGATATAAGCGGAAGTAAAATAAGTGCAAAAAGAGTCTTTTTCATAAAAAACCGCCACAATCCTGTGGCGGCCCTCATCTGGTGTGCTCAATGAAATAATTTAACTCATATTTATCAGGACTCTGGCGTAACGACAGCAGGTTCAAAGACCATTGCAACTGAACCAGTGAACGAACCACTCATATCAAGAGCCTTCTCATCAGCCTGAGAGATTTTTAACATTGTTCGACCACCGGCTTTGGCATCTTCATTGGTAACAACAGTTGTAGCTGTTTTGCTAAGGGTTACACCATTAAATGTCACAGCCAGAGGAATAACATCTGTTCCATTAGATAGCTGCGGTTTACCATCAGAGTTGAGGTTTCCGGTCAGTGTTGCCTGAATACCACCATTGGTATTTTTATACTGAAACTCTTTCTCAAAGACTTTAAGTTTGCTGGTAGAAATGTCGTAAGCCATATCCTGTGTCTGGTTAATCCAGCCAGAATCAACAGGGATCACCTGAAAAGTATCTGAAGGAACAGTTGCAGATAAATTGATGGTATAGCTTTGGCTGTCAGCTGCATGCGCAACTGCGCCGCCTAAAATTGCACAGGAAATTAGTGCGGTAGAAAAGGATTTTTTAAGAATAGAAAGGTTGCGTTTCATGTTTAATAATATCCTAATGTTTTAAGTGGTCTTTAATTACAGGCAAACTTTCGCCTGAAGATATTTACGGAATTAATAACTCAAATTCCGTTTGTTGCTTCCCTCAATCAGAGTGAAATTCGTTTTATATCCTGCCTTCCGTTTCACATCGTGTGTTCGGCCAGGAAGAATGAATTCTCGTGTTACGGATCCACAATCCGTATTCGCAAATTTACATTGGCGTATTGCATCCAGTGACACCGTAGCGTTGCCGTTATTTCGCACTGATAAAGAGTCTGGCGCCGCATCGTGTATCACGGTATTAAATAAAGGCTTTTCCGGTTGGACGATTAGAATAGTTCCGTACCCGGTGAGGACATTAAGTCCTGCCTGCAGGTTTTCTTTACGGTATTCACTCACTGCTTTCTTATCAAGTCCAAAGCCATCGTCGCTCTCTGGCATAACAGGGATGAATCTGATGCGAAAATATCGCTCACTGTTACGCTCACCAGGCCAGAGCATACGGACACTCTGAAATCCTGATGGGGGAATAATAAGGCGCTGTGGTGTCACAATAAGTCTCTCACGTTCCAGTGTTTTTCCGGATACCTCTTTTTGTGGTAACTCATTATTTTTATCCTGTCGCTCAGGATGTATTTCAAGAATCTCAACCCGAACAAATGCGGTGGAGTCACCTGTGTTATATATTCTTTTAGTCATACTTTGCATTCCTGGCGTCAGGACATCATACATACTGCCGATGCCAATAACCGGTGTAGCGAAAGTTGATGGCGAAAATAACAAAAAAACAAGGGCTGCACTCACGCAGGAAATTATCCGATTAGTATATTTTACTATCATAAAAAACCAACTTTATAGAATTACTCAGCCCTGATCGAAGGCCATGAGTAAATGTCACAATACTGTTTCACCCGTTTTGCCTGTACTGGCTGATAGAATGAAAAAGCCAGCATTCCTGAATTTATTCCATGATTAAGGGGTTGCTATCCAGCATTGCAATTATAAATATCAAGCCAGAATTAAGGTTCATTACGTATAGAGTTGTACGATCAACAACTACAGCTGGCCATATTCATTGTTTAAATTACTTCTCAATAACTTTATCTTTTCTTTTTTGTTCCACGACCTTCTCCCATAATGAATAAAGCTTAGCGTGAATCCTAAAACCAACCTCAGGCAAGCAACGCTATAAAACGTGATGTCATTATCTGAGATGACAAACTCACTGTGCTCTGGGTTTGAGAATTGTACATCGATGAAGGTTTGCGACAATCTATATGTATAAAGAAGAAGTATATAGGTTTTTATTCTAATATTTAGATATAATTTAGATGATAGTACTGATATTCATTTAATAACTGGAGGGTTACATTTCCAGGATTAGGCACACAATAGTCTGTTGTTCGCAGGATTGAGATGAATTGGACTGCGTTAAATTATCCTCCTCACTTCTGGAGGAAATCATGAATAACAACAGAATCGTTTTTAGTCTGGTTATCGTCCTGACAATATTTTGGGTTGGTGCGTCTCAAGCGAAGACATCAAAGCAAAACGATGATCACATTCGCCAGCGCATTATCGAGGATTCAATCGTCTCATATCCTGGTGTATGTGCATGCCCATTTAGTGCTGCGCGAAATGGCAGTAGCTGTGGCGGACGAAGCGCATGGAGCAAGCAGGGTGGTTATGCACCGATCTGTTATAAAAAAGAGGTCTCAAAGCAGATGGTCGATGAATGGCGTCAAAATCATGATGCTTAAATAACTGCGGAATTGGTAGGTGATAATTTTATGAGCCAGCGTAAATCATAAGCTGCGAATCCCTGCTGTTCATGCACAGCTACACCTGTATTTATTCTGGGTAGTTAACAATAAAAATCAACAATAGCCGGATAAAGTGTTATCCGGCTATTGGCGGGTCTAGGTCAACACCAAAGTTCAGCTTATTTCTGAGCCTGCTGTGCCTGCTGATTTTTCTCAGCTTCTTTCTGCTTTTTCTTTGCCATATGATGACCGACTGCGCAGCCTGCTGCAGCTCCGGCGACACCATGATGAGCAACATGACCTGCCACGCCTCCAACTGCGGCTCCTTTAAGACATCCCTCAGCATTAGCCTGTAAATTTACTGACAAAAACAAGCCGGTAGCAATAACGATAACTGATAATTTTTTCATTACTCAATATCCTGGTAGTCATAGTTGCACGTTGAACTCATCAGAGCTTAGCTCCTCTTTGGCTCTTTTCTCTCGTCAGGATACAGATATCACGAAGATAGTTACCTGTGGTTACGCTTTTCAGCCAGTGAGGCGAAAAAATGGCGAGTTTTTATTCAGAATAGTAATCTGCATCTGTTTACAGATAATATTTCGTGCAGGAATTCTTTTCCTTTATAAAGTGAGAGGGCATGTAGTCACTGTGAACCAGAAGAATAACCGGCTGTCGCAGAGATTGCTCTTTTGGCTCGATACTTTTAAACGTGACATGACGCGCGCTTTCCCATCGGCCTGTTTCGACCCTTTTCACGCCATTCATGCGAGTAAGAGAGCCTTTGGCTGGCTGGGTTGTCAGGGATTGATCGTATTCATACAAAATACCCATGGCATCCTGTTGAGAACTGGTCATGCTTTGAGCGGGTGTCGTTCTTGCGTTAAATTCCCTCGCCGGGAAACCGTTTCTGTCTGACGCGGCACTGAAACGTCTCAGAGCGCCTGCGTTTTAAAAAAACTATTATGATTGGCAGAGACAAAACGATGATAATTAAACGCTGTTTAAACGGCTTGCTTAATAAATGATTTAAATTGTTTTTGTTTAACCTGCAGACAATCTTTGAAAAATAATTCGGTTCTAATGGATTCTTAATAAACTTAATTTATAACTAACCTGTAAAGTTCACAAAATATAAATCTAATATAGCTTGATCCCGACTGAGGAAAATGGTTCAAATTAAAGCGGCAACTTAGCTGCAGAGTGGGGAGGTCAGCAGTTATTACTCCTGTGTAGAATATAAATAAATCTTCAACGAACGTGTTTCGTAAAATATCTGCAGTGTTGTTGAGCCTGGCGATAGAAACTGGCTTTATACTGGTCGGGTTTACGAAGTGACAGGTTTGGAAGGCATTGACGTCGGACTCAGCAGTAAACCTGAACTCACCAGCGCATACATCAGAAATGATTTACCTGAACAATTTATTTTTTTAATTGTTTCCTGTTTGGGAAGCGGTTTAGTAATGCTTCCTTTGATCAATCAGATTAAATGGCACTATCATGAAAAAAATCCTTATTACTGGTTCTACAGGTTTTTTAGGCGGGGCTGTTGTAGCAAATTTATTACAGAACAGGGTCAAGGATAGGCTGCTGCTGCTGGTCAGAGGCGAGACGGTTGAAGAAGGGCTAAAAAGGCTTAAAGCTAACCTGAAAAACTTTGGCTTAAGTGAGTCAGTTATTCACACGATAACACCTGAAAATATCATTTTAGGTGATCTGGCATTAACGGAAAACTTTATCAATGACTCTCGGATTAATGACGTCACCCACGTTATTAACTGTGCTGCCGTTGCCTCTTTTGGTAACAATCCCACTATCTGGAAAGTGAATGTTGAAGGCACATTCCAGTTCGCTGAACGCATGAGCCGTGTCGCGGGACTTGAGAAATTTATCCACGTGGGTACGGCGATGTCTTGTGCACCGGAGCGTGGCTCGCTGGTGACTGAAGGCGGACTCGATTCCAGCCGCGATCAGCATGTTGTCGAGTACACCTGGAGTAAGGCCTCAATTGAAAAAATGATGACCGAAAAGCTGCCGGAACTGCCTCTGGTCATTGCCCGGCCATCAATCGTCGTGGGCCATTCCGATCAGGGTTGTCTGCCGTCAGCCAGTATTTTCTGGGTATTCCGTATGGCGCTGGCATTAGGGAAATTCACCTGCGACCTGGACGATCGTATTGATGTCGTTCCGGTTGATTACTGCGCGGATGCCCTGGTGATGCTGCTTGATGCAGAAGACGTCATTAATGAGGTGATTCATATCTCTGCTGGCACACAGAGCAGTGTGACCTTCGCTGAAATTGACGAAGCGATGGCTAAAGCATCAGGGAGCAGGGCACTCGGCGTTGATTATCAGAAGGTGTCCTATAAACAGCTCTCTGACAGCAGAAGAACCTTTAAGGATCTGTTCGGGCCCTGCAACGAACGCATCATGCTGCGCGCCATGAATTTGTATGGTCATTTCTCAAACCTGAATGTGGTATTCGATAATTCCAAACTGCTGCAACTGGGTATGAACAAACCCTCAAGATTTACCGATTACCTGGATCGCTGCGTAGTAACAACCCGCGACTCCACCATCGCCGAGTTGATGCAGGTTGATTTCAAATAGTGGATACGGTGAGCCTGCCAGTAAAGCACATGCTGTTTTGGTGAAGAGCGGGCTGTGTAAATCATTATCCTGTCAGGCTGGCAGCTGATGACGCACAGCGTTCATCCCGGGCTGGTATCACTTGCTGCCCGATTGAGACCGGAATTTATACGCCATGGATGGCATTGAGGAACATAAGTGAGTCACAAGATCATTACGTTGATGTTTCACTCCTGAAGCACTTCTTTATCGCATTTTTATCCAGTCAAAAATCCTTTTTCTGGTTCAGCATAACACCCCATCAACGCCTTCAATTTTACTCAAAACGCGTCTTTGTGACTCCAGACTTATTAGGTCTGGAGTCACATGCACATTGTCATTAGAATGTCCCGCTTTGCAGTGAAGTAACAAGGTAGCGATGTGACAACAAATCTGACTCAGACCATGGACCGTTCAGCGTATGTGGGCCGTCATGTACTGGTCTGGCTGGAGCAGGTAAAAACTGCCACGCTTAGTGAGCTGGATAATTTTGGCGATGAGGGCACGGTTGAGCAGGTGATGAAAGTCTGGGTCAAACTGTCATTGCTAAGTAGCCGGCGGCGTCCCGAGATTGCGATCTCATCGCTGCTGAAACATGTTCTGCCCAACATCGGGTTGCTGCCCCTCAAAGCACTGAACCGTTTACGGCTCAACCGGCTCTACAACATTCTGATTGCCGACGGTAAAAAAGAGGAGGCGCGAAGGGTCTTTGCGCTGACTAAACAATTCCTTGCCTGGGCTGAGATGCAGGGTTATCTCGATCATTCACCCATTGCCTCAATGAAGAAACGGGATGTCGCAGGTCGCTCAACGCCGCCGCGCAGTCGGCAACTCACTGATGCGGAAATCTGGGTTTTCTGGCATGGGCTGGACAACTGGGCATTATCAGAACAAGTCCGCTGGGCGCTGCGTTTGTGTCTTGTCAGTGCCCGACGGCCTGATGAAATCGTACAGGCGCAAAAAACAGAGTTCGATCTGCAGTTAGGATTGTGGATGCAGGGCACACGCAATAAATCACAGCGGGAACATGTGTTACCCATTTCACCCCTGATGAAGCAATGCATCGAAGCATTGCTGCGCGATGCGGATCCCGATTCCCCCTGGCTGGTGCCCGCGCCACGTGATCCGCAACAGCCACTGTCAAAAGGCGCACTGAACCAGGCATTGCGCCGGATGATTCGCGCTCCACGCGGACTCGGGCTGGAAGCCTTTACGCCGCGCGATTTGCGCCGGACCGCACGATCTAAACTTTCCGCGCTCGACACGCCTAATGATGTGGCCCGCAAAATCATGAATCATGCGCTGGAGGGTATCGACCGGGTGTATGACACTCATGACTATCTGAGCCAGATGCGCAGCGCGATGAACACCTTCTCGGATGCAGTTGAGCAGATTATTCACTGCGAAAGTTATTATCTGCTGCGACATCGCTATGATGGCGAGACGCTTTCCCTGAACGATCTCTCTATCATGGCGATGTCACGCTAACGCTTTCATTCAGGGTAATCAGAAGTGGTAGCGCAGCCAGGCAAAATAGACGTTCCCGTTGTTATGCGTACCGGGAATATAGGTCATCTGGAAATCGAGATCGCCATAGCCGATTGAGGCCAGTGGCAGGACGGCTGGCACTGGAATATAGTCCCAGTTGTGTCGTGCGGTGACGCCAACAGTGTAACCTGCGCCCCAGTGAAAATTCTGATCAGCAAGCGGGCGCCAGGTTGCCACCCAGCCATAGCCACTGAAGGGTTCCCATTTATTAAAGGAGTCCTTAAACGCCATTAAATAGATGCCGTTCCAGTTGCCTTTTTCGTCGTAACGGGAAATCCCTCCACCTGCGCCCCAGGGTCTTTCATTATATTTATTAATATGTTCCCGATCGTAGGTTGCACGGTTGTGCCAGGTAATAGCGGGAAGGTAAAAGTCGATTCCCTCAGGTTGCTGCCAGGTGGTGGCGACGTTATTGCTGAAATTTTCCCAGCCTGAACTCACATTCTGCATAAGTGTGGCGGCGGAGGCTGAAAATACACTGAAAACGGACGTAATGATCAGCGCTTTAAGAGGTAAAATTTTGCGCATTGACGAATTCCTGCAATATCTGGTGTTAAATAAGGAAAAAAATGAATCAAGACGGGGATTGTTGCATGAGAAAGGGAAACTTCAGCTCAATGAACGGGCATTACAGGATTTTATAATTATTTAAAATGAAGCAGCATTTGCTTACCGAGGTTAAATTCGCTTTTACGCTGATGTGAAAATCCCTTCCTTGCTGGCGATCCTCTCCAGCAGTCAGAACCCGATAAATACTTTTTTGAAAGAATCAGCATTGTTTGTTAACCAAATCTTGCATTGATAATCGCAATGCGTATATTTCTCATTTGCTTTAAAGTTTTTTCACACTTGCGCGTAAACGCTTACGAGAGGGTTTTTGATTTCTCTGAGCATAAGCAGTCAGGCGATGCCCGCAGGATGCAGGGCCGTGATAATGGCAGCATAAAAACATAAAGATAATTGAGGAATTAATGAACGCCTTCGATCTTCAGCATCCCAGGATTAAGAACGTGATTGCTCTGCAACGTCCATTTCGCTTCTCGTTGCTGGCCGTGATTGTCGCCTCATCACTGGCACATAACATTGCGCATGCCGCAGAGACTCAGGCACCCGCTGCCAGCACTGACCAGACTCTGACCGTTACCGCTGCCGATAATGCTGCTGCGGTCTCTTCGCCCGAAACCGATTACAGCGTCCCGGTTACCCGTGCAGGCACAAAAATGCTGGGCACTGCGCGTGATGTGCCGCAGTCAGTCAGCATTGTCAGCAAGCAGCGAATGGCAGATCAGCAACTTCAGTCGCTGAATGATGTGCTGGCAAATACCACTGGAATCCGCGGCATCAGTGGGGATATGGACCGCACTAACTACTATGCGCGCGGCTTTATGATCGACAACTATATGGTCGATGGCATTCCCACTGCTTTTGCCGAACGCTGGAACCTGGGCGATGCACAGACCGATATGGCCCTGTATGAGCGCGTTGAAGTGGTTCGCGGCGCAACGGGGCTGATGACCGGGCCAGGCAATCCTTCAGCAGCCATCAATATGGTACGCAAACATGCGGACAGCAAAGAATTCGGCGGCACCGTCGCTGCCAGCTACGGCAGCTGGAACAAACAGCGTTATGTTGCCGATCTTTCGGCGCCGCTCAGTGAGTCAGGTAATGTGCGTGGCCGACTGGTTGCAGGCTGGCAGGATAACAACAGCTTCATCGAACGCTACGGCGCTAAAAAACAGTTCATCTATGGCGTAGTTGACGCCGATCTGACGGATTCTGCCACGCTCTCTGTCGGTTATGAGTTCAGTCAGGTCAATACCGACTCCACCATGTGGGGCGGCGCACCACGCTGGTACACGGACGGCACACAGATTCATACCCGTCGCGGCTACAACACAGCGCCTGACTGGGCCTATAACGACAAAGAGAATCGCAAACTCTTTGTAAACCTGAAGCAGGATTTCGATAACGGCTGGAACATCACCCTGAACGGGGCGCACAACGAGATGCGTCTGGACAGTAAGCAGATCTATCTTGATGGCTATTTCGATCGCAATACCGGCGCGGGTGTCTCTTCCTATGCTGACTATCCGGTGGTGGGCGGAACCGGTTATAACACCGGCAAACGGAAAGTGGATGCAGTGGATGCTTTTGCCAGCGGCCCGTATGAACTGCTGGGGCGCCAGCATGAGCTGATGGTGGGCGTCAACTACACTCGCCAGGATAATAAGTACTTCAGCACCTTTGAGAATATCTCGTCGGCGTCGTTAGGTAACTATAACGACTTCAACGGCCAGTATCCGGAATCCAACTGGACACCGCGTCTGCCTGCCAGCGATACCCAACTGGTTCGCCAGAAATCAACTTACATGGCAACCCGCCTGTCACTTGCTGATCCGCTGCACCTGATTCTCGGCGCCCGTTACACCAACTGGAATCGCGAAACCTTAAGTGGCGAAGCGGAAGAAAACAACATTACGCCGTATGGCGGGCTGATTTATGACTTCGCCGAAAACTGGTCGGCTTACGCCAGCTATACCTCGGTGTTCCAGCCCCAGGATTACCGCGATGCCAGCGGTGCTTACCTGTCGCCGGTTATCGGTAAAAACTACGAGGCTGGCGTGAAATCTGACTGGCTGGACAGTCGCCTGACCACCTCCGTTTCAGTTTTCCGCACGGAGCTGGATAACGCAGGTGAAGCGACGACGCAGACCATTCAGGGCTCTGGAGATGTTGCCTACGTTGGCCGCAAAGGGGTTGTGAGTCGTGGTGTGGAGTTCGAAGTCAACGGTGCATTAACCGACAACTGGCAGATGACTTTTGGCGGGTCGCGTTACATCGCGGAAAATCGCGATGGCAGCACGTTTAACCCGCAACTGCCGCAGACCAGTTTTAACCTGTTCAGTAGCTATCGTCTGCCGACACTGCAGCAGCTGACGCTGGGTGGCGGCGTAAACTGGCAGACGCACGTCTGGAACGATGTCGGCGGCCCGGAAGGTAATGGCACCTGGCGCGCGCGGCAGGGCAGCTATGCACTGGTTGATCTATTCGCCCGCTATCAGGTGAACAAAAACCTGTCACTGCAGGGCAATCTCAATAATCTGTTCGACAAAGAGTATGACACCAACGTGGCCAGCTCTGTGGTCTACGGCGAACCGCGTAATTTTTCAGTGACCGCCAGCTACACCTTCTGATTTGTATCGTTGTAACGCCTGTGAAAAACGCCTCATTTGAGGCGTTTTTCACAACATAACAGGTCTGCACTCAGGTAAAACGTAGTGCCAGGTTAAAACCTTCAGTGGACTCCACCACAATCGCTTCAGGCTGCTCCTGAAATGCGATGTCACCCGTCACCGGCATTCCTTTTTTCGTCATTGCGCCGCGACAATCTGCAACGCGCGCGGCACCAGCTGGGTGAAGTACGCCACCGCCGGGCCGATCAGGGCTTCATCCGGATCGAAGGCGGCATGATGCAGCCCAAACTGGCTGGCACTGCCGATGCTGACAAACGCGCCCGGCACCTGTTGCAGATAGAAGGCAAAATCTTCTCCGCCCATCTGCGGCGACTCCGCATGCTCCGCGAGATAGCCACTCTGTTCTGCAACGTCCAGAGCAACATCCACCCAGCCTGGCGTGTTAATCAGGGCCGGTGGTCCCTCGGTCCACTCCAGTTCTGCGGTCGCACCAAACCCGGCGGCGATACCCTGAATCAGTGACCGCATGCGGTGCGGGATCTGCGCCCGAATCTCGCCGTTGTGAGTGCGTACGGTGCCCTCCAGCTCAACACTTTGCGGCAGCACGTTCCAGGTATTACCGGCGGTAAAGCGCGTTACGCTCAGCACCACCGTTTCCAGCGAGCTGAATACCCGGCTCGGCAGGGTCTGCAGTGCCGTCACGATATGACTGGCAATCACGATCGAATCGATCCCCTCCTGCGGTCGTGCGGCATGCGCGCCTTTGCCCTCAATGCGGATCACAAAGCGGTCGACGTTGGCATAAAACGCACCCGCCCGGCTTTGAAGCATGCCCAGCGGCAGGTCAGGCGCATTGTGCAGGCCGAATATCGCCTGAACGCCTTCCAGCGCACCGGCTTCAATCAGCTGACGCGCGCCATTGAAAGTCTCTTCGGCGGGCTGAAACAGAATCCGCACCCGGCCAGGCAGCGTCTCTTCCTGCTGTTTCAGTTGCAACGCCACACCGAGCATCACGGCGCTGTGAACGTCGTGACCACAGGCGTGCATCACGCCCGGCTGCTGTGATCGCCACGGTCGCTCGGTGGTTTCTTCAATCGGTAACGCATCAATATCCGCGCGCAGGGCGATCAGCGGTTCGCCATGACCGATTTCTGCCACGACGCCGGTTTTCAGCCCCAGCGGCTTCAGCCGGATTCCTGCCTGTTCCAGCCAGCGTGTAATCCGTTCCGTAGTGGCATATTCATGATTCGAAAGTTCAGGATGCTGGTGCAGTTCGCGACGCCACTGCACCAGTTGTTCAGTTAAAGGCAAAGTCATGGTATCCCTGTGTTTCCGGCATAAAAGATTTATCCATTGCCTCAGCAGGCGCAATCATCATCGAATGACGCAACACGCAGATAAAGTAACGATTTGGTCGAAGCTTATCTGAATAAAATCAATGCGGAAGTGAAGGAGATTTAATCAGTGTTCTGAGCGTGCGGAATGACAAACACTGTTTTGCCATCCCGCAATTTTTTATAGCTGGGTAATGACTACTCCGCGCATAATTTTCGCTGTCCTGCACGCAGGAATGCGCTGACCAGACCCAGCCATAGCAGACCGCAGATCAGATTCACTATGCTAAAACCACCGTTGCCGAAGCTGAAATACGCGGTTTTGGCGGCTTCAATGCCGAGTGCAATGATCAGAATGCTCACCATCCCAAGCATCGCCGCCACACTGCCTTTGCCTGCGTTGCTGGAAAAAAGCGTCATGCGATAGAGCCCGGCGTTGACCAGTCCGGTGCCAAAACCGTAGAGACTCATTCCGGCAGTCAGCCACAGATAGCTGTCTGGGTTAATCATGGTGGCGATCGCTGCAATGGTCAGTCCGCAGACCACAGGCCATGCACCGAGTCTTACAGGCTGTTCAATGGGCAGACGGCTGGATAATCGACCCAGAGTCAGATTACCTGCAATCATGGCGGCAAAAACCGGCAGCTGTAACAGCGCATAGTCGATGCGGCTCAGTTGCGCACCGTGGATCAAAATCACGGGCGACAATGCTACCCAGGCAATGCAGGGCACGGTGACCAGCCCGATCGCCAGCGAGCCGCGCATCACCTGAGGTTCTTTTAGCAATAAGGCATAACCGCCAATAATCGAACGCAGCGACAGCGGTGTCTGACGATCGCCCGCCGTTTCAGGCATGGCATACCACAGCCCGGCCAGCGCCAGCGCCGCGACAGCCCCAATCAACCAGAACAGGGTGCGCCATTCTCCCACGGTAAGAAAAGCTGCGCCCGCCAGCGGCCCGGCCAGTGGGGCCAGCAGGGCGACGTTGGCCATCAGCGCCATCATTTTAATGCTGAGCGACTCTGTGAACGCCTCCTGTATCGCCGCGTAACCTACCGCCCCGATAAAGCAGAGGCTCATCCCCTGAAGAAACCGCAGCAGGATGAACTGTTCAATACTCTGTACCCAGTGGGTCGCGATGCAGGAGAGCATAAAAAACGCCACGCCGCTGAGCAGCACCGGACGCCGCCCGATGCGATCCGAGAGCGGTCCAAGCAGCCACTGCAGCAGAATGCCACCCGCCAGATAGGCGGTCAGCGAGGTAGAAACCCATTCAGGCCCGACCTTAAATTCCTGTGTCACCAGCAGCATGCCGGGCTGGATCATGTCATGGGCGATATAGGTGGCGAACTCGAATAACACCAGCGAGAGCGGAAAGATCAGATGTCGGCGGGTCAGTTGCGCCACCGGCAGAAAAGAAGCCATGATGAATACCTGCAATATAACCATTAAAAAGCGGCCACCGAAGTGACCGCATTAAATCAGAGTGACAGTGTAACGCTTAGCGCCAGCGGGCAATCGGGTTGACCAGCGTACCCGCGAACTTCAGATTCTCGGCGGGATCGGCAAGGTTGATCATCTGCTGATTATTCGCCAGCTGCAGGCGGTTCAGACAGGAGCGGGTAAACTCCGGCGCAAACATGTCATAACGGGCGAACTTAGTGGCATGCTCGGGATGCGCCTGCTGATAATCCTTCACGCATTGCGCCACCGCCTGCCAGAAATCCTCTTCCGGCAGCGTTCCTGACTGATGCAGAATCGCGCTGATAAAGCGGAAGATGCAGTCAAATACATCGGTAAAGATCGACAGTAATTTGAGGTTCTCCGGCACATCCACCGCCAGACGCTGCACGCCCTCCGGCAGCACGGCTTCCGGGTTCATTACGGCGATCTCTTCGCCGATATCCTTCATGTAAGCACTGACCGGAACGTTGTTCTCCAGCAGCATGATCAGGTTTTCACCGTGCGGCATAAACACCAGGTCATGCTGATAGAAACAGTGCAGCAGCGGGCTGAGGTAGCAGGTGAGATAGCGATCAATCCACTGCTTCGCCGGCAAACCGGAGTCGGCAATCAGTGCAGGCAGCAGAGCCTGCTGATGGTGGTCGACGTGCAGGAATGAGGCCATGGTCATCAGACGCTGGCCAGGTTGCAGACTGGCCGCGGGATTATCCCGCCACAGCGCTGCAAACATCTTTTTGTAGGCGGAATCGCCTTTGATCGCCTGCTCGTAGTAGCGGTTGTGATAGCCGACGGAAGCGACTTCGCGCAGGATACGGAAATCACAGCGTTGCAGCCACGCATCCCCCGCCACCAGCTGTTCCAGCCAGCCGTTAATGGCAGGGGTTGTCGCCATATAGTAGGGTGACAGACCGCGCATAAAGCCCATGTTCAGCACCGACAGTGCGGTTTTCACATAACGCTTAGAAGGCTGGCTGCGATTAAAGAAGGTGCGGATGGACTGCTGCGCCTGATAAGCATCGTCGCCGCTGCCAAGATAAACAATATCGTGATTAGCAATGTCCGCCGCAAACACGGTCAGCAGTTTGTTCTGCCACTGCCACGGATGCACAGGCATCAGGATATAGTCCTCAACCGCCAGCCCTTTATTCACCAGCTGCGTATTGAAGTGTTCCACTGTGGTGTCGCCCAGCTCATCACGCATCAGCTGTTCATAGCTCAGCCCGCTAAGGCTGGAGAAATGGGCATTGCGGCGGTGAACAGCCACCCAGATAAGGTGTACGGGCGCGGCGGCTTCCGGCGCATAGGCCAGATAATCCTGCGCATCGAAACCGATACGTCCGTTGTTGGCGACGAAGCAGGGATGGCCTTCGGTCATTGCCGCTTCCACGGTCTGGAAATCGGCTGTGACCAGCGCCTGGCTGCCGGGATTATTCTTCTGAAGTTTATACACGCTGCTGCACAGTGTGCTGCTGATCTCCTCCATATAGGTCGCCAGCAGCGCCTGCGGAATGCCAATCTCGCCATTGAATTCCACAATAAACTTCAGCGCATCCAGCGGCAGATCGCGACCATTCTCCTGCTTGCGTAGTGACTTCGCGTCAATTTCCCAGTGATCCAGCGCCAGCCGCGCCGCCTGGAAATGGTACGTTGCTTCACCGCCCGGCACCGCCAGTTGATAGCTGCCATCCTGCGATGCCTGCGGCGTGATGATTTTTTCATGCGTGAACTCGGCAATCGCTTTGCGGATCAGCATGCGGTTGGCCTGTGTCCAGTTGTCGCCCGTAAGATGTGTGCCGTCGGTCAGTGAAGCGGAGGTATTCATGGTCTGCGACTCCTGCAGTAACGCGTGTTGATAATCGTCCCGCTGGCAAAAGGCCAGCCAGGCGGTTTTATGGCCCATGTCGATGGTGTGCTGATAGCGGAATCCGGCGCGTTTATTCAGCACGTGAATTTTTTCATTGCGCACGTCCGGCTCTACCACGACACGGTTTACCTCAGGGCGGCTGAACATGTAGTCCATCACCAGCGTGAAGACCTGCCAGCTAAAGGCTTTGATTGGCTGGCTGGCCGGAGCAATCAGAATGTGCATGCCGTAATCATCAGGCGCGGCCGGATAAAACGTGCCGACCTCGTCGTCGCGGGCGCGATAACACTCAATCAGGCAGATGGGCTTGTCATTGCAGCAGCCAATCAGCGCGGCATGAGGATCGGATGCGGTCAGCGTCTGATAAAACGCCGCGACCTGTTCCAGACTCTGCTGCTGCATGCCCCAGAAGCGCGCGTAATCACGGGTGACCCAGCTGTGGATGAGTGACGCATCGCTCTCAAGCATCGGTCTCAGGGTAAACTGGCCTGCGGGACGATCGGCCCTGAACAGTATTGGTGAACTCATCTCAATGCTCCGATTTAGCCGGGAAAGTCTGGAAGGCGATCTGACGCTCGATGGGATACACCTCGCGTCCGGTCAGTTCACGCAGCAGGACTGAGTTGCGGTAGCAGGCCATGCCGAGATCCGGCGTGACAAAACCGTGTGTATGCAGTTCGGCGTTCTGCACGAAGATCTGATTGTGATGATCGATGCTGTAGTTGCGCTGCACGTCATAGCGGCCTTTGTCATCCCAGCGCAGGCGGGCGTGGATACCTTCTAAAAACATCGGTGGCTGGTAGTGATAACCGGTCGCCATCACCAGTCCTTCGGTGCGACGGGTGAAGGTGCAATCCTGCTCTTCCTGATGCAGCGTCAGTTCGAATTCGCCCTGCGGCAGCCAGCGCATCGCGGTCAGCGCCGAATGAGTGAAGAGATTGACATTGAGATCGCCGTCGAGCTGTTTGACATACATCAGGTCATAAATGTCATTGATTAAGCTGCTGTTAATTCCCTTGTAGAGATTCTTGTGGCGGGCATTCAGCTCGTCGCGTGTGCTGGCGGGCAGGGCGTGGAAATAGTCCACCCACTCCGGCGAGGTCATCTCCAGCGTCAGCTTGGTGTACTCCAGCGGATAGAAGCGCGGCGCGCGGGTGATCCAGTTGAGCTGATAACCAAAGCGGTCGATATCGGTCAGCAGATCGTAGTAGATTTCCGCTGCGCTCTGGCCGCTCCCCAGCACGGTAATTGAACGCTTCTGCTGCAACTCCGCTTTATTGGCCAGATAATGGCTGGAGTGGGTCAGGCGCTGGTGGTGCGGCTGGCTGCACGCCGGCATCCAGGCTTTTGGCCCGGTGCCGAGCACCAGATGACGCGCCTGATAGCGCTGTTTCGCTCCGCTTCGGGTGTCAGTCACCTGGAGGTGATAAATGCCGGCCGCTTCATCGTAGCTGACATACTCCACATGGCTGTTCCAGCGCAGATTAGACAGACGCGAGCTGGCCCACTGACAGTACTGGTTATACTCTTTGCGCATCAGGAAGAAGTCTTCACGGATATAAAAAGAGTATAGTTTTCCTTTTTCCTTCATGTAGTTAAGCAGGCTGTACGGGCTGGTGGGATCGGCAAGTGTCACCAGGTCGGCCATAAACGGCGTCTGCAGATGGGCGTTTTCCAGCATCATGCCGGTGTGCCAGTCAAAGCCGGGATTCTCATCCAGGAAAATACCGTTTAATCCCTCAACCGGCTCACTCAGACAGGCCAGGCTCAGGTTGAAAGGGCCAATGCCGATGCCAATAAAATCGTAAACAGGATTATTCATTTCAGATCGCTCCCTGATTCGCCGCGCTCAGCGCAGAAGCACGAACCTGTTCGCGGCCGTAATGCGCAATCAGGCTCAATACATCTTCGAGGTCGGCAATCGTGGTGGTGGGATTTAACAGGGTGAATTTCAGATACTGACGTCCATCCACTTTGGTTCCGGCGATCACCGCATTACCGGAGCGGAACAGCGCTTTACGGATGGCGGCGTTGATCTCATCGATCTGCGCGTCGCTGGCATGTTTGCCGGGAATGTAGCGGAAAATCTGGGTAGTCAGCTCAGGCGCGTGCAGCACTTCAATGGCCGGATGCGCCGTTAATAGCTGGTGCGCAGCCTGTGTCAGATCGATCAGGGTATCAAAGGCATCACCCAGCGCCGCCGGGCCCATGACGCGCAGTGTCAGCCACATTTTCAGCGCATCAAAACGGCGGGTGGTCTGAATGCTTTTGTTGACCAGATTCGGCGTGCCTTCCTGCTGGGCGCTGAGCGGATTGAGGTAGTCCGCATGGTGCGTGACATGCTTCAGATTCTGGCTGTCCCGCACAAAGAAGGCGCCACAGCTGACGGTCTGGAAGAACGATTTGTGATAATCAACGGTCACGGAGTCCGCGCGCTCAATGCCATTCAGGCGGGAACGATGCTTTTCAGAGACCAGCAGGCCACAGCCATACGCGGCGTCAACGTGCATCCATAAACCGTAATCGTCACAGAGACGGGCGATTTCCGGCAGTGGATCGATGCTGCCAAAGTCTGTGGTGCCGCTGGTGGCAACCACCGCAATCGGGATCAGCCCTTCACTGCGGCAACGCGCGATCTCCTGTGCCAGACATCCCGCGTCCATGCGGTAATGGTCATCGTGATCGACGGCGATAACCGCGTCATAGCCCAGTCCCAGAATCGCCATCGACTTCTGGATGCTGAAGTGGCTGAGTTTCGAGGTAAACACTCGCCATTTCGAGGCAGTTTCAGGCAGGCCACGATGCTTAATCAGGTGTCCCGGATGATGCGCGGCACACCAGCTGTCACGCGCCAGCAGCATTGCCATCAGGTTGGATTGGGTACCGCCGCTGGTGAAGATTCCATCCGATCCGGCTGGCAGACCAATACGGCCAAGCGTCCAGTCAATCACCTTCTGCTCAATCAGGGTGCCGCCTGCGCTCTGATCCCAGGTATCGACCGAGCTGTTGACTGCCGCCATAATCTGCTCTGCCATCAGCGAGGGCAGCACCACCGGGCAGTTCAGGTGCGCCAGGTATTTAGGATGGTGAAACCAGACGGCGTCACGAAGATAGAGCTGGCTCAGCTCCGCCAGTGCATCCTCGTTGTTGCCGAGTGGGTGATCGAGATCGACCTCGCTGAACTCCGCCGCCAGTTCGTGGGGAAGAATGCCGCTGAAGGGCTTCTCTACGCTGGTAACAGTGCGCGTCATCAGCGTTAGCACTTCCTGAGTCTGCTGCGACCAGGCCGCCAGTTGCTGATCGTTAAAAATGGCCGTTTCGGCACCGCTGGCGTTGGAGGCTGGCGCGAGATCCAGAGCCGCCTGTGTGGATGAGCGTAAAAGCATGTTCAGTTCCTGTGCGTTAATACCAGTGACCCTGCCGGCATTAAGCCAGCAGCGTTGGATGTGCGCTCAACAACTCCAGTAAACATAAATCTGACTAACCAGATAAAAATCCTGACAACCAAAGACGCCAGGGTTTTAACCTTAAAAAAATAAATACCGCATATTATTTGTGGATTTTGCAGCGTTTAACGCTTTGTTATATGCGGATGAGAGTGTAAATGTTAATCATTATCATTCAATTGTTTTATTGTTAAATTTTATCTATTAGCCAGACTAATGTTGTAAATGTGATATCGATCACATTTTGCATTCGGAATAGTCCTTTTTTAGCGTGATTAGTGCCAGAAGATGTCAGTGAATCTGTGTCACGATGAGGCGTTTCAGGTCAGGGATGAGCGTAACGAGCGTAAATTACGGCTATTGTCGGCACAGGTGAGGGGGATTCTGATAAGGACCAGGAGGGGAATGAAGAGCCGATGAAACACACGCCCAGAAAGGGCTAATCGCCCTTTCTGGGTTAGTACACTTTCTTTTTACCCTGCATTCGTTTCAGCAGGTGCCTTCTTTTTGGCCATGAAGTTATAAATCACTAACAAGCCAAAAATACCGGTGATGATCATGGTGATGGTTCCCTTGTCCATAAAGTGAGCCATATTGCCAAGCAGAATGCCGGTCACGCCGAAGTCGGTATCCGAGAAGGTCGTGTTGGTCAGCCCGATCTGTCCCAGTACCGGTAGCAACGCGACAGGCAGGAAGGTAATCAGCAGGCCATGTGCAAAGGCACCGCAAATCGCCCCGCGTTTGCCACCGGTGGCATTACCAAATACGCCCGCCGTAGCGCCACAGAAGAAGTGGGGCACAACACCCGGCAGAATTAATACCCAATGCAGTTGACCGAGGACAAACAGCCCAACCAGGCCACCAACAAAGCTGGAGATAAAGCCGATCAGCACCGCATTCGGGGCATAAGGGAAAACAATCGGGCAATCCAGCGCGGGTCTCGCATCCGGTACCAGTTTTTCTGAAAAGCCGGTAAAGGCCGGAACGATCTCAGCCAGGATTAAGCGCACACCCTGCAGAATAATAAAGACGCCCGCCGCAAAAGTTATGGCCTGAATAAAGGAGTAAACCAGGTAGTTCTGACCATGACTGAAGTAGGCCTCTACATACTCTTTACCTGCTGACACCGACAGGATTAAGTAAATAATCATCATCGTCAGCGAGATGGAGATCGTGCTGTCGCGCAAAAAACTGAGGTTTTTTGGCATGTTCATCTCTTCGGTGGATTTAGAACCTTTACCCACTAAAGAGCCGATCCAGCCAGATAAGACATAGCCAATGGTCCCGGTATGTGCCAGCGCGACATGGTCGCCCCCGATGATCTTACGCATATAAGGCTGTGCAATTGCCGGGAAGGTGGCCATCAGAATACCCAGAAGCAGTGAGCCGGTGTAAATAAGCTGCACACCTTCAAAACCGGCAACTGATAAAATAATCGCGATCATACAGGCCATATAGAAGGTCACATGGCCGGAAAGGTAGATATATTTAAGTCGGGTAAATCGGGCAACAACGATGTTGGCGACCATGCCGAAGGCCATGATCATCGTGGTTGGCGCACCATATTTTGCCAGTGCGATAGAGACCATTGCTTCGTTATTAGGAATGATGCCCTGAACATCAAATGCATGTTTAAAAATGTCGCCAAGTGGTGTCAGGGAACCAACCAGAACGGTCGCTCCGCCTGCCAGCACCAGGAAGCCCAGAATGGTTTTAACCGTGCCCTTAATAACGTCAGGAAACGGCTTCTTCTGCGCAATCAGTCCGAAACATGCCACCAGTCCGACTAATATTGAGGGCACTTTCAGCACGTCGACGACGAACTGCAAAAGATTTTGAGTAAACATATTAACCTCGAGGGTAAGGTGTTTATCTAATTATTAGCGTCAGTTTTTCTCAAAATACTCGCGTATTTTTTGTTCCACTTCTTTCAGGTCAATAATGTTGTTAATGATGATAACCTTCTGTTCAGGAAGGTTGGCGCTGTAGGCAATATCTTTTGCCATCACAAAAACATCCGCCACATCGGGCGTAACAGAGCCGAGATCAGAATGTTCAACTTCCGCTTCAACACCAATAGTTTTAAGCACCTTCTTAATGTTCATTTCCATCATGAAGCTGCTGCCCAGACCTGAACCACAAACCGCCATAATTTTCATATCTCACCTCATTCACTGTTGATAAAATGTCGTGTTTTAGCGGGCAGTTCAGACGCCCGATAAAATTGTTATCAGCGCTTCTTTACTGGTTGCCCTGAAGAGTTGTGTCATGATCGCTTCATCAGACAGAACTTCTGCAAGCTCGGAAATCATTTCGATATGGCTATTGCTGTCCGGCGCGGCAAACATAAAAATGGCCTTTACCGGATCGTTCTCTTCAGAGTCAAATTTCACCGCTGTGCCCAGCAGCACAATCGAGAGCCCCAGTTTGTGCGCGCCCTGTTCCGGACGGGCGTGAGGCATTGCAATCTGCGGAGCGATGACGAAAAAGGGCCCGATCTCCTCTTTTTGCTGAATGATCGCATCAATGTAATCCTGCGAGATTGCGCCCTCACTGAGCAGAGGACGCCCCGCAATGACGAGTGCTTCCTGCCAGTCAGCAACGCTTTCGACGTACTGGATTTTCTCGTTGTTTAACCACTTAGCCAGGTGTGACATCGCCTTGCTCCTGCTGAAAATGCCTGAATATGTACAGTCATTTTTTAAAAAAACGCCTTTCATC
Source organism: Pantoea sp. ANP04 (assembly GCF_041982285.1). Taxonomy (NCBI): domain Bacteria; kingdom Pseudomonadati; phylum Pseudomonadota; class Gammaproteobacteria; order Enterobacterales; family Erwiniaceae; genus Pantoea; species Pantoea sp. ANP04. Next base: position 76,579 of record NZ_JAUTYS010000002.1, on the reverse strand, counting down.
CCCCTTTGACTGAACCTGCAGGCAACCTGCGTCCACTCACTGTGCGGGAAAATAAAGGCAGTCCGATTCGTAAAAGAACGTTTTATCAAGCCGTTAAGAAATAACGCGTTTCTTAGCGTGCACATAAAATTAAATTTCACTTTAACCGGTACATCTGTACATGTTAAAGATGTCTAGTCATCTCGATAATGTCCTTCGACGTGTACGGACACAACATGTAAAGTTAAAATTTGGCTGAACAGGCTTAACATCAGTGCCAATTTGATAAGTTGATCACATATTAAGCGAGCCGTAGTGGTACTCATCCGGCAATGTCAGGCAGAACTGTACTGACACGGATTAGAGGGAGACCGTCCTTCACGCAAATGGGAAGAAAGCCAATGGCTGATGGCATTACTGAAAAGCAAAAAGAGGTGGTTAATTACATCCTCAATAAAATTAAGGATGATGGCCTTCAACCCGGAGAAAAGCTGGATACCGAAATATCAATTGCCAAAAATATCGGCATTACACGCGCAACGGTGCGTGAGGCGACACGTATTCTGGTAGAGCAGCAGAGAATATATCGGGTAAAAGGATCGGGTATTTTTGTGGGTTCCGCGGAGATAAGTAGCCAGGCTCACCGATATCATGTGCTTTCACCTTTTGATTATCAGGCTCAGAGAAATGGCCATAAAGGTGTCAGAAAAATTATCTCTGTCAGTATCGTCAGGGTTCCTTCAGCGGACATGGCCCAGGCACTGCGTATCAAGAGCAGCGATCAGATTTATAAAATTTTACGTCTGATGTGTTTTGACGATATTCCGGTGGCACTGGAGCATATCCACCTGCCAGTAAACCTGTTCAACAGCATGGAATTCAGCAAGCTGGAAATCTCCAAATATGCCTATATTGAAGAGGTGACAGGTAAAAAAGTCCAGCTCAGAGACCAGCATTTAACAGCCGTCAATCTTGCGGATACACAATCACTTACGTTACTTAATTTAGCGGAAGGCGATGCGGTCATTCAGCTTAATGAAACGGTTTATCTCGACGACGGCATTCCCTGTGAAGTCAATGTGGCGATTATCAATACCCGGTATTTTCCTCTGAAACAAAACTCGCAGCGACCTTAACTAAAATAATGTTTTAGTCACTTATCTTTCCTCAATTGAAAGCTCAGTATGCTTATTTAATTGCCCGACGTTCTGCGCTTTCTTCCTCCAGTACAGAATGGACTTCAGTGTGTTGTATTCCTGATGTCTGTTATCAAGGCAGCGCCGCGGCAGAACGCATAACAGCTTTCCATACTTAAGACGATTTTCTGCATAACTTTGCCGGCTCGCTGGTTTCAATCGCCTTTTTTTCAGGTAACAGGCGGTTTTATCCGTGAGATCTGGCTATCAAACCCTGTTTCAGCGCCGTTATCCTCATTTATCCTTTCATCCCTCCCCATTATGACGAATTCAATAAAGCATAAAACAATATGATGTTTTACCAATAATCACCTGCGCAGCACACTGGTCAGCAACCGGAATTAACAAGGACCAGGTGAATGGCATATCGATTGAGTCTGTTAGATAAAGCACCCGTGCTGCAGGGCGAGACGCCCACCGCGGCGCTGCAGCGCACCCTGCAGCTGGCCCAGCTGGCAGAGGAGTGGGGATATCACCGTTTCTGGCTGGCAGAACATCACAACACCGCGCAGCTCGCCAGTCCTTCACCGGAAGTGTTAATTGCGTGGATCGTTGCTCAGACCCGTCATATTCGCGTCGGATCGGGCGGAGTGATGTTGCAGCATTACAGCCCCTATAAAGTGGCAGAAAACTTCAATCTGCTCGCCTCTCTGGCTCCCGGACGTATCGATCTCGGTATAGGCAAAGCGCCAGGTGGATTACCGCTCTCCACCCATGCACTGCAACAGGGTGTCGATGCCGCTAAAAAAGGGAGCTTTGCTAATCAGCTTCAGCTGCTGGATAGCTGGCTCACACCCGCTCAACCTCATGTCGATGACGAAGGCTTAGCCGCCACGCCATTGCCGTCACGCCCGGCCAATCGTTTTCTGTTGGGTGCCAGTGAAGAGAGCGCCCGGCTCGCCGCCAGTCTGGGCTGGCAGTTTGTGTTTGCGGCCCACCTCAATGGCGATCGTCAGTTACTGGAGCGCGCGTTAAGTACTTTCTCCCGCCTGAGTCACGGTCAGCGCGCACTGGTGGCTGTACAGGTGGTGGTGGCCGATTCACCCGCCGGCGCAGACCTGCTGGTTTCCGGTCTGCGCCATTATCACGTCGCAGTGAAAGAGGGCCCAGGCGTCAATGTCGCCAGTCTTGAGCAGGCCGAACGCTATGTGCGTCAGGGCGGTTACAAGGATTACAAAATAGAGCCGCGCACACCGTCATTGCTAAAAGGCACATCAGCGCAGGTTCATGCTCAACTGGATGCACTGCATCATAATTTTGATATTGATGAGTTCGTGATCGACACGCCGATTACCGAGCCGGTTGCCCGCCTGAAGTCACTTGAACTGCTGGCTACGCATCATCTGGTCGCAGCCTGAATCTCAGTGGAGAGTCATCATGAACCATGAGTCACAACTGATCGAATGGCGACGCGAACTGCATACCTGGCCAGAGCTGTCGGGTCAGGAGTTTGCGACCACGACGCGACTGCGGGGATGGTTAGCCGCAGCGGGCATCAGGATTCTGGATTATCCCCTCGAGACGGGCGTGGTGGCGGAGATTGGCAGTGGAGAGACGGTGATTGCGCTGCGCGCGGATATCGATGCGCTGCCGATCCATGAGGCGAGCGGCGTGCGGTTTCATTCCCGTCATCCTGGCGTCATGCACGCCTGCGGTCACGACCTGCACAGCGCGGTGATGCTGGGCGCAGCGTTACAGCTCAACACGCTGTCCGATCAATTGCCTGGCCGGGTACGTATTCTGTTTCAGCCCGCAGAGGAGATCGCGCGAGGAGCCAGACAGTTTATTGAGGTGGGTGTACTTGATGAGGTACAGGCCATTTTCGGCATGCACAATGAACCCTCGCTGCCCATTGGCACATTCGCTACCCGCAGCGGGGCGTTCTACGCCAATACGGATAAATTTATTATTTGCGTGACTGGCAAAGGCGCACACGCTGCGTATCCGGAACAGGGCGTCGACAGCATTGTCACCGCCAGCCAGATTATTCAGGCATTACAGGGACTCACCAGCCGCAGCTTCAGTGCCCTGGACAGTCTGGTGCTGAGCATTACGCGTATCGACGGCGGTAAAAGCTGGAACGTGTTACCCGGCGGCGTTGAGTTTGGCGGCACGGCCAGAACCCATGATTTACAGGTGCGCGCGGAACTGGAGCGGCGGGTGCGTGTGCTGGTTGAACACGTTGCCGAAGCCAATGGCGCGCAGGCAACCCTGAGCTGGCATCCTGGCCCGCCGGTGCTGATCAATGACGCGCACTGGGCGAACTTCAGCAGTGAAGTGGCGCAGCAGGCGGGTTATCGGGTGCAGACGGCCGATCTGCATCTGCTGGGCGAAGATTTTGCCTTTTATCTGCAACAGGTGCCCGGTGCGTTTGTCAGCATTGGCAGCGCCAGTGATTTTGGTCTGCATCACGCCAGTTTTACCCCTGATGAGGCGCTGATTGCCCCCGCCGCCGACTACTTTGCCCGACTGGCCCGCCTGGCGCTGCAACATCTTAATGCGCGATGTCGGGAATCCATTCTGAACTGAATTCATCTGCAGCCCGCTAACGCACGACGGTTCTGAACACCGTCGTCGGGCACCACTACGACTAAAAAAAGAGAGAGCATCATGACCACAAGACAACTTCGGCTGGGCACTATTCTGCATGGCGCATCGGGAAACATGTCCGCCTGGCGCCATCCTGCGGCACAGGCTGATGCCAGCATCAGCCTGGATTACGCAAAAAAAATCGCCCGTAAAGCGGAGCAGGGCAAGCTCGACTTCCTGTTTGTCGCCGACGGATTATTTATTAATGAGAAATCGATACCACACTTTCTCAATCGCTTTGAACCGCTGACACTCCTGTCTGCCCTGGCGGGCGTTACGGAACATCTGGGACTGGTCGGCACCGTTTCCACGTCCTACAGCGAGCCGTTCACCGTGGCGCGTCAGTTTGCCAGCCTCGATCACCTCAGCGGCGGTCGCGCGGGGTGGAATGTGGTGACCTCGCCGCTGGAAGGTTCCGCAAAAAACTTTTCCCGCCAGAAACATCCTGAGCATGCGTTGCGTTACCGCATTGCCGATGAGTATCTGCAGGTGGTGAAAGGCTTATGGGATTCGTGGGAGCAGGATGCTTTTGTGCGCGACAAAGAGAGTGGGCAGTTCTTCGATCCGGCAAAGTTACATACGCTCGATCATCACGGTGACTTCTTCCAGGTGCAGGGGCCGCTGAACATTGCCCGCACGCCGCAGGGCCGTCCGATTATCTTCCAGGCCGGGGCCTCTGAGGACGGTAAAAAGCTGGCGGCGCGCCACGCTGACTCCATCTTTACCCATCAGCCGACCCGCGAAGAGGCGCAGGCGTTTTATCAGGATGTGAAGCAGCAACTGGAGGCGAATGGCCGCCAGCCAGAGGATCTGCACATCTTCCAGGGTGTCAGCGTGATTGTTGGCGATGATGCAGAGGATGTGGAGCGCCAGTATCAGACCACGGCGGCGCTGGTATCAATTACCGATGCGCTCAATTACCTGGGGCGTTTCTTCGACCATCACGACTTTTCACAATACCCGCTGGATCAGCCGTTTCCGGACATTGGCGACATAGGTCAGAACAGTTTCCGCAGCACCACCGACGAGATCAAACGAAAAGCCAGAGAGCACGGTCACACCTTGCGTCAGGCGGCGCTGGAAGCCGCCACGCCGCGCCCGCTGTTCCACGGTACACCGGAAGAGGTCGCCAATGGTCTTCAGCAGTGGTTTGAGACCCAGGCCGCTGACGGCTTCATCATCAATGGCGGTACGCCCGATACCTTTGAACGCTTTGTCGACCGCGTGGTGCCGATTCTGCAGGCTCGCGGGCTGACGCGTCGCGACTATCCGGGCAGCACCCTGCGCGACAGCTTTGCCCTGAAACAACCCGTTAATCAGTTCACCTCACAATAGGGCACAGGCCATGAAAAAAACATCACCTCTTCTCGCCCTGCTTATTCTGGCGGCCAGCAGCCATGCGCTGGCGGAAGATACCCGCGTTTCCTATAACGGCCAGCGGGTCAGTCTTGAAGCGAATAAAGCGCCAGTCAATACCGTGAAGAATCCGGATGCCATCGCTCAGTTGCCTGCCGGTCATCACTTTGTGGTGCCAGGTTCCTTTACCGTGGCGGTTGCGGCACTGAATTCGCCACCGCTCACCGTGTTTTCCGACGACAACAAAACCCTGCTCGGCAGTGAAGTGGACATTGCCCGGCTTGTCGCTGACAGCCTGGGACTGAAACTCAACGTCGTGCCTGCGTCGTGGGAAGACTGGCCGCTGGGTGTGGCCTCAGGCAAGTATGACGCGGCGATCTCCAACATCACCGTGACCAAAGATCGTAAAGAGAAGTTCGACTTTGCTACCTACCGTAAAGACTCCCTGGGTTTTTATGTCAAAACCAGCAGCCCGATAAAATCACTGACTAAAGCAGAGGATATCGCCGGGCTGCGGATCATCGTGGGATCCGGCACCAATCAGGAGGCGATTCTGCTGGCATGGGATAAAGAGAATCAGGCAAAGGGACTCAAAGCCTTTACGCCGATCTACGCCAAAGATGATGCGGCTCAAACGCTGGCGCTGCAGGCGGGCCGCGCAGATGCATACTTCGGTCCCAACGTGATTGGAGCCTGGAAAGCGGCACTGACGGGTAAAACCCGCCTGGTGGGCAGTGTCGATGGTGGCTGGCCGAAAGCGGCACACATCGCCGTTACCGTGAAGAAAGGCAGCGGCCTGGCGGAACCGATCAGTACTGCGCTGAACGGCGTGATCGGCAATGGCGACTATCAGAAGGTGCTGAACCGCTGGGGTGAAGGTGTTGAGAAGATCGACCGTTCAGAAATCAATCCCGCCGGGCTGGGCGACTAAGGAGCTGACCATGAGTGAATCCACTTTTCGCGATGTTTCACCCGATGCACCAGCGCTCCAGCCGATTCTCGGCGGGCTATTTGATGAATATTCCGCGCGCTACGGTGACTACTTTGCCCGGCATAAAGAGCAGGAACTGACCGAATGGTATCTGCCGCCGCAGGGGCTGTTTATTGTGCTGGAGCGTGACGGCGAGATTATCGCGATGGGCGCTTACAAACCCTGTGATCCACAAACCGCTGAGCTGAAACGTATCTGGACACGCAGCGATCTGCGTCGTCAGGGGCTGGCACTGGTGGTGTTGCAGGAGCTGGAGCGGCGTGCGCTGCAGGCAGGTTATCAGCGGCTGTTTCTCACCACCGGCTTTCGCCAGCCGGAAGCGGTACGGCTCTATACCGGCCACGGCTATCAGCCTCATTTTGATCTCAGCGGCGATCTGGAGCGTTACGGCCAGCCGCCCCATGACGGACGACTGCGTTTTAGTAAAGTCATCGGCGTTTATAACGTCGCCGAAGCGAGTTAAGGAGTGACGATGAGCAAGCATCAACAACTACAGGTGGTGCCAGCGCGCTACCCGGCCCGCACCGCCGGGGCTATCGTGGCGCTGTTTATACTGGCGGGCGTGGTGCAGTCGGTGGCCTTTAACCCACGCTGGGAGTGGAGCGTGTTTGCCCGCTGGTTCTTTGATCCTGTGATCCTGCATGGCCTGGGTCAGACGCTGCTGCTGACCCTGCTGGGCACAGTATTCAGCCTGCTTTTGGGCGGTCTGCTGGCGCTGGCGCGACTTTCCTCGTCATGGCTGCTGAGCACGCTGGCGTGGGGTTATATCTGGCTGTTCAGGTCACTGCCGCTGATTGTCGTGCTGATTATTCTTTATAACTTCTCCTATCTCTACGACACCCTGTCGATCGGCATTCCGTTCACCGGTCTGTCGTGGGGCGCGTATCAGACGATTAACGTACTGGGCCAGTTTCAGGCTGCCGTTATTGGTCTGACGCTGGTGCAGGCGGCTTACAGTGCGGAGATTATTCGTGGCGGGATCCTCGGTGTCGATCACGGTCAGGTAGAAGCCGCGTCCGCGTTGGGTCTCTCCGCCACGCGCCGCACCTTCCGCATCATTCTGCCGCAGGCACTGCGCGCCATTATTCCTGTCGCCTTTAACGAAATCATCAGCCTGGCGAAGGGCACTTCCGTGGTTTACGTGCTGGCGATGCCGGAGCTGTTTTACACCATCCAGATGATCTACAACCGTAATCAGGAAGTGATCCCGCTACTGATGGTGGGGGCCGCCTGGTATCTGATTATTACCACCGTATTGTCCGTGATTCAGTATAACGCTGAACGCTGGATGGCCCGCAGCGTCACGCGTGAACCGCAACCCTCTCGCTGGCGACAGTGGCGCAACCGCGTCACACCCCTTCATCCAACCGAGGAGATCAGCCATGTCAGAAGCCATTGATTACCGCACTTCACACACCACCGGAGCCATCAGTATCACCGGGGTCAGTAAACGTTTTGGTAAACATAAAGCGCTGGATGATGTTTCGCTGTCGCTGGAACCCGGTTCAGTAACGGTGATTCTTGGCCCCTCTGGTTCCGGTAAATCCACGCTGCTGCGCACCATTAATCATCTGGAGCGGGTCGATGAGGGATTTATTCAGATTGATGGTGACTACATCGGCTATCAGCAACGCGGCAATAAGCTTTATGAGCTGAAAGAGAAGGCGATTCTGCGCCAGCGCATCAACGTCGGCTATGTGTTCCAGAATTTCAATCTGTTCCCACACCTCAGCGTGCTGGATAACCTGATTGAAGCGCCGATTGCGCATCGGCAGTTAACGAAAACGGAAGCGATACAGCGCGCCGGTGAACTGCTGGATATTGTGGGCCTGCGCCATAAAGCGGATGCCTGGCCACGTCATCTGTCGGGCGGGCAGCAGCAGCGCATCGCTATTGCGCGTGCGCTGATGCTTAATCCGCGTGTCATGCTGTTCGATGAGCCGACCTCGGCGCTGGACCCGGAGCTGGTCGGCGAAGTCCTCGACGTGATTAAAAAGCTTGCACGTTCCGGGACTACGCTGGTGATTGTGACGCATGAGATCGGCTTTGCCCGGGAAGTGGCGGATAACGTGGTCTTTATGGTGGATGGCCGGATTGTGGAGCAGGGCAGCACGACGCAGGTGCTCAATCATCCGCGTCATGAACGCACCCGCCGTTTCCTGGCGCGCGTGTTATGAGAGGGCTAACGTTTACCGCGCTGATGCTTCTTCCGGCGCTGACCTGTTCAGCGGCTGAGAAGCTTGATGTGCTTAAAAATGAGGTGCCGATCCATGCCCCGGTTAATCCGCAGGCGATCGCTAAAATTCCCGCTGGTTTTCATTTTATCGAAGCTGGTACGCTGACGGTTGCGACCTCAGCTACCAACTCACCGCCGCTGTCACTGCTGGCGTCAGACAACGTGACACGGATTGGCAGTGACCCGGATATTGCCAGACTGCTGGCGGACAGTCTGGGCTTAAAGCTGAAGCTGGTTTCGGCTTCATGGGAGGACTGGCCGCTGGGCATCAGCGCCGGACGCTATGATGTCGCGATGTTCAATATAGCCGTTACTGAAGAGCGCAAGAAGAAGTTCGATTTTGCGACCTATCGCGCCGACAACCACGCCTTTGCAGTGAAAAGCGACAGTCACATCAGCCGGATTAATAGCCCGGCTGATATTGCCGGCAAGCGGATTATCGTCTCGTCGGGCACCAATCAGGAGCGCATATTGCTGAGCTGGGATCAGCAGAATCGGGCCAAAGGTCTGCCTGCGGTAACGCCGATCTACCTTACTGATGATGCATCGGCGACGCTGACGCTGCTGTCTGGGCGGGCCGATGCGATGTTTGGACCTCACTCCATGGCGGTCTGGAAAGTGGCGTCACGCGGACAGACAAAACTGGTGGGCAGTGGGCCGTTTCGCGCCTGGGTTGCCGTGACCACCAAAAAGGGCAATGGTCTGGCCCCGGCGCTACAGGCTGCGCTCGACGGCACCATTACGGGCGGTCAGTATCAGCAGGTGTTGTCCCGCTGGGGCGAACAGGATGAAGCCATCGCTCACTCCACAGTAAATCCACCGGGCATTGTTTACTGAGTCCACAGAGCCGGCGCTGTTCCGGCTTTTCATTAAAAAGTGAGCCAGAACAATGTCGGATCCCCTCCCGCGCCTCTCTCGTCTGACCGCCCCCGGCTCGCAGCGCCTCACCGAATTGAGCTACACTCTTCAGCGTTAGTGATTTATCCTGCCCGCCTGTTTCCGTTAACATTCAGTGCCTGGTGGAGTAATTAACCTGGAAGCCCCATGAAAATCAGATTCCTTTCTGCCAATGAACCAAAACTGGCTGAGGTGCGCAAGATACTCGAACCCATCGGGGTCGAAGTGCTGCCCATCGCCCGTCGCATCGAAGAAATTCAGACTGAAAACGAGCTCGACCTGGTGCGCGACAAACTTACCAAGGCGTTTTCGCTGATTGGGCGACCGCTGTTCGTGGAGCATACCGGCCTCTATCTGGATGGCCTCAATGGTCTCCCCGCCGGTCTGACCCGCATCTTCTGGAACCGCCTGGACGCTGAGCGCTTTACCGCGCTGGTGCAGGGGCTCGACAGCCAGGCGGTGACGGCTAAAACGGTGCTGGGCTATTGCGATGGCCGTAAAATGTATCAGTTTTCTGGCGAACTGCGTGGCACCATCGCCGCGAAACCTGCCGGGACACGTGGCTTTCAGTGGGACTGTGTGTTTATTCCCGAAGGCTATGACCAGACCTTTGCGGAAATGGGTGAACTCAAGAATGAGATTTCGATGCGGCGCATTGCGCTGGATCGCTTCGCTACCTTTTTAAAAACCTCGCGGGGAGTGGCATGAAACCTGAACTTAAGCGCGCCTATGATTCCGGCAAACTGATTCTATTTGCCGGTGCCGGTATTTCGCGCAATTTTGGTCTTCCCGAGTGGCACGAACTGATTGCGCATCTTGCAAACGAGCTGGGTTACGATCCCAAAATCTTTAATACCTATGGCACGCATCTGTCGCTGGCGGAGTATTACAAGCAGAAGAAAGGTTCGTTAGGCCCGCTGCGCAGCTGGATGGATCGCGAGTGGCACCGTCCGGATATCGATGTCCGGTCTTCTGAAATTCATACCATGATTACCCAGGGTAACTTCTCCCGCATTTACACTACTAACTATGATCGCTGGCTGGAAGCGGCGCACGACGCGCACGGCGTACCCTATTATAAAGTGGCCAATGCTGCCGACCTGGTCTCTTTGACCGAAGATAAGCGCCACATCATCAAACTGCACGGTGACTTCGATGATGACACCTCAATCGTGCTTGATGAGAGCAGCTATTTCGAACGTCTCTATTTTGACTCGCCGCTCGACATTAAACTGACCCATGACGTGATGGGCAATTCTGTGCTGTTTGTCGGCTACAGCATCAGTGATTTCAACATTCGCCTGCTGTTTTACCGTCTGACTAAAATGTGGGGCCGCACCGGGCTGGCGACGGCGCGACCAAAATCGTATCTGTTCACTAACCGTAATAACCCGGTCGCCAAAGAGGTGCTGGGGCAGTGGGGGATCGAGGTGATCGTTTCTGAAGAAGACGATCCACGCAAGGCGCTGGCGATGTTTCTCGAAGAGCTGCTGGTCTAGTCAGCGCAGTTTCCGGCAGAGAAGTCTCAGGAAAATAAAAAAAACCTGCGCCCGGTTAAGGTTAGCCGGTGCATAACCGATAAACTCTATTCTCTGCTGGCAAAGCATAACCGGCATGATATACTGTATTTATACACAGTACCTGAGGGCGAAAAGATGGCTGTTGAAACAAAATTTGTTGTAGTCAGAAAGGGTGAAGAGAAGATGACGTTTGCCAATAAGAAAGAGGCCGATGCCTACGACAAAATGCTCGATATGGCCGAAGCTTTCACTGACTGGCTGTTACAGCATCAACCTGCACTGGATGAATCTCAGGCTGAAACCCTGGGCCTGCTGATTGCAGAACAGAAAGATGCGGTTCAGCATATTCTGCGCACCAGCAAATTGCCGGAAGCGGCAGTCTCCGTCTCTCAACCGGAAGCTGTGTCAGACGCTGGCGCGGATGATCAGGCTGAAGAGCCTGCTGCCAGGAAAGTGCGCGCTGTTAAAGCCGCGTAATTGCCACAATGCCGGAAGCGAACCTTCCGGCATTGCTGTTTTTGAATAACGGTTTGATCACCGCTTTCATCCTATTAATCTGTAAGTATCTCGCGGGTTTTAACCTGATAGCGGGTGCTTCTGCCGCCTCCCTCAAGCCGGAACAGACACCCTTTTTCAACCAGATCCGCCAGATGACGGGTCGCCGTGGCTTTACTTACTTTCGCGACTTTCTGATACTGGCTGGCGCTTATCCCCTGTTCGAAACCCTGCTCGCCACCGTCTAACAGCCGGTTAAGGACTTTTACCTGTTCCGGACTTAATGCCATCCCCTGATGTCGTAACCAGAATCGCGCTTTCAACTGTGTGCGATCGATAACATCCAATGCCTGTTTCAGGCTCTCATCCAGGATATCCAGAAACCACACCAGCCAACGGGTGATATCAAGGCCGCCTTTCTGCGTCTGCTCAAGGATGCGGTAATACCCGGCACGCTGCGCCAGTATTGCCGGAGACATGGCGTACAGGCGGATGCTCTGGCTGTCAGCCTGTGCCAGGGCGAGATCGGTCAATGCTCGCGTGATACGGCCATTGCCATCATCAAAAGGGTGTAGCGTGACAAACCACAGATGGCAGATGGCGGCCCGCAGTAGCGGGTCCAGCATCACATCATGCTGACTGCTGTTAAACCACGCGATGAACTGTGCCAGCTGTTGCTCCAGTCCGTGTCGCGGTGGGGCTTCAAAATGTACCGTGGGACGATCTATGCGTCCTGAAACCACCTGCATCGGTTCACTGCCACGCAACGTCCCGACGCTCAGGCGCTGTACTGTCCATTCATCTGCCGGGAAGAGCCAGTGATGCCACTGAAATAACCGTTCAAGCGTTAATGGCTGGCTGCGATTGTTGATGGCATCGAGCATCATCGCGGCCAGTCCTTCTGACCGATCGGAGACCGGATAGGGCTGCGTTTCCGTAACGCCTAACCGGCGCGCCAGAGACGAGCGAACTGACTGCACGTTGACCCGCTCCTCTTCGATTGCCGAAGAGGAAAGAATATTACCCAACAGGGTATCCAGCGTCTGTGATTCAGTGTCTGACTGCAGGCTGGCGCGGCCAAGCAGCAAACCGCGCTGCTGCTGCAAATGGCGCAGGCGTGGTAGCAGCTCGTTATCCTGCCAGTGAAATTGGGGCCATTCCGGCTGTTGCCAGATCCAGTCAACGCTCATCATCCACTCACGGTTAAAGAGAATGAGCCGAATAAGTGTGGTTAATCGGCTCACGAGATGAGTCGATAATAGCGGATATTTGGCTCACAGGCCAACCGTGCGGAATGGCAGGCAAAGAAAAGGACCCGAAGGCCCTGTTTACTAGCGGGAGAACTGCATAAAAGTGTCTGAATAGTAGTGAACGATCCAGGCGATATACGCTAGCCAGACAACCATCCCAACAGCCAATCCTGATTTACCGATCATTGTTCTCTCTCCACTGCGATAAGGGGGCTACAGCAACTGTTGACATAAACTGACAGTAATAGCGGACGGCGATATTGTTGCAGATCAAAAAAAGCCCGTTCTGCAGTTTTGCCATCTTCCCCTGGCGATCAACTTTCCTGTACCGCGCACGTTGAGACCCCCATCACTGCAGGATAAGCCCCATTAAAGTTCAAAAAAACGCCGCCGATAAATGATCTCAGGAGCACCATGAACACAGGGAGGTATTGAGGCAGGTAAATTCCAGGGGAATCACTATGGCCGGTCAGGTAACGCATAAGAAAAAAATGAGTACCCGTGCGCAGATGTTAATCATGGGTGGTTTAACGATAGTGCTGGGATTTACCGTGACAATTGGGGTCCTCAGCTGGCAATCAGGTAAAGAACAAAAACTACTGGCCGAAAAATATCTGCAGCAGATTGCGCAAAGCCGTGCCTTGCAGGTGCAGCAGGAGCTGAGCCATGCCCGCGATGTTGCCAGCCTTCTCGGTCAAAGTCTGATCGCGTTACCCCGCGCCGGTATTACCGATCGCAAAGCGGTCGATAAAGTGATGGAATATGCGTTACGCGCGAATCCTGACTATCTGTCGATGTCAGTCATCTTTGAACAGAATGCGTTTGATGGCCGTGATGCAGAGTTCGCCTCACAGCCTGGACAGGCGCCACAGGGGCGCTATGCCTTTTTTGTGGATCGTGACGCAGCAGGTAAATATGCCATGCATCCGCTGCTCTCTTATCTGACGCCGGGTCAGGGCGATTACTATCTGGTTCCGCAAAAATCACAAAAAGACACGCTTACCGAACCCTATAGTTATGCCTATAACGGCGTGCCGACCCTGCTCACCTCCGTAGCGGCCGTCATTATGGATCAGGGCACCTTAAAAGCAGTTGTCACCTCTGATATATCCCTGGCTTCACTACAACAGAAAGTGAATCAGATTAAACCCTGGCAGGGCAGCGGCTATGCGTTGCTACTCTCCAGTAACGGTAACGTTGTCTCCTCGCCGGTGAAAGATGAGGCTGGGAAACCGTGGAAAGGGGAAAAAGATGGCTTTACGTCGAAAGTCGTACAGCATTTTGATGCCGTGCTGGGTGAAGATGCCCTGGTTACCTGGCAGCCAGTAGTGATTGGGAACAGCGACAAAGCCTGGTATCTGGGCGTTGTTGCACCGGTCAGTCAGGTGATGGCCGCATCCACCCAGCAGCTGATGTGGGCGGTGATCCTGATGGTCGTCAGCGTTCTGCTGGTCGGCGCGGTACTGGGCATGCTGTTCAGCCGTAAAGTGCTGCGTCCAATTGGGGGCGAGCCGGTTGAAGCGGCGCATATTGCCCTGGCCGTTGCTGATGGCAAGCTGGATAACCGGATCCCGGTGAAGAGGGGGGATAGCAGCAGCCTGTTCTTCGCGCTTAGCACCATGCAAAGCCAGCTCCGACAGATTGTTGGACAGATAAAAGATTCCAGTGAATCAGTACGTCAGGGCGCGGGCGAGATCGCCAGCGGCAACCTCAATCTGGCATCACGCACCGAGGAACAGGCTGCTGCGCTGGAGCAGACCGCAGCCAGTATGGAGCAGATCAGCGCCACGATTCGTCTGAATGCCGACAATGCACAGCAGGCAACCAGCCTGACTGAAAACGCGACGCATATTGCCAGTCGCGGTGCCTCGCTGGTGGGTGAGGTGGTGCAGACCATGGCGCAGATCGATGACAGCTCGAAAAAGATCGGCGACATTACCACGATGATCAACAGCATTGCCTTTCAGACCAATATTCTGGCGCTGAACGCGGCGGTGGAAGCCGCACGTGCCGGAGAACAGGGCCGTGGTTTTGCGGTAGTCGCCTCTGAAGTGCGTAACCTTGCCCAGCGCAGCGCGAACGCGGTTAAGGAGATTGGCGCACTGATTGAAGAGTCGAGCGTGCGAGTCGAGAGTGGTGTCAGGCTGGTAAACGATGCCGGTAAAACCATGCAGGAGATGATGCACGCGGTCAATTCAGTGCAGGGCATCATTGGTGAGATTGTTACTGCATCAAGCGAACAGGCGCGTGGCATCAGCCAGGTGACGATTGCCGTCAATGAAATGGATGGCGTGACCCAACAGAACGCCGCGCTGGTGCAGCAGATGTCGGCGGCCGCCAGCTCACTGGAAGATCAGGCGCAGCAGCTGTCACAGACGGTGGAGCAGTTCCATCTGGCATAAGGATGCAGCTCAGGGAGCATACGCCTTACGCAAAGACGCAAGAGCGCCATCCCTGGCGACTCAACGTGGCGATGACGCACCTCAGCCCTGAGGTGCGCCCTTAGCCGGGCCAACGCTTTACGTCGTTCAAAAAGCGCCGGGAGTTTTTTGTCCGTAGCCCGCGATGCATTGCTACAGGCGTATGCTCCCACCGCTTTAAGCGGGTTTGCCCCCTGCATTCACTACTGACTTCAGATTAATCATTGCTCCGTCAGCCGCTCACCGCTGCTGGCATCAAACAGGTGCATTTTTTCCGGGTTTACGGTGACCGGTAGCGTACCGCCAGGCATGGCATCACTACGACCGCTCAACTGCATATGCAGCGGGAAACCCTGCCAGTTCAGATGCAACAGCGTTGATTCACCCGTGATCTCCACAATATTTACCGCAGCGGGTTGTCCGCTGGCATCAAAAATCAGATCGTGAGGGCGCACGCCCAGCGTAACCGCCTGGCCAGCCTGCTGCTGCGCGGCACGGTGCCAGCGAGGCGGCAATGGCAGCCACTGCTTACCACAGCAAACACCAGGCAGGCCATCCCGTGACTGGAAGCAGGCATCCATCAGGTTCATTGGCGGCGAACCGATAAACCGCGCCACAAACGTGTTAACCGGCCGATCATAAATCGCCAGCGGCGCGCCCTGTTGCACAATCACGCCCTCTTTCATTACCACAATCTGATCCGCCAGCGTCATCGCCTCGACCTGATCGTGGGTAACGTAAACCATCGTGGTGTTGAAACGCTGATGGAGGGATTTAATTTCGGCACGAAGCTCCATACGTAACTGGGCATCCAGGTTTGAGAGCGGCTCATCGAACAGAAATACCTGTGGGTTGCGGACCATGGCCCGTCCCATCGCTACACGCTGCCGCTGTCCGCCGGACAAGGCCCGTGGATAACGCTGTAAGAGCTGATCGATGCCGAGAATGCCGGCGATGCGGGCGATTTTGCTTTTCTGCTCCTCGCGCTTCACCTTTTTTACCTGCATGTGAAACGCCAGATTCTCTGCAACGGTGAGGTGCGGATAGAGCGCATAGCTCTGGAATACCATGGCGATATCCCGGTCGGCAGGATCGAGATCGTTAATCCGCTTTTTATCCAGCATAATCGCCCCATCAGAGACGGTATCAAGCCCGGCAAGCAGCCGCAGCAACGTCGATTTTCCGCAGCCGGAGGGGCCGACCAGAACAGTAAAACTGCCATCAGGGATGGTTAAATCCAGCGGGTGCAGCACGCTCTGTTTACCATAACGCTTCGCCACCTGTACAAGTTCAACACTGGCCATGTTCAGCGCACCTCATTTGATAGTTGGAGTTGTTGCCAGCTGGGATAGCGGCGCGGAGAGCTGCTTATTGCCTGTGAGGCCACTTCAATGCCCCAGCGCAGCGCGGTATGCGATGACTGGCGGTAAAGCAGTGCAGTCAGAAAACCGGCATTAAAACTGTCACCGGCCCCAATGGTATCGACTACCGTCACCGGCTGACCGGCGGCAAATTGCACCGAGGCCGCAGACCAGAGACGCGCGCCCTCTGCGCCACACTTAATCACGCAACCACCGCGACCACTGAGCTGAGCCGCCAGCCGTTTACCGCTCTGTTCCAGCAGGTCTGCGCCCGCCAGACCCAACGCTTCCACTTCATTCAGCAACAGCCAGTCACAGTCAGGCAACCAGTTACCCATTTCCAGGCGAAGCTCATCACTCCAGCCCGCAGGCGGCCAGCCGGTATCCACGGCGACACAAAAGCCTCGGTGCTGTAGCGCGGCCAGCAACGTCGGATAGCGGCGATAAAGTTCATGACAGAGAAAGGTGCCACACAGCAGCACAATATCGCCCTGCGTCGCCTGCTGGGGTAACTGCGCCAGCACATCGTCAGCGGTGAGCACGGTAATATGACCGTGATTGCTCAAAAACGAACGTTCGTTATCAGGATGGGTTATGCCCACCGTGAGCGAGGTCTCACAGGCGTAACGCGGCCAGTGTGCGGCGCTGTGGGGAAAATGACCGGCGAGCCAGTGACTGAAGCCATCGTCACCCTGATTGGCAATAGCCCGATGCGGCACCTGCATTGCCTCCAGCGCCAGCGCACAATTACCCGCTGAGCCACCGGGACGTAACGCACTGTGCTGCAGCATCACTTCCGTACCGCGTGCCGGCCAGTCGCCGAGCGTACCCATGATTAAATCGACATTAATGTTGCCCACCACATAAAGTGTGGACGCAATGGTCTTATCCATAATTATCCCTTACTTCCACCGCTGGTGAGACCGCTGACCAGCGTCTTCTGCAACCAGATGGCAATGAACAGTGGCGGCACCGAAGCCAGAATGCCAATCGCCGCGATCAGGCCATCATCGGTCGCACGTCCGGCGGTGAAACCGGCAATCGCGACTGGCAGTGTCTGTGCTGAAATGTTGCTGGTGAACAGCAGCGCGTAGAAAAACTCATCCCAGGCCAGCAGCCAGCCAAACAGTGCTGCGGCACCGAGCACTGGTTTCGCCAGCGGCAGTGTGATGCGTAGCAGAACCTGCCAGAAGCGCAGACCATCCAGACGCGCTGCCTGTTCGATATCACGCGGCAGCGAGTCAAACTGGTTCTTCAGCATCCAGGTCAGAAACGGCAGGATTAGCGAGCAGTAGACCATCACCAGACCGGGACGTGTGTTGAGCAACCCCAGCTGTTGCAGCAGAAAGTAGAGCGGCAGAACAAACGCCACCGGCGGCACCATATAGATCGCCAGTGCACCGGAGAGCCAGGCATCACGTCCGCTGTAGCGTGAGAAACTGAATGCCGCCGGTATTGCCAGCAGCAACGAAATCGCCGTTGCCACCGTTGCTACCAGCAAACTGTTGCCGAGTGCATGCAGAAAAATGTTGCCCGGCTGGTTTGGTGCCAGTGAAACCAGTCCCTGATAGCGGCTGAAATCCCACTGACGCGGCAGCCACTCCAGCGGAACGCGTGAAAGATCACTGGCAGAACTGACGCTCATTAAAAACAGCCAGCCCATTGGCGCCACAATGCTGATGGCGACCAGCAGCGCAGCCATATAACGCAGCATACCCCGCAGTTTAGTTTTCATAAGCGGAACTCCGGCGACGCTGATGCCATAACATCAGCAGGTAAAGCGTAATAAGCAGGGCGCACATCAGGGTCATCAATATTGCGTAGGCCGCACCACTGCCAGCACGCAGATAGCTGAACGACTCCTGATAGACGAAAAAGCTTAAGGTTTTGGTGCTGTCCACCGGGCCGCCGCGGGTCATGACATAGATGATGTCGAAGATTTTAAAAGCATCGATGGTGCGTAATACCAGTGCAACGCCAAGCGGGGCAGCAATTGCCGGGAAGGTAATCGCCCGGAAACGACGCCAGGCGGATGCGCCATCCAGCCGTGCCGCTTCAAACAGATCCTCAGGGATCGATTGCAGTGCCGCCAGCACCAGTAGCGTGACCAGTGGATAGTTTTTCCAGATATCCGCGAACATTACCGCGTTGAGTGCCGCACCCGGCGAGCCAAGCCAGCTGCGATAGCCATCAATAATACCGAGCTGACTGAGCAGGGCGTTGATGCTGCCGTAATCAGGGTTAAAGTTCAGCCGCCACATCATGGCATTGACAATGGTCGGTAGCGCCCATGGCAGAATTACCAACACCCGTAGCACGTTGCGCCCGATGAATTTCTGATTCAAAAGCAGCGCGACCAGCACACCGATGATGCCTTCGAAGGTGACGGATACAACGGTGAAGTAGAGCGTGCGCCAGATCGACGCCTGAAAGTCGGGATCGGTAAGCGCATAGAGATAGTTTTCCAGGCCAATCCAGGCGGGTGACTCACCGCTGCCAATCAGCGCAGCATCAGTAAAGCTCAGCCAGATAGTACGCAGCAGAGGCCAGGCGGTTAACAACAGCATCACCAGCAGCATGGGTGCAAGCAGCACCCATGCCTGACGCTGTTCGCGTTGACGCAAACTCAGCATCATGACTCCTTAACGCAGCCTGGCAGCGCTTTTATCAATCGTTGCCATCGCGTCCTGCGCCGGGGTTTTTCCCAGCAAGACCTGTTGTAACTGCTGCTGCAGCTGATTGGACAGACGAGAATAATCAGCAGTCTCTGGACGTGACAGCATCACGTTTAATGATTTATCCGCTGCGGCAATCAGGCTCTCCTGATCCTTTTTCACCGCCTCATCCTGATAAGAAGATTTCCAGATCGGCAGGCTGAGCTTGGCATACTGATTCTGGACAGGCTGTGAGGTCATGTACTGAATGTACTGCCACGCCTCATTGGCATGCGTACTGCCTTTGGTGATACCCAGTCCCATTGAGCCGTTCACTGCGCCCACTTTTCCAGGCGCATCGCCCGGCGCTGGCATAATGCCAACATCGCCCGCCACTTTGCTCTGCTTAGGATCGTTCGCCATGTTGTACATGTAGGTCCAGTTCAGCGCGAAAGCCGCATCGCCATTAGAGAACGATTTACGCACATCTTCTTCCAGATATTCACGGGATGCTGGATTACTCAGCCCATCATCGAGCGAACTTTTCATCAGGTTCAGCGCCTTAAGCGAGGCAGGACTGGAGAAGTCGAGCTTGCCGTTCTGATAGAACTTTCCACCAAAGCCTGACACCAGCGTGGTGTAGTCACACACCAGCGCTTCAGCCTGAGACCAGCTCCAGACCAGCGGATAGTTGACGATCTTCTTATCTTTGATGATCTTCGCGTCATCCAGCACCTGCTGCCAGGTCTGCGGCGGGGTGGTGATGCCCGCTTTAGCCAGCATCGCTTTGTTGTAGTAAAGGTATTTGGTATCCAGAATCCACGGCATACCCAGCGTCTTACCCTTGTAAATCACCGTGTTCATCGCGCCCGGAAAGACCTTCTCTTTTTCCTCTGGCGTAATGCGTGCGCTGACATCCTGCAGCAGGTCAAATCGGGCGAACTCTGCTGGCCAGATGGCATCAAAGAGCACCACATCATAGCCATTACCGCCTGCACCGCGCGCTGCCACGATTTTATCGTGCAGCGCTTCGTAAGGAACAAACTCCAGATTGACAGTGACATCCGGGTGCTGCTTCTGAAAATTTTGCGTCATGGCGCGGATATCGTTTTCGCTGTAAGCCGCCTGAGTCATAAACAGGGCATTGATCTGGCTGGCCGCCGCCGCGCTGCCTGCGCTTAACATCAGTAAGGCAGCAAAACCGGCTTTCAGTTTGGGGGTATAACGCTGTGACATGGTCTTCTCCACTATGCAGCAACAGGCTGTCGGTTAATTAAATCAATTTGATTGATTTAATCGGGGGCGTAATTTGGTCAGCATATAAACTGACCTATCAGGAGTTAAGCAAACGGCATGCCACAGTGCTGAAGATCTGTGCAACAAAGCCGTAACAACGCTAACACTCAGACTGCGCTTTTATGGCAAAATTGCCTATTCTGATGTGCAGAAATTGCGTGCAGCATCAAAGATATTGTTTGCCCGAATGACACTGGGGACCAATACTGTCAGGCCCCGCTGTAATGGAAAACAACATGAAAACCTCGGGTACCAACCTTGAACATGCGCGGGCGCACAACCGACGTGTGGTGATTGAAGCCATTCGACTTCACGGTGAGCTGACCCGCGCAGAACTGGCTCGCATGACAGCGCTGACGCCGCAGACTGTCTCGAATATCGTAGCGGAGCTTGAGCAGGCCGAGCTGCTGACCAGCCGACAGCCGCGCCGCAGCGGCCGTGGTCAGCCTTCGATTCCGGTCACGCTCAATCCCACCAGTGCGTGGTCAATCGGGATTCATCTCGATCATCAGACACTGTTACTGGTGCTGGTCGATCTTAGCGGCGAAGTGCATTTCCGCCGCCTCCTTATGGTGCAAAAGCCTCAGCCTGCTGCCACTCTGGCGTGCATTGCCAGCGTGCTGGAAGAGATGCGTGCCTTTCTTGGTACTCAGTGGCAGAAAGTGCTGGGTATTGGCGTGGTGATGCCGGGGCCTTTTGGCGTGGAGGGGATTTCATCAACAGGCCCCACGACACTGAACGGCTGGGAGCAGGTCGATATCGAGGCGGAGCTCGCCACTATCAGCGGATTACCGGTCACGCTGGAAAATGACGCTACGGTGGCCGCTATCGGCGAGCGCTTTCACGGCACGGCGCGGCATCTTAATTCCTTTATCTATCTCTACATCGGCACCGGTCTGGGTGCAGGCATCTTCACCGATGGCCATATCTATACCGGCCACGCTCAAAATGCGGGCGAGATCGGACACATCGTGGTGGAGCCGGGCGGTCGGGACTGTTACTGCGGCAATCAGGGCTGTCTGGAGCGGTATGTCTCATTGCAGGCAGCGTATGAATTCTGCGGCCTCGATCCGATGCGAGCGTTACCAGAAGATTTGTTGCAGATTGAACCCGCGCGCTTTACTGCCTGGATTGAGAGTGTAATGACGCCGTTGCGTCAGGCGATCAATATTCTGGAGTCGGTGTTTGATGCTGAAGCGGTAATAATTGGTGGGATGATGCCTGCGCCTTTGCTGGAGCAGATGATAAAACGATTGCCACCGCTTTATCAGTCGGTGCGAGGTCGTTATCTGTTTGATATGCGGCTAAAGATTGGTATGACCGGCAGCGATACCGCTGCGCTGGGTGCTGCAGCCTTGCCGATTTTCGATGAATTTAACCCGCAGTTTCAGGTGCTGATGAAGTAGGCAAGGAAATCGGCGCTGTTGCTGGCAACCGCGCCTCAGACATTAACCTGGATAGATACCGCGATCTTTACGCGCCATCAGAATGCGCTCACACGCCACGATATAGGCTGCGGTGCGGAGCGAGCAATCTTTCTCCTTCGACTTCTCCCAGACGTGAACCATCGCTTCCGTCATGATTTTATCTGAGCGACGATTGATCTCATCTTCGCTCCAGAAGAAGCTCGCCATGTCCTGCACCCATTCAAAGTAGCTGACCGTTACGCCACCCGCGTTACAGACCACATCCGGTACCACGATAATGCCGCGCGTTGCCAGCATGTCATCGGCATCCGGATAAGTTGGTCCGTTTGCCCCTTCCAGCACGATTTTGCAACTCAGGACTTCAGCACGCTCGCGGGTAATCTGTCCTTCCAGTGCGGCCGGAATCAGGATATCCATCCCGGTGGTCCAGAACGCCTCTTTATCAATGTTCTGAGCGCCCGGGAAGCCGGCAATCTGCTTATTGGCGATCTGCCATTCAGTCAGCGCGGCCATATTGATACCATCGGCGTTAAACAGCGTGGCGGTATGATCCTGAATCACGACCACGCGTGCGCCAGCCTCTTCAAACAGGCGTGCTGCTTCGCTACCCACGTTACCAAAGCCCTGAACCGCAACGCGCGCGCCTTCAATTTCGATACCGGCACGACGCGCCACTTCGCGTCCGGTAATGAATACGCCGCGACCGGTGGCTTTTTCACGTCCCAGTGAACCGCCCAGATGAATAGGTTTACCCGTGACGACGCCGGTGATCGTTGTACCGTGGTTCATGGAGTAGGTATCCATCATCCATGCCATCACTTTGCTGTTGGTGCCAACATCCGGTGCCGGAATATCTTTCTGCGGCCCGATGATAATGCCGATCTCGCTGGTATAACGGCGGGTCAGTCGTTCAAGTTCGCCATCGGACAGTTTGAAAGGATCAACGCGAATACCCCCTTTGGCACCACCATAGGGCAGGTTAACTGCCGCACACTTGATGGTCATCCAGGCGGAAAGGGCCATGACTTCATTAAGGTCGACGTCCGGATGGTAGCGAATACCGCCTTTACCTGGCCCGCGCGACAGGTTGTGCTGAACGCGATAGCCTTCGAAGTGGCGAATTGAGCCATCATCCATCTGGAGAGGAATATCAACAATCAACGCACGTTTTGGATGACGCAAAGTATCTATCCAACGTGAAAGATCGCCCAGATAAGGCGCAACCCGGTCGATTTGTTGCAGATAGGTGGACCAGGCAGATGTGCTACTTTCAGACGCATAAGATAACTTATCCATAAAAAACCTTTCTTAATGAAGTTATTTATTGTGTGGAGCCGTGGACGTTAAACGCAGTGTATTGCGCGGACATAATCTAACACTCCTGAAACAAATAAGATGCGGTGCCAGGCATGCTGACGTGCAGCGACGCCCTGTTTTGGGGCAACCCGAGTGCATAGATTAGTTATAGTTACTGGCTTAATGCGAATAATGATGCGGCTTAAGTGCGTATTTTCTGCATAGGGCGGGAAATATCGCTATCTTTCAATTCTTTGAGGGTGCTCAAAAAGTTAAATAATTGATCGCATCTGTGTTGACTTTGTTGCACCAATTAAGTGCATGAGAATAAGTAATCAAAGGATTACATAAAGTAATGAGTCATGCGCTAATAGCGCTGGCTAATCAGTGATTTAGAAAAGAGGGAGGGAGTCGTGCAGAAAAGACAAAAATAGCGGGCCAGTAAAAGGGCTGACCCAAAAGATGGTTAACGGCTCAGGGCCTGTTCAGCTTCATTCAGTTCCTGACGCGCTTCGGCCAGTTTATCTTCACGCTTCTGGATCTTGCTGGCGCTGCGTCCTTCTGCTTTTGCTTTTGCCAGTTCCTGTTCCCGTTCCTGTACTTCGCGCTTTTTCTCTGTCACTTTTTCGTGGCGTTCCTTTAACAGGCTGCTTTCGCTACAGTGCTGATCGACTTCGCGCAGCGCCTTTTCAAGGCCAGCAACCTGATAAGTATTATTGTGCTGGCGCGCATAAGAGAGCTGAGTTTCGATCGCCTGCTTTTTGGCGGCACACCCTGTCAGGGCCGTGGCCGCATGAGCCACAGTCAAACTAAGAGGTAACAGATAGAGGCAGAAGGTCAGTAAGGTCTTTTTCATTATCGTCTCGTCAATGAGTCAGAATCGTGGCACCAGTATACGGAGCCAGCTTATGAGATTCTTAACGAAAAAAAATTTACCGGCGGTGGAAGAAAAAAAGGGAAATGGAGGGCTGCCTTCTTCAGGCAGCTGATGATGCAGAAGAGTGGAAGTAATGCAGATTACGATCCGGGCCGCTGAGCATTACCGGGTGACCATTCTGATGCTGCTGTTCAAAGTAATCCTGCATTTCCTGAGAAATCCCGGCACCACACCACATGACATGATGCTGGTAAAGCTCGGTCTTAAGTGCAGGTTCTCCACTTGCATGTGAATCCACCTCCACATTAAAGCCCATGGCAGTAAGACGAATCGCTTCGAGCCAGATTTCAGTCTTATCCAGAACACTCACCGCTTCCAGAAATAAAGGGACTGATGATTTATTTCGCGATGAGAGGCGCATCACTTTATCCGCCTGCTGCTGCACAGATTGCTCAAAACGCGCCAGGCGTCGCGATGCACCCTGACGCTGATCGGCATGAAGCCAGACGCTCAGAGGTCGCAAAAGATTGATGATAAAATCATCACCACTGTAGTTGCTGGACATGTTGTGCATCTGACGGGCAAGCGACAAGGGTGTGCCAAATTCAAGCTGCCAGAGCATGTCGCCTTTACGCGCTGCCCAGCCATAGGTCGTGACCGTTGATGCGGCCAGCTGTCCCTCTCTGATCTCTTCAGGCGTCGCGCCAGTAGCAGTTAATCCCACTAAGGCATAGATTTCGCTGAGATGATCATCGTTCCAGATGTCGGGATTCTGCTGCGCCGTCAGTAAACCCTGTTTAATCCAGCGCTTAAGATTAGCCGGATGCGTACCCGTTAATGCGCAAATAGTATCGGTAGTAAAAGAATGCATATCGTGCCCTCTGTTGAGGGAAAGGCCGCCGTATTGAACCGGGGATGAGTAGCTACTATGAACCTTATAACAGCGAATTAACAGGGAAAAGCCGTGTAAAATCGGCGAGAAAGCCGCGTGACGCTTCGCTTATTCGTAATTATTCTGACGGTAAATTCATGATGATCAGAGAGTTAAAAGTGTCCATGACCGGTAAAAAAGAACTGTGTATTTATTCAGTAAAGATTCTTTACGCAAATATACCGGGAACGGATCTCCTGTTACCTTTTTAAGAGCATGCTGACTGCTTAACCCCTTACATCCACCCGGCAAATCGTTAAAATAGCGGGTTCTGATGATCAGGAGAAAGAGTGTCCCATGCGTTATCGTTTTACTCTCGCCGTGGTAACGGTTGCGGCTGTACTGACTGGTTGTGCGAAACATGCCGCCAGCGATGCGCCAGATGAATTTGCGGCTGGTCCGACGCAGATTGATGTCTCACACATCAAGACCCGTGCAGATGATGGATCCAGTGTGTTCCTGACCGTAGATGGCAAAGACGCCGGCAGATTACCTAATGGCGAAAGCATGCTGCTGCACGTTCCTGCCGGAAAGCACCAGATTGGCGGCTATGTGCCAACCCTGTTTGGTATGGGTCGAGTGACAATCGCACCTGTAGAAGTGACCACGTCACCTGAGGATGTCAAAAAAGTGGCTTACACGGTTACAAACAGCAAAGCCACCTTTGTCGAAAATAAGGGTGTGCAGGGCTGATTTGATGACGGCGGAGAGCCGCGCTCTCCGCTGGTACGTTCACACTATAAACCGAGCTCACTCAACGAGGGGTGGTCGTCCGGACGCCGCCCCTGTGGCCAGTGAAACAATCGCTGTTTTTCATCGATTTTAAGATCGTTGATGCTGGCAAAGCGCTGCATCATTAATCCCTGCTCGTCAAAGGCCCAGTTCTCGTTGCCATAGGAGCGATACCACTGACGCTGCTCGTCATGCCATTCATAAGCAAACCGAACCGCAATCCGGTTCTGGTCAAAACTCCACAGCTCCTTAATCAGCCGATATTCCTGCTCCCGCTGCCATTTTTGCTGAAGGAAAGCGACAATTTCTGCCCGGCCGGTCAGGAAGGTATCGCGATTACGCCATTGGCTATCCGCTGAATAGGCCAGAGAGACCCGCTCAGCATCACGGCTGTTCCAGCCATCCTCGGCCAGACGGACTTTTTCAATTGCCTGTTCAGGCCGGGTAAAGGGCGGTAGAGGCGGACGTGAATTTTCCAATGTTGTTTCCTTTTATCGCGCAGGCTGCAGCCCCATCATTATTCGGGATGATCAGAGTTCGAGAGCGTGAATCTGGCAGACAGCACGTGCCGCTTCCTGACCCTTTTTCACGAAGTGCTGTGTATAGAAGTCGATAAACTCGGCTGAAGGCTGGAAATTGTGTGGCGTCAGGGAAACGGAGAAAACCGGCACATTGGTTGCCAGCTGCGCCTGCATCAGACCACTGACCACGGCCTGGGCGACAAAATCATGACGATAGATGCCACCATCTACCACCAGTGCTGCACAGACAATGGCATCAAAATTGCCGGTCTGCGCAAGGCGTTGCGCCAGTAACGGCATTTCAAAAGCCCCTGGCACATCCCAGGTTTTCATTTCGTATGAGGTCCCACGGCTCTCCAGTTCCTGTTCAAATCCTGTCAGAACCTGCGAAACGATTTCGCTGTGCCAGTTGGCTTTAATAAAGGCGACTTTCAACGGCTGCATGACTTTCTCCATTTATAGGTAACATCCAGTGGTAACGAGCCAGCTTGCGCCCCTGCACCCCGAATCAAAATAGTGAGTCTGGCAGGCAACTAACCTGCTGACAATCATCACTATACTGTAATGTAAAGATTCTGTGTCCACCATTGTGATTATATGTAAATAACCAAAGGGAAAATTACCCTCATATGCTGCAGAAAAGGCGGATAACGCGCTGACAATCTCAACGCCATCGCACTTATCCGTTCAACACCCACCTCTTATTGCCTGATCTGCGTAACCGCTTCCAGTTACGGAATTGTTTAAATAAAATACTGGATATCCGAACAGGTATTTGTATAATAAATGGACTGCCCGCCGGGTATTGGAAGCGATAGTGAGGGGTGAATCCATGATGATATCGACTGAAAGCCTCAGGTCTCTGGAACAATCGGTCACAATGAGCAGTCGTGAGCTGGCTCAGATGACCGGTATCACACATGGAGAAGTGAAGCGTTTAATCAAAAGTCTGGAGACGGCCGCGCGTCTCTCCCAGCCACTTAGCGTGAATGAATATGAGCGGGAAGGGGAAGTGCGTCAGGAGTACCGTCTCAACAAGCGAGACTCGCTGCTGGCCGTGGCACGCCTGTCGCCAGGCTTCACAGCTGAGGTGCTGGATCGCTGGCAGGATCGCGAAAAAACCTCACATCTGCCTGACTTCACTAACCCGGCTGAAGCGGCTCGCGCCTGGGCCGAGCAATTCGAACAGCGTCAGGCGGCTGAGCAGCAACTGGCTCTCTCAGCACCCAAGGCAGCGTTCTTCGATAATTTCGTTGAGGTTGATGAGAGTCTTGGCTTTCGTCAGCTCTGCAAAATGTTAAAAGTGAAAGAACCGGCGTTCCGCCAGTTCCTGCTGGAGCGAAACATCATGTATCGTGCCAGGGGAACACTTACCCCGCAGCACTACCATCTTCAGGCGGGCTATTTTACGCTGCACTCCGGCACGGGCGAAAACCAGCACGCGTTCTCTCAGGCTCGCTTTACGTCGAAAGGGGTGAAATGGGTCGCCAGCCTTTGGGCAGGTCATCTTTCTGCTCAACTTAAAGGCGCAGCCGCATAACCGCGCCTTTGGTTTAGCAGGTGGAGCAGAGGGACAAATATATAAAATGTACCGATAACTGAAGCCTGGCTTGAAATACAGAGACAAAAAAGGCCGCGACAGAGTGCGGCCTTTTTCGACGTTATGGATTGCAGGATGAATTACCAGCCTTTAATCGCATCACCTTTATAAACTTCTTCTGCTTTTGCCGCGACTTCAGGTGACTGCAGCGCAGCCTTTAACTTCTGAATTTTATCGCTGTCTTTATTATCTTCACGAGATACCAGTGCATTCACGTAAGGCGATGAGGCACTCTCCATGAATAAGCCATCGCGGTGTGCTGATAATCCAGCCTGAGCCGAGAAGTTAGTATTGATAATCGACAGGCTTACATTGGGATCATCTAACGTGCGGGTCAGCTGGGGCGTGTCCACCTCAACCAGCTTCAGATTTTTTGGGTTTTCGACGATATCCAGCGAAGTCGGTAAATATCCCACTCCGTCTTTCAGTTTAATCAGGCCCTGCGCCTGCAGAAGCAGCAGGCTGCGTCCCAGCGTAGTGGCTTCATTAGAAATGGTGATCGTGGCGCCATTCTGTAGTTCACTGATGTTTTTGATTTTGTGCGAATAAGCCGCAATCGGGAAAACGAATGTCTTGCCGACTACAGCAAATTTATAGCCGCGCTCTTTAGACTGAGACTCAAGATACGGCAGGCTCTGGAACGCATTGGCATCGACTTCTTTGTTATTCAGCGCTTCATTTGGCAGCACATAATCATTGAAGTTAAGCACTTCAACATCAAGTTTGTATTTATCTTTAGCAACCTGCTGTACCACCTGCCAGATCGCTTCGTCCGGGCCGGTATTGATCGCGACTTTAACTTTGTTATCGTCATCTTTTGAGCAGGCGGACAATAATAAAACAGAACTGGCAAGTAATGCCGTAAACAGACCTTTCATTATCAGAAATCCCTCAGGTAGTAGATGGAATCAAAGATAATACAGAAATCACAGGTTGCGTACTGACGCCGGAATATATCTTATAACCACAACGCGTAATTCGAACATAAATTAACCAGCTTCTTACCTTTCAATAATGGGTTGCCTGGATTACTGATTTTGCTGGATGAAATCTTCTGTGTGCCCGCGTATTACGCAGCCATGTGATTTTCTTCTACGCTTAGTCATGGGTCGTTACTGGCATTTTATTGATTATTAACAGGGATTAACCATGTCAAAGCAAGATAGCGAGATTAACGCAGTTGAAGTGATGCGCAGCAGTCAGGCGTGGAACGGTGAAGTTATCGAAGCCTATCCTGCTGGCGAACCAGAACTGACCGTCATGCGGCTGTCACTGCCTGCCCACACGTCATTGCCGTGGCACACCCATCCCATGCCAAATGCGGCGTTTATTCTTTCCGGCACACTGATCGTGGAAGATAAAGAGAGCGGTGAGCAACGGACTTTCCATGCAGGTGAAGCCCTCAATGAGACGGTCAACAGCGCGCATCGGGGCTATACCCTGAATGAGCCAGCTGAACTGGTGATTACCTATGCGGGTGTAAAAGGGCAGGAGTTAACCGAGCCATTGCCGGGTGAGCCAGCGGAATTTTAAATCCTGAAGCAGCACGGCAACTTAAAACACTGCCATGCTGCCACTCTGCAGACCGAATCCATTTCGCCTTCGCGATTGCTTACACGCCTGAAGTGAAAGTGACAAGGCTCCAGGTTGCGAACAATAGGGGTCTTTCAATCACAACCAAACCCCGCTTCCCGAAGTACTGCTTTTGCCGGTTCCGATCTTAAAAATGCAGCCAGTTGTCCTGCCTCAGACGTGATTACGGCACAGGCATAACGCGCAACAGGGTTAAAAGCCTCGGGGATATCAATTACCCGCAGGCCGGCAATCTGGCTCAGGGCTTTTCGATAGCTGGCGTAGCCGATAAACAGATCCGCCTGATCACTCTGGATAATCCACTCCGCCGGCAGCTTGCCTGCGGGAATGGCTGCTGAGTCACGTCCGCCCACCACCGTTTGTGCGCGCTGGCGCACGGCCTCTCCAGCCGGGCCCATCCGGGCAAAAAGAACCTGAGCATAATCGCCTGAAGGATCGGCTAATGGCGTGGAAGTTGCGATTCGCAGCGAGTCACGGGTGAGCAGCTGATACCAGTCATCCCCCGCCTGAATGCAATCACTGCGCACAGTGAGGCAGAGCTTATTGGTCGCAAACGACATCAGCGCCAGTGCTCGTCCGGCAGCCAGAAGTCTCTGTGGATGCTCCTCACTGGCTGAAGCAAAGAGGTCACAGCGCTCACCCGCCTCGATCCGTTCGCGGAGCAAGCCGGCGGGACCAAAGTGGGTTTCGACAGGATGAGGGAAATGCGCCATCATTGCAGGCCAGACCGTTTTCAGGCTACCCGCCGCCAGTACGCGCATCACTCTGGTCCCTGATAAGTGGTGCGATAGAAACGTTGATACCACCTGTTAGCCAGCTTATTCATGTTTATATCTGTAAACTTCTGCGGATAGAGTTTTTTTGCCATCCACAATTCGCCGAGCCCCATCGCTTCAGGCATTGGGTAGCCCCAGGCTTTGGCGTAAACCGGCATTAAATAAACGCGATGATGTTTGACTGCGTCAATCGCCTGCCATTGCAGTGAACTGTTGATTTCATTAACGACGGAAGGATAACGATCCTGCACAAAAATCACCTGTGGATTCCAGGCGATCACCTGCTCCATAGACACGGTTTTAAAACCTTTTACGGTCGCCGCAGCGACGTTGACCGCACCAGCATGCAGCATCATCAGCCCGGTATACTTGCCGGAGCCGTAGGTGGTGAGATCCGGATTAGCCATATAAGCGCGAATACGTTTATCCACCGGAATATCCCGGAGGCGATCGCTGACGATTTTGCGGCCCTGATCGGTAGCCTCAATCAGTGCTTTCGCTTCTTCAGGTTTATTGATGATCTCGCCGATAAGCGTAATACCTTCCCGCAGCCCTTTGTCATAGGCTATCTCCTCATCGCTGAGGGTCGGATTCATTTTGGCCTTTTCTCCCGGCTGGTCATGACGCAGCGAGATAGCAACCACCGGAATGCCCAGTGCAGTAATGCTGTCGATCATCTCATGCGGCGCATAGTTGGTGACAAAAACCACCTGCGGATGCAGCGCCACCAGTTTTTCGGGATCGACATGCGTCAGATCGCCCAGCGTGGTTTTCTGGTTTAACTCGGGTGCCAGACGGGCATAGCTATCGCCAAGCTGCTGCTTCCAGTTCGCCATTACACCCACAATTTTATCCGTGGCGTTCATCTGCACCAGCAGATTCAGCGTCTGATGCTGAAGCACCACGACGCAATCAACATGGTCTGGAATCGTGACCTGACGGCCAATCTGATCGATTATCTGGCGTGACGCATGGGAAGAGAGTGGAAGGAGTATAAGTAAACTCAGTGTGCATGCCTGCCAGAAGCGCTTCATTAACTATCCTCGAAAATCGTTATACATAGAATTATATAGCGATACGTAGCAGACGTCACCGTCTGTGTTACACCTCATCTTTTGAAGGAATAATCAAAAGGGCGTACGTCAAAATTTTATTGTGCCTTTCACCTCAGCACTGATTATGTGCAACGCCCGTTACTGGCTCACCATCCCGGTGCCTCATGGATTTTTTCTCGTCTATTTTGCTGATATTTCAGTATTTAATTTCTGGCACGCCATTTGCCTGACTCTTAGCAGTAAGCAGCGTCAGACACAATTGATTGAAATAGCTGGCTAGGGTTCCGGTTCACGCAGGTGAATGGCTGGTCCGAGAGCTGGCGACCTCTGCGAGGTTACACGGCGGGACAAAAGCCCGGGAGACAGCGGCACCATCTGGTGTCTTGCGCTGCTCCCGTTTTTTTGTGCCAACCAGAGGTCAACCATGAAGAAATCACCACTCCTGACGCTTGTTATGTCTCTGGCGCTGCTGGTCAGCGCGCCGTCTTCCGCCGCAGTCAAAAAAGAGTTCAACATCTGCTGGACCATTTACGCAGGCTGGATGCCGTGGGGCACCATCAGCAATGAGAAGATCATTGATAAATGGGCCAGCAAATATGGCATAAAAATTCATATCACCCAGCTCAACGATTATATCGAGTCAATTAACCAGTACACCGCAGGACAGTTTGATGGTTGCACCATGACGAACATGGATGCGCTGACCATTCCTGCGGCAGGTGGCGTTGACTCGACGGCGCTGATCACCGGCAGCTATTCCGATGGCAACGACGGTGTGGTGCTGAAAGGGGAAAATAAGAAACTCAGCGATCTGAAAGGAATGTCAGTCTATCTTCCTGCGCTGTCGGTGTCGCATTACCTGCTGGTTCGCGGGCTGGAAAAAGCCGGACTGCAGGAGAAAGATGTCAAAGTTGTGAACACCTCTGATGCGGATATCGTCTCAGCTTTCGGCACCAGCAACGTCAAAGCCGCCGTGGCCTGGAACCCGCAGCTCTCGGTGATTAAGAAAACCCCGCAAACCACTGAAGTGTTCAGCTCCTCGGCCGTACCAGGCGAACTGATTGACATGATGGTGGTCAATACCGACACCCTGAAAGACAACCCCGCGCTAGGCAAGGCGCTGACCGGCGCTTGGTTTGAGATGATGGCGAAAATGCAGTCTGGAGATACACAGGCGCTGAGTGCCATGGCCGCCGATTCCGGTACTGACCTCGCCGGATACAAGGCGCAGCTGAAAACCACCCATCTGTTCTGGACGCCTGCCGAAACCGAGACATTTGTCTCATCTCCCGATCTGGCGAAAACCATGCAGCGCGTCGCCGCATTCTCCTTTGATAAGGGATTACTGGGCGAGGGCGCACAAAGTGCCGACTTCATCGGCATGAGCTTCCCCGGCAACATCACCGTCGGTGATACAGCAAACATCAAACTGCGCTTCGACGACAGCTATCTGAAGATGGCCGCCGCGGGCAAGCTGTAATCACCGATATCAGGAGTTTTTGCCATGCGCCACATCAACCGCTATCCCCGGCAGGGAATGCGCCTGACGCTGATGCTGTTACCTTTTGTATTGCTGATCGCCGTCTGGTTTATCAGTTCGGCGGTGCGTCTGGAAGCGAACCCTCAGGACAAACTGCTGCCCGGCCTGTCGCAGATGATCGCGGCCATTGACCGGATGGCGTTTACCCCGGACAAGCGCAGCGGGGAGTATCTGCTGTGGGTGGATACATGGATTAGTTTAAGTCGTTTACTGACAGGCCTGGCGATCTCGTCGCTCATTGGTCTCTGCATCGGGATTGCGGCGGGCGTTTTCCCGATGACCCGCGCGGCGCTGTCACCGTTTATGACCGTGGTGTCGATGATCCCGCCGCTGGCACTGCTGCCGATGTTGTTTATCGTCTTCGGGCTGGATGAGCTGTCAAAAGTAATGCTGATCGTTATCGGCATTACCCCCATGCTGGCGCGCGATCTGGAACATCGGGCCAGGGAAATCCCCGCGGAGCTGTTTATTAAAGCACAAACCCTGGGGGCGAACAGCTGGACGGTGGTGCTGCGGGTCGTGCTGCCGCAACTCTTATCACGGCTGATCACCTCACTGCGTCTGCTGCTGGGATCCGCGTGGCTCTTTTTGATCTCCGCTGAGGCCATTTCCGCGACCGCCGGGCTGGGATACCGCATTTTCCTGGTCCGCCGCTATATGGCGATGGATGTCATTATTCCGTATGTCATCTGGATCACGCTGCTGGCGTGGTTGATGGATCTCGCGCTGCGTCAGCTGCACAAAGCCTGTTTCCCCTGGGCGGAAGGAGGCCGGGAATGAGTTTTATCGATATCAAAAATATCTGGCAGGAGTATGGCGACCACGTGGTGCTGGAACGCATCAATCTGCAGGTGAAAGAGGGTGAGTTCTGCTCGCTGGTGGGCGCTTCCGGCTGCGGTAAGTCGACATTTTTACGCCTGCTGCTTGGTCAGGAACAACCAACGCGAGGGTCGATCACGCTGGATGGCGAGCAGCTTTCCGCGGAGCCCGATCGCAGCCGTGGCGTGGTGTTTCAACGCTATTCGGTTTTCCCCCATCTCAACGTGCTGGATAACGTCGCCATTGGCCTCGAACTTCCGGCTTCACCTTTTACTGGGCGGCTTTTTGGCGCAGGGAAACGTCAGGCCCGTGAACAGGCAAAACAGATGCTGGAGAAAGTCGGTCTGGGCCATTCACTGGATAAATATCCGGCTCAGCTTTCCGGCGGAATGCAGCAGCGACTGGCGATTGCTCAGGCATTTGTGATGCAGCCGCGCGTGCTGCTGCTGGATGAGCCGTTTGGCGCACTGGATCCCGGCATTCGCAAAGATATGCATGCACTGCTGCTGCAGCTCTGGAGCGAAACCCGAATGACGGTGTTTATGGTCACGCACGATCTGGCCGAAGGCTTCAATCTGGGTACCCGGCTGCTGGTGTTCGACAAAGTGCGAATCGATCCACAGGCCCCCAATGCATGGGGCGCGCGTATCACTTATGACATCCCGCTCAATGAAACGCGCCTCTCTCAGTTGGCCACCGGCAGCAAAAACAACATTTATCCCCTTAAGGAGATCGCTCAATGACAGAACTTTTTCATTCAGCCCCGAGCCTGCGCGAAGAGCTGCTGCCAGGCGGAGCGCATACCTCGCTGATTCTGCGTAAAGGGCAGATTCTGCGCCTGACCGACATCGAGGGCGGCGCGAACGTCAGCATGATGATGCTCAATCCGCACGAGAAAAGTGAACGGCTGAATCTGCCCGATACCCTGAAAGGTCAGCACACCGCGCACCTGACCACCGGTCACTGTTTCTATTCAGACATGGGACGTGTGATGGCCGCGATCGTCGCGGATAGCTGCGGCTGGCACGACCCGTTTGGCGGCGTACTTAACGCGGCGGAAACACAGGATAAGTATGGAGCAGGCCGCTACCAGGAATTACGCAACGGCTTCTATCGCAACGGTACAGATAATCTGCTGGTGGAAATGGGCAAATGGGATCTGGGCCTGGAAGACCTGCTGATGGTCGTCAACTTTTTCAGCAAGGTCACAGTGGATGAAGAGGGCCGCTTTCGGTTCAGCGCACGCAACAGCCATGCAGGCGACTTCGTCGAACTCTATGCGCCGATGGACGTGCTGATGGTGCTGACTGCGCTGCCACATCCGCAGGATCCCGCCACTGACTATCTTCCGCGCCCGGTCCAGCTGAGCTGGTATCAGGCGGACGATATACAGATTGTCAGCAAAGCAATGGTCACTCGCGGTGAAAACCAGCGCGCATTTCAAAATACCCAATTTTTTGCCCTGTAAGGAGGCTGCGATGACACTAATCCACTCTGATCGTCGTCCTGAAGATGCTGTCTATCGCCACGAGATCCCGGCAGGCGAGCCGTGGTTGTTTGAAGTGAAAAAAGGGCAAACGCTGCGCCTGCTCGATCTCGAAGGCAATCAGGCGATTGATACTCTTTTCTATAACACTGATAACCCGCGGGAACGCTACGATCCTCAGCGCACTCTGCGTCGTCAGGGAAAAGTCTATCTGACTACCGGCAGCGTACTCTATTCAAATCTGGGTAATCCGCTGCTGACGATCGTTGCTGATACCTGTGGTCGCCACGATACCCTCGGCGGTGCCTGCTCGCAGGAGAGCAACACTGTGCGCTATGCCCAGGATAAGCGCTATATGCACAGCTGTCGGGATAATTTCCTTTGCGCCTGCCTGCACGATGGTCGTCTGCATAAGCGCGATATCGGCGCCAACATCAACTTTTTTATGAACGTTCCGGTGACACCCGAAGGCGGCCTGACGTTTGAGGATGGGTTATCTGCGCCCGGCAAATACGTTGAACTGGTGGCGGCGTGTAACGTGATGGTGCTGATCTCCAACTGTCCGCAGCTGAACAACCCCTGCAACGGCTGGAACCCGACACCCGCCGAAGTGCTGGTCTGGAACTAAGCCAGCCTGCTGAGGCTGAGCATATTGCCGGCCGCACGTTTTGAGCCAGTCAGCCCCGGGGACGGCCCCAGGGAATATCGAATGTTGCGGGACGACCCGCATCCCTGAGAGTTCGCTTATGTTTGATACCTTACTGATTGCCAATCGCGGTGCTATCGCCTGTCGTATTCTGCGCACGCTGCGTGCCATGCAGGTGAAAGGCGTTGCTGTTTACTCCGAAGCTGACCTGAGCAGTTTACATATCCGCGAAGCCGATGTGGCGCTGAGCCTGGGCGAGGGGCCTGCCGCACAAACTTATCTGTTGACGGATAAAATTATCGCCGCTGCGAAGCAAAGCGGGGCCAAAGCGATTCATCCTGGCTACGGTTTCCTGTCAGAAAACGCCGCCTTCGCCGAAGCGTGTGAAGCTGCGGGACTGATTTTTGTCGGTCCTGCGCCTCAGCAGCTGCGGACGTTTGGCCTGAAGCACACCGCCCGCGCACTGGCGAGAGCAGAAGGCGTGCCGTTGCTGGAAGGCAGTGAATTACTGGCAGATGTCAGCGAAGCGCATCATGCCGCAGAGAGTGTTGGCTATCCGGTGATGCTCAAAAGCACAGCGGGCGGCGGCGGCATTGGTATGCGCGTCTGTCGTGATGCGCTGGCGCTGTCAGATGCGTTTGAAACCGTACAGCGGCTGGGCCAGAACAACTTCAGCGATGCCGGGGTGTTTCTCGAAAAATATATCGAACGTGCCCGGCATCTTGAAGTGCAGATATTTGGTGACGGCAAGGGCGAGGTCATCGCGCTGGGCGTCCGCGACTGCTCGATTCAGCGACGTAATCAGAAAGTGATTGAAGAGACGCCAGCCCCGAATCTGCCCGCAGGCATGGCTGAGGCCTTGTGTTCGGCGGCCATCGCCCTGGGAAAAGCGGTGAATTACCGCAGCGCCGGCACAGTGGAGTTTGTTTATGACAGCGCGGCGCAGCAATTCTATTTCCTCGAAGTGAATACGCGCCTGCAGGTTGAACATGGCGTGACAGAGCAGGTCTGGGGCGTTGATCTGGTGAAGTGGATGATTGAACTGGCCGCGGGCGATCTCCCCTCACTGACTGCTTTAGCCGCCACGCTGAATCCACAGGGCCATGCCGTTCAGGCACGAATCTATGCGGAAGATCCGGGCCGCCAGTTCCAGCCATCGCCTGGACTGTTAACCGAGGTCGCCTTTCCGGCGGCAGACGGTAAAAACCTGCGCATTGACCGCTGGGTGGAGGCGGGGTGCGAAGTTCCGCCATTCTTCGACCCGATGCTGGCAAAAGCCATCGCCTGGCGACCGACACGCGATGAAGCCATCGCGACCCTGGCACAGGCACTCTCGGAAACCCGTCTCTATGGCGTTGAAACCAACCGCCTCTATCTGTTACAGATTTTAGCTTTTTCTCCCTTCACAGCGGGGGAACCCTGGACCCGCTGCCTGGAGCAACTCAGCTATCAGGCGGCAACGGTTGAAGTGCTGAGTGCCGGAACCCAGACCAGTGTTCAGGATTATCCCGGACGTCTGGGATACTGGGCGGTCGGTGTGCCGCCGTCTGGACCGATGGATGATCGTGCTCTGCGTCTCGGCAACCGACTACTGGGCAATGCAGAGGGGGACGCCGCGCTGGAGATCACCCTCAACGGACCCACACTGAAATTTAATACAGAGATTCAGGCGGTGATTTGTGGCGCATCGCTGAGTGTTACGCTGGATGGTGTTGAACAGGCGATGGACTCTGTATTTACTATCCCGGCTGGCTCAACCCTGAAGCTGGGCGCGATGAGAGCCGCGGGCGTCAGAAGCTATCTCTGCCTGCGTGGTGGCATTCAGGTGCCTGACTATCTGGGCAGCAAAAGCACCTTTACTCTGGGCCAGTTTGGCGGACACGCAGGACGTGCGCTGCGTAGCGGCGACGTGCTGCATCTGGCTCCGCAAGCCGCAATCCCAGACGGCGCAGAACTGCCCGCTGCACTGCGCACAAATCTCGCCAAAGTACGCACACTGCGTGTCATTTATGGCCCTCACGGTGCACCGGAGTTCTTTGCGCCGGATTATATCGCGACCTTCTTTGCCACAGAATGGGAAGTGCACTTTAACTCAAGCCGCACCGGCGTGCGTCTGATTGGGCCAAAGCCGATCTGGACCCGCGACAGCGGCGGCGAGGCAGGGCTGCATCCCTCGAATATTCATGACAACCCTTACGCCATCGGCGCAGTCGATTTTACCGGCGATATGCCGGTAATCCTGGGGCCGGATGGCCCGAGTCTCGGTGGGTTTGTCTGTCCGGTGACGGTCATCGAAGCGGATCTGTGGCAACTGGGGCAGCTTAAAGCCGGTGACAAAGTGCAGTTTGTAGCCGTGGATATCCCGACCGCGCGGAGACTGGCCCAGAGCCGTCGCAGCGAGCTCGCAACGCTTAAGCCACACGAGACAGCGTGGCAGCCTGCGCCGCTGACGTCGCCCATCGTAATGACCTGCGGCGAAGCGGATAAACGTCTGGTGGCGCGTCTCTCTGGCGATACGCATCTGCTGCTGGAGGCCGGCGAGCCTGAGCTGGATCTGGTGCTGCGTTTTCGCATTCATGCATTAATGCAGGCGCTGGAAGCGCAGGGCCGTAACGGCATAATTGATATCACGCCGGGAATTCGCTCGCTACAAATCCACTTTCAGCCGGAAACGCTCACGCTTAGCGTACTGCTGACGTGGGTGCGGGGTGAGTGGGAGACGGTCTGCATGAGTGATGACCTGCAGGTGCCCACACGTGTGGTGCATCTGCCGCTCTCCTGGGACGACCCGGCCTGTCAGAAAGCCATCGAAAAATATATGACTACCGTGCGCCCGGACGCGCCATGGTGCCCGAGTAATCTTGAGTTTATCCGCCGGATAAACGATCTGCCGGATGAGCAGGCCGTCTGGAACACGGTGTTTGACGCCAGCTATCTGGTAATGGGGCTGGGTGATGTCTATCTGGGTGCGCCAGTCGCCACACCACTGGATCCTCGCCATCGCCTGGTGACGACGAAATATAATCCTGCCCGCACCTGGACGGCGGAAAACTCGGTTGGCATCGGCGGCGCGTACCTGTGTGTGTATGGCATGGAGGGACCAGGCGGTTATCAGTTTGTGGGGCGCACACTGCAGATGTGGAATCGCTATCATGAAGTCGCCGATTTCGGTGGCAAACCCTGGCTATTGCGCTTCTTTGATCAGATCCGTTTTTATCCGGTCTCTGCGGAGGAACTGTTGCAGATTCGCCGCGATTTTCCACTTGGTCGCTATCCGCTGCGTATTGAGCACAGCACGCTGCGGCTGGCGGAGTATCAGGACTTCCTCATACGTGAAGCGGAGAGTATCGGCGAGTTTCGCGATCATCAGCAAAACGCATTCAATGCTGAACGGGATCGCTGGATAGCCAGCGGCCAGGCGCATTTCGACAGTCAGGAAACGGTGGCGGATGAAGGCGGCGATGCACCGCTGCAGCCGGGTGAGCAGGGGGTTGAAAGCCCGGTATCCGGCAATTTATGGCAGGTACAGGCGACGGCGGGCAGCAGGGTTCGGGAAGGGGATATTCTGGTCGTGCTGGAGTCGATGAAGATGGAGATCCCGCTTCTGGCCCCGTGCGACGGTATTGTTCAGCAGGTCAGCGTACAGCCAGGCAGCGCAGTCCGTGCAGGGCAGCGCGTGGCAGTCATCACTGAGGACAATGCGTAACAATGCTTATAGCGTAGTGACATAAAGGTGTGACAATCCTATCCTGCGCCCGCCGGCGGTTACCTCTGGCGGGCGCAGGCATTTACGTTCACCGGCTATCAGCGACCTGCAGCCTGTTCGTTTAACCAGCCGATCAGTGCTTCACTGCCAGGCTGGCTCATCGTGCGTTGTGGCCAGGCGAGGAAATAGGGTTTGCTCAGTGGCAGGCAAAGATCATCCACTACCACCAAATCGCCACGCGCCAGTTCGGGCGCGATAAGGCGTCGTTGTCCCAGCAGCAATCCCATACCCGCAACAGCCGCATCAATCGCCAGTGAAGTCAGATTAAAACTAAAGGCGGGCTGCGGCAGCGGTTCGTCCATGCCTTTGGTCTGAAACCAACCCGGCCAGTCCGGCAGAAAACGGCCTTCATTTCCCCAGTCGAGATGGATCAGCGGTGCCTGACTCAGAACCGTTTCCGGCGCAAAGCGTTGCAGCAGCGCCGGACTTGCCACCGGCAGCACCTCATCATGAAACAGTTTCAGCTTATCCAGTTGCGGGTAACGATCTTCACCGAAACAGATCACGAAATCAGCGGGCATGGCGGTGAAATCGACCTGAGAATGCGTGCCATGTAATGAGAGATCAATATTCGGGCAATGATCGCGCCAGCTCGCCAGTTGAGGCAAAAGCCATTTGGATGCCAGCGCCGGTAATGCGTAAACCGTGAGTTTTGGTGCACTGGCCGCATGGCGAATATTTTGCTGGCCAAGATGCAGGATATCAAAGGCCTCGGTGACATAGCGCAGATACTCTTTTCCGGTTTCGGTCAGCATGACACCGCTCTGCGTGCGTAAAAACAGGGCGCTGCCGAGTTGCTCCTCCAGCTGGCGAATCTGCTGACTGACCGCCGCCGGCGTTAAGGCCAGCTGGGCGGCGGCTTTTGCCAGGCTTCCCAGCTCGGCGGCCACCTTGAATGACTGTATGACGCTGATTTTTGGCAACCTTGGCATTTGGGCAGGCATTAACGCTTCCTTATCAGGGCAGTAAATTTTTATCGTTACGCAGTGTGGCAGGCGACAGGTAGAGTAACATTACACCTGCCCATCGTGAGAAATGTTGCTATGTCTGGTTCCCTTGTTCGTCTCGATCTTCATCCGCTGGCCGACCACGGCTGGCGTCAACGCTGTCGTGAGCAATTAAACCAGTCTGGTGCGCTGGTACTGCGTCAGTTTTTAAAACCACAGGCTTTAGAGGCGATCATCGAAGAGGGCAATGCGCAACGTCACCTGGCCTATCATACCCGCAGCAAACACAATGTGTATCTGATGAAACCTGATGAGGCTTTCTCGGCCGTTCACCCGCGTAATCGAGATGTGCTCAGCACCAAAGGCTGTATTACTGATGATCTGATCGCTGCCGATTCGCCGCTGCGTCAGCTTTATAATGATGACCTGTTCCAGCATTTCCTGTGCGATGTGCTGGGTGAGGATGCGCTCTATCCCTACGCGGACCCGCTTTCCTCGATCAACCTGCACTATGCGCCTCACGGACAGGAGCTGGGCTGGCACTTCGACAACTCCTCCTTTGCTATCACCTTGCTGGTCCAAAAACCGCTGGCGGGCGGCATATTTCAATATGTGAAAGATCTACGGGATGCCGATGCCGGTGAGATGAACTTTGCAGGGGTTGAAGCCGTTCTGGATGAACGCCAGCCGGTTAATGAGCTGGAGATTGATGCCGGGGATTTGGTGCTGTTTCGTGGCCGTAATTCACTGCACCGCGTGACCCCAACTGAAGGCGAGGTCACCCGGATGCTGGCGGTACTGGCCTACAATACTCAGCCTGACATTGCTTTATCCGAAACTGCGCGTATGACCTTCTACGGCAAATTATAACCTCGGGGCGTGTCTGCAAGGGCACGCCAGCCACGCTGGAAAATCTGCTGCGTGCGAAACGCCACTAACGCACGCCAGTCCTCATCGGCGGGCCAGAATCCCTCTACCAGTTGTTGCTTCACTGCCTGACCTGCCGCACTGGCGGGTTCGCCATAGAGATGCAACCAGTGATCTTCACGCACCCGCTGATGCATATCCTGGCCCTCGTAAGTTCCACACTCCACGACCAGCGGCAATATTTGCGTCTCCGCCAGCGACGTCAGCAGATATTGCGACAGATATCCGGTCGCCGTTGCCGTCACGCCCGTTACGCTGTCACGTCCGGCACCGGTGAATAACAACGTCAGCCACTCCCCGTAAATGACTTTGCCCCAGTCGTGAGCAGCATAACGCTGCTCTGCAATTGAGAGCAGCATCGGATGGCCCCATGCGCCAGCGCCGGTATGAAGGTCGAAGCTGATAATGGTTTTCGCAACTGAGAGATGCTGTTCGATGATCGCCTTCATCGTAAGATGAGACCAGCCGGGCTGATGCCCGCCGAAGAAAAATCCATCTGCAAACGTATATTGTCCCGCTTCCACCACGCGTTTAACTGACTGCCAGCCCACGTTGTCCATCGCCTCAGCCAGTTGCCGGTCTGCGCTGACACGGTCGCCATGATAAATACCGTGCCACTGCGCATATTCCGGGTTATCAGGAACCGGTTGACTGAAGTTGATAAAGTTACGGTTGAGGTCGATGTTGTCTTCGTTCACGCGCCGTAAATGCGCCGCACCCCATGGATTGAGCAGATGAACAAGCAGCAATGCGGTGTCAGCAGGTATTTTATCCAGCGAATCGAGCCACGCTATCTGACAATCCGAACCATAATAGCCTTCAACGCCATGTGTGCCAGAGACGACCAGCATCAGACGCGATGCGCTGGCGGGTCCCAGTCGTGCCACATCCGTATATAGCGCTTCGCCCTGCGGACCCGGAAGAGGATGCCGATATGAGGTTATCGCAGCACCTTTGCGCTCCACTGCGGCCAGAAAGCGTTCACGCTGAACGCGGTAGTTGGGCAATGCCATAGTCTCTACCTTCCCGAATTCGTCACACAACAGTAATCAGGGATAAACCTTGAATTTAAAGTACTTTTTAGTGAGCTGATCATAAGTTCCGTTTTTATGAAGCTCAGCCAGTGCCGTGTTGATCATCTTCAGATTCGCTTCATCGCCTTTGCGTAACGCAATACCTACGCCATCACCAAAAATGACTTTATCCACCAGTGTTCCTTTAATGGCGTACGTCTTGCCTTCCGGTGAGGTAAGGAATCCCTGTTCAGCGGAGACCGCATTCGCCAGGCTGCCATCAAGACGTCCGGCGACCAAATCGGGATAGACTTCCATCTGATTAGGATATGAGACGATTTTGACGCCTTGTGACTCCCATTTAGTTTTGGCGTACGTTTCCTGGATGGTGCCCTGAGCCACACCGATGGTCTTACCGCGCAGAGAAGCAACGTCGGTCGTCAGCTTGCTGTCAGCCGGTGCCAGCAGGGCACTTGGCGTGTTATACAACATGTCGCTAAACGCCACCTGCTGACGGCGCTTATCGGTCATCGACATAGCTGACAGGATGGCATCAAATTTCTTCGCCTGGAGAGCAGGGATGCTGCTATCAAAACCCATTTGCACCCATTGGCACTTCACCTTTGCCTGAGCACAGATGGCATTACCAATATCGATATCAAAACCCTGTAATGACCCATCAGCCGCCTTAGATTCAAACGGCGGGAATGTAGGGTCCACACCAAAGCGCAGCGTTTGCTGTGCCCATGCACCCTGGGTGAACGCGGTAAGCGAAAACAGTAATGCGAGAGATAAGCTCTTTTTCATGTTTTATTTCCCGAAGGCTGGTGAATTTAAGCACGACACCTTAATCAAATAACATGCAGGTTCATTTCCCACCAGAGATAAGCAGCATTCATCCAGAGTAAAATCTTATAATATTAAGTGAGTTAGCGAATCTTTGTACGGCGTTAAATTTTGCTTAATGCTGATGGTAATTTCAGATATAAATCGGGATGAGGGTCTGGGCCTGCTCAGGTCAGGCAACAGCAAAAATCAAAGCTCTGATTCAGAATTCTGGTTTTAGAAGAGGTTTGTTTTGTCAGGCAGTAGCGGATTTATCAAAGCAGATAGATTACGCAGAAAGTAGGATTTAAAAACGAATCTTTTTCAGAGGGCATTCAGAGCTCATGTTCGGGGGTTATCAGCAGGTTGCCCAGGATGGCCAGGTCAGCTTTGCCTCTATACCATTGATGCGCACAATCTATCTTATGTTAAATTAAAGATGCCAGCTTAACTCCTGTTACCCTTCCATACCTGAATAGCTCAATGACGTTCATAACTGTCTAAGTCCGGTTTCTTCTGCGTCGGAACCTTACCTAACATCCGAGGCCAGACAATACAACTTGTGGTCGATTATGTAATGATTCAGGAAATTTACAGCTCTGGTTCTGTACCTATGCTCTCAGTGCCTTTTCCTGTCATTACCCTGCTTGCTTTATTTTTGCTGATGGCAACAGTCTTTTCTGGCAAACCATGCAACAACGGCGCACTGCGTTTCCTTTCGGCCTGCATCATCCTGGTTTCACTGAATACCATTCGCTGGGAATACGATTCTCACTTTCTGAGGGATTTGCAGTCTGTTATGGCCATGCTATTACCTGCGATTGCATGGCACAGTTTTGTCCCACTTAACGACAACAAACGCAAACATGACTTATTTGTCATGATTGTGCCAGTCCTCGTATCGCTGGCGATGAGATTGGTTTGGGCTCATGCGACTGACTTCATTCTCAGCCTGCTTTTTTTCAGCTACGGCGTTGGACTGCTCAAACAAGCTTTTGTGAATGAGCAAAAACTAAAATTCAATCGCCTGAATGAGATCCCTCAGCAAGCTAGCCTGACGTTCTTCGCAGGAAGCTTTCTCTGCCTGTCGGCACTGACAGATCTTCTCATCGCAATTGATTTTGATATCAGTGGCGGAAAGCATGCCGCTTTAATAATTCTCATCACTCAACTTTTGCTCTTACCGATTGTTGGTGTGATTGTTTACAACTTCATAAATTCGCATCAACAATTTGAGCCAGATATCAGGCAGGAAAAAGATACCACCGATGAAAAAGCGCCAGCAGCTGATATGACTGAGTTATATATTGTGCTGGAAAAAAAGATCCATGAATCTGAGCTCTATCTTGATCCCAATCTGACCCTGGCTCTTCTGGCAAGAAAAACCGGCGTACCCGCCCGCAATTTTTCTGCAGCGGTTAACTCTGTCAAACAATGCAACGTTTCTCAGTGGATCAATGGGTTCAGGGTTGAACGGGCAAAAGAACTCCTGCTTAGCACATCATTACCCGTTACCCATATCATGCTGGAGTCCGGATTTATGACTAAATCGAATTTTAATCGTGAGTTTTAGCGGCTTTCAGGACTTTCTCCGCGTTTATTTCGCCAGCAGGCGCTTGATAATTCAGTACAGAATTCAGAAAAACTGTAATTTCAGTCGTTATCGTCTGATGCAGCG
Organism: Pantoea sp. ANP04; assembly: GCF_041982285.1. Taxonomy (NCBI): domain Bacteria; kingdom Pseudomonadati; phylum Pseudomonadota; class Gammaproteobacteria; order Enterobacterales; family Erwiniaceae; genus Pantoea; species Pantoea sp. ANP04. The sequence goes on along the minus strand of NZ_JAUTYS010000002.1, from coordinate 31,884 downwards.
CGGTTCTGTCCGCGTCCTTATCGTCATGGCAAACAATGCCATCGCCCGGAGATTCATCATCAATAAGTTTCTCTGCCCCGGGTTTACATATCTGCATAAAACTGAAGTGTGTTGCGCCTTTAATGAGGATGTATTTCCGCAATGATTCACGCATTTGATTAGCAAGATATTCAGATTCCTCAGGCGCTGGAAGTTCGCCCACCATACCGTTGCCTGCCGCCAGAATAAGTACGGGTATGTTAATTTTGCTAAGGCTTACGGGCGTAAAACCTGGTGCTAAACCAGCATCTAGTGACACGACGGCTTTAATTCTTTTATCTTGCCAGTCAGATAAAAAAACGTTGCGGGCTGAAGCGTCATCTATTCCAAGCCTGGTTGTCAGTTTACAGTCTCCGCGAAGTACGTGTCGCTGACAGTCATGCAGGAGGCGTAAAGGATCAAAACGTGCACCAGCCAGCGACATGACTGTCCATCCGCCAAGTGAATGACCTGCTGCAGCTATGCGCGCCGGGTCTGCTGTGCCAGTTAATTCTGAAGATTGACTGACGAAATCAATTACCCGTGAAATTTCACCAGGGCGCCGCCATAGTTTTCTGGCATCTTCGGGATTGTGGTTAAAAGTCGTCGTGCCGGGATGATCAGGTGCAGCCACAATATATCCCTGCGCGGCCATTGCTGAAGCAAGCCAGGAGAGATTCCTCCAGCTGCCATTAAACCCATTTGAAATGAGTAAAAGTGGATGTTTTCCAGATGCGGGTACAGCATCTCGGATAATGTCCGTGCCGACAAAGGCGGCGTTCCCTCCAACCGTTTCACTGACTCCTTTTTGCACCGCCGCCGGATACCAAACGGCAACGTTCAGGGGCACTCCCTGATCCCCTTTTAATGTCACCTGGCGGAAGCCTGGCGTTGCATGAGCCTGCAAAGAGATGATTAAAACCGATAATGCGATAAACGCTGCTCTGAACAACATGATGAATGCCCTGCTGTGATGAATGAGCCCTATTAATAACGGGCAGCAAGGCACCGATGCGTCCTTTTACACGATCCAGGTCTTTAAAAGTGCAAAAATGGCGGTTAATTATGCAGCCATCCAAACTTGATAGCGGCGACAATACACCATGGCGGGTCAGAATCTTCCAGCAGTAGTAATTATGAAGTTACAGAAATCATTGACCCTCTCCTGAAAAAAGCCCCGACACAATATGCCGGGGCGTTCTGCTATTACTCTTTCGCTATCGGCGTCTCACTCACATCAATCTTTGTCTCACCCTGAATAGTTTTAATGCGTTTCTCAACGTCATTCACCTGCTGGCTGTTATGCAACAAGGTATAAGTCAGATCAAACGAGGTGCTGGCACCGGGCTGCAATTGCTTAACGCGTTTCTGTTCGCGCTCAATCGTGACCGGATAAGCATAACTGGTGCCCGGCTCAATACCGGTCACGTAGCCCTGTTTTAAGGTGTCGGTATTTTTCCACAGCGTAAGCATTGGAAGCTGGCGGGTATCAAACTGAATGGATGCGCCGCTGTTTCCGGCTTTATTTATCACTGCAGCTACGGTCTGATGATTACTGTCAGAAAGGGGTTTGATGTTGAATACCATCTCATCGAAGTCTTTGGTCGGCCCTTTGTAAGTCTGCCAGTCTTTTAATCCGGCTTTTGCGTAATCATTAAACGGGCTGATGCCGGACATCGGTGCCAGGAAACGTGCACCCTCTTCAAGAATAGGCTTACCGAAGTTGCTGTGATAGATGATCTGGTAATCGTGCGGATAGTCAGCGTGATTAGTTAACACATCATGCAGGCTGAAGCTGTTACTGCCCGGCACGTAACGCAGTTCGGTCATCGTCTGCAAATCGGTTTTCTTGAAGGTGCTCTCTTTAATCAGGCCACGAATACGGATTTCATGGGGCGCTGCATCTGCCACTTCAACTTCCAGTTGTGAAACCGGCGTGTTACCTGCTTTACCGTGCAGGGTGTAGATGCGGCCCTGGTCAGTCACCGGATGACCGGTCCATTCGTAGCCGCAGCGCACCATCATCTCATTGAAACCGTCCAGCCAGCCCAGGCCGTTGCGGCTTTCCAGATTGATGTAAGCAGGATTGACCACCTCTTTGACCGGTGAATCCCACCCCATACGCGTACCAAAGCCTTCGACGCGCAGCAGGTTCATGCCACGGGTGGGACTGAGCGTGATAGTCAGGCCATCCTGACTGCGAATCGTCAGCGTTTTACTGCCTTCCTGTTTGCCGCCGTGCAGAACTTTTTGCTCGATGCTGAACGGCTTGCCCTGAAACTTCAGCTCACTACTGGAAATCTGCCAGTTTCCCTGATCTGTGCCCTGTTCAGCACTCGTCAGCACCCATGTTTTTGCGGCTGCAGAACCAGAAACCAGAACCGCTACTACTGTTAACGCCAGTTTAATTTTCATTATTTACCTCATTTGCTGAATCGTTTTTTCATACGTTAAGCGGAATTTACTGGTTGAGGCTCACCAGAAACGTGACGACGCTCACCTGCCGGTAAATCGGCAGCGTCCAGAGGAATAAATGCGGGTTAAATCACATAAATAAGCAGCCAAAAAGGAATAATCGCGACCAATTTAATGTTAAATCCGGACTTAGCTGTATTCGATTCAGCTTTTTGAGCATTTCCCTGACCCTTTCAGCCAGACCACCTAAATCGAATAAATCGTAAAAAAATTTCAAAACCCCGCAACTTTTTCCATTTTTGAACGAACCTTTTATCAGAGACGTCAGGCAACCCCGTCTGTTCGTCAATGGAGAGAGAAATGCCAATGAAAAACACCCTGAAAACCCTGGCCGTCGCTACACTGCTGGCACTGAGTGTTCCGGCAACATCTGCCTTTGCGGCGTTACAGGTCGGTGAAAAAGCGCCAGACTTCAAACTTGACGCCGCACTGGCGGGTAAATCGACCACCTTCTCTTTGCAGCAGGCCCTGAAGAAAGGCCCGGTTGTACTCTACTTCTTCCCGGCGGCGTTCAGCGCTGGCTGCACGCTTGAAGCGCATGATTTTGCCGAAGCGTCCGATGAATTTAAAAAACAGGGGGCGACCGTGATTGGTGTCACTGCCGGCAATACCGATCAGATTGCTAAATTCTCTCAGCTGGAATGCCGTGACAAATTCACCGTGGCAGCCGATCCTGGCGCTAAAGTGGCGGCTGAATACAAGAGCACCATGGAGATGAAAGGTCAGAAACTGTCCGACCGCACCTCTTATGTGATCGCGCCGGATGGCAAGATTCTGCTGAGCTTCACCGACAAAAATCCTGATACGCATATTCAGAAAGCGATGGATGCTGTTAAAAAATATCGTCAGGCCAATCCGGCATAACTTCATCTTCTGAGCAGGTATATCATGCTGACTGCGATTGCAGCTGCCTTTCTGGGTGGCATTATTCTGAACCTCATGCCCTGCGTGTTTCCGGTAATCTCGCTGAAAGCACTGAGCCTGATCCGCCATCACGAATCGCCCTCTCACGCCCGCGCAGAGGGCCTGGCATTTCTGCTGGGCGTGGTCCTGACGATGGTCGCCCTGGCAGCACTATTACTGCTGGCCAGAGCGGGTGGTGCGTCCGTTGGTTGGGGATTTCAGCTGCAATCGCCGCTGGTCATCGCCGCGTTAATTCTGGTGATGCTCGGTTCAGCACTGAATCTGCTCGGTCTGTTTGAAGTCGGCTTGTCGGTTCAACGCGTGGGCGAAGTGGGCGGCAATCGTGCAGGGTTAATGGGTTCAGCCCTGACCGGTGCACTGGCCATCATCGTCGCGACGCCCTGCAGTGCGCCATTCATGGCCAGCGCGGTGGGTTATGCCCTCACCCAGCCTCCGCTGATTAGTCTCATTATCTTTATTTCGCTGGCGCTGGGCTTTGCTGCGCCTTTTACCCTGATATCGTTCTTCCCGGTGCTGGCGCGCATATTGCCAAAACCGGGTGCCTGGATGATCACGCTGAAACAGGGCCTGGCGTTTCCTATGCTGGGCGCGGTGGGCTGGCTGATTTGGGTTCTGGAACGTCAGGCAGGCTCGGCAGCGCTGGCGGCAATTCTGGTCTGTTGTTTACTGTTTAGTTTTGCCGCCTGGCTGTATGGCATGGCACAGAAACGCCGTATGATGGGACAGCGCCATGTTGTACTGCATGTTGCAACTGTGTTCTTCCTGGCTCTCGTCGTCGTGCCATTGCTGAACCTGAACCGTTTTGCCAGCGCGCCTGCTGAAACGGAAACCGCTTCACAGGCTGCAGCGACTGTCTCCTGGTCGCCGCAGAATGTCGACGCGATTAAAGGTCAGGGCAAGCCTATCCTGGTGAATTTTACGGCGTCATGGTGTATTACCTGCCAGGTAAACGATCGCACTTCACTTTCGACGCAGGCGGTCAAGGCCGCAATGGCGCGGACGAATACCATTTACATGGTTGCAGACTCCACCAAATATAACCCTGATGTTGAACAGGCGCTGAGTGATTTCGGACGCGGCGGATTGCCGCTCTACGTGGTCTACCCGGCTGACGGAGGAAAACCGGTAGTACTACCGCAGGTCCTGACGCCGGGCATTGTCATTTCAGCGCTCGATCAGGCAACGGAAAAAGGAAAGAAAACCTGAGACGATTGACTAAGCGATTTCCTGGGACGTTTCCAGGCCACTGTCACTGTGTGCTGAACTGCTGATGACGAATGTCAGAGACTGATCCACGCGCTCAGCAGTGGCCTGCCCTGATGGCACGGGCGCAGGCGGGCGACAGAGCAGCCTATAACCAGTTACTGAAAGCGATGGTTCCGGCCATCCGTGCATTAGTGTGCAAAAAAATCCGTGACGAAGTGCTAGTCGAAGATGTGATTCAGGAGACGCTGCTGGCGATCCATCGGGTTCGCCACACCTACGATCCGCAGCGCCCGATACTGCCCTGGGTTGCAGCAATTGCTTCTGCACGGACCATTGATACGTTGCGTCAGCATGGTCGACGTCAGGAAGTACAGGATGAGGAAGCGCTGCAAAAACGCCCGGCTGAAAGCAGTGAACTCCAGTCTGATAACGATATCCTCTCCGGTTATCTGGATATCCTTCCGCTACGCCAGCGGGAGATTGTCGAATCCGTACATCTGCGTGAGCAGAGTCTGGCGCAGGCAGCTGCTGAAACCCATCAGTCTCTCTCAGCGGTTAAATCCCTGTTGCATCGCGCAATGGTCAATCTTAGAAAATATGGACGGGGTGTGCATGAGAAATCATGACCAGTTAATTGATCAGCTCAGCGCCTCTGCGCAGCCGGTGCAGCGCGTCTGGCCTGTGGCCTGGCGCGTCGCGGGCTGGATCGCGCTTGCCCTCCCTTGTGGCGCGTTAACCAGTTGGGCGTTTCACAGCCGGTTTACTGACTGGTCGCAGCCCGGCGCGTTTTTCGCGCTGGTTGCCGTACTGCTGTCTCTCATCATCGCGGGAAGCACACTTGCGGCAGCTTTTACATTGAGCATTGCAGGCAGGAAACCGATCAGTTCGCGCTGGCCGCTACTGCTGGCTGTTTTGTGGCTGGGGCTAAATCTGATCAATATGTCACCTGAAGCCCCGCCAGCAGGTGCTGGTCGGTTTGGTGAAGGGATACACTGCTATCTGTTTATGCTGTCTGCCAGCGTGCCGATGATGTTGATGTCGGTGATCGCCCTGAAACGCACCCGTTCACTTTATCCCGCGCGCAGTCTCGCGCTGAGCGGCTGTGGCTGCGCGTTTACCTCATCAATGCTGCTATCGCTGTGTCATGACACTCATCTGCATATTGTTGATTTCTCAATGCATCTTGCCGCAGGCATTACTATTGTGGCGCTGACGGTGCTGGCCGGACGCCGCTGGATTCAGCTGGGAAAGTAATGACTTTGTTTATTACTCTGCAACCAACTCAATCAGGTTTCCGTCAGGATTATGCCGGGCGGGCAGAGACAGAAGATCACGGACGCCGTGGCCGGACAAACCGCGATCGACCAGATCCCGGGAATTCTGTCTGATCAGGCATTTATTAGCGGCTGTGCCATGAATCCGGAGGCCGGGCTGACCGGTTTTAACGGCGCGATTTATCGTGGCTAAATGGCATGAAATCGCAACGCGGGTCGTGGAATAAAAGCGTGATAAAGAACGGCATGAGGTGTTTGAGGCTGAAGAGAGGGGTGTGAACCTGCGCAATGTTCAGCACGGAATCAACTCGCTCCTGCCGGCGCGCGACAGAGGTCTGCGAACACCACGCAAAAGCGAGCCTGCTTCAGGTTACAAATGCGCCGCGAACCACGACGTCTGCACCTTAATCACTGACGCGAAGTGCTGACCGCTGTAAATATCGTAGTGACGGGCCTCTTCGGCTACAAAGAGCTGCTTATTGGTTGCGGCTACCGCATCAAACAGCGCACGCCCTTGTTCCGGCGGATTCACGCTATCCTGACCGGCGACCACGACCAGTGTCGGACAGGTGACCTTCGCGGCATTGATCGCGGGTTTGTAGTGCAGCGTTTCCCGTACGGTTAAAAACGGGATTTTGATGTCCATTTTCGGATGCTTATGCCGGTTCTCCTCAAAGAACGCTTTTGACTCTTCATCGTTCAGCACGCGAGTAATGGCCACAAACATCTCTTTGCCGCTGTTCTGCCGCTTTTGATCCATCTTCTCCAGCGTAGCAATAAAGCCCGCCTTCTCCGTCGCGTCCAGTTGCCCGGTGACAATCTCTTCCCCATCCGCAAAGGCGAGCTGGCTGACAACACATTTCACATCCGGGTTATTCGCTGCCGCGCCAAAGATGTGACATCCGCCAAAAGACGTGCCCCATAAACCTATTCTGCTCGGGTCCAGCGCCGGTTGCTGTTTTGCCCATGCGATGACCGAGAGAATATCAGCGATCTGCATCGCAGGCACCAGACGACCCCGCTCGCCTTCGCTGTCACCAAATCCACGGTAGTCAAATGTCAGTGTCGCGAAACCTGCCTGGGTAAACGCCTCTGCGAACGCAGGCAGTAAAATCTCACGGATTCCGCAAAAGCCGTGACACAGAATAATCACCGGAGATTTAGTGGTCGCTGTGGGCTGACGCAGCGTCAGCACAATGCCTTCCGGAAGAGTGTGGGTAGATAATTCCATCGTGAGTCATGCTCCTTGCTGAGGTTAAAGGTCAGAAAATTCAGCTAGCACGCTTTCACATCCGCACCGTTTTTACTTAGATCCAGATCAGCCTGCTGACACCTTTTGTCTGAAATGCGGACAAATCCGCCTCCGATGCTGCTAAAACCCGGGCTTTGGCGTAGGCTGAAAGCTGGGTGTTTCATTACACAGGAGATCATGATGCAGAATGAAATGACAGCGCAATGCCACTGTGGTGCCGTTGCCTATAAGGTGACGCTAAAGGATGGCTTTAACACGGTGCGCCGATGCAACTGCTCGTTTTGCCGGATGCGCGGCGCGGTAGTGGTGTTTGCAACCAACGTTGAGCTGACGCAGGGTGAAGCGCACCTCACAGAATATCGCTTCAACAGCAAAGAGGTGGGCCACTACTTCTGCTCCGTCTGCGGCATTTATACTTTTCATCAGAGCCGCTCACAGCCCGATCAGTTTGGGGTTAATGTCGCCTGTCTTGAGGGCGTTTCACCGTTTGATTTCACGGATGTGCCGGTCTCTGATGGTATCAACCACCCTAAAGATGGCGGCGCGGGCGGTGTAGCCGGTCATCTGGTCTATACCCCCACGCAATCCTGAACCACCGCTGCCTTTACTACTCCCGGCTGGGCTTGCCGCTAAAGCGTGTGATTGGCTTCTCCTCTTCACGGTCAATCTGCTGAGAGAAAACCTCGAGTGCCGCGAAGAGTGGCCGCAGTCCACGCCACAGATCCTCATCATTAAGTAAGCGGATGATGCCACGGATGCCCGGCGCGGCTTTTTCCTGCCGCGCCTCATCCCGAGCCGGCTTAACGGCCATTGCAGCATCACGCACCGCCAGCAGCAAGTGATTAAAACGCTCTGGCGGCACGCTGCCCAGCGTCATCATCAACAGTGACAGGTTTTGCAGCGCATTTTGGGTGCCGGGCTGATTGAGACCTGAGACCAGAATTTTCCCCACGTCGTTATTTGATTTAACGAGATCGTTCGCCAGCCGCAGAAAACCGTGCTGGTGGAGATTTTCAAGCAACTCGTCCATTGCCTCCCGGGCAGTTGGCTCGGTGCGTGTGGGCGGGACCTGATACTTCATCCGTTCTGCCATTAAAATTTCTCCGGTTTTTCAACGTGTTCAGGCGGTTCACGATAACCTGCCTGCTGCCATTTTTGCTCAATCGGCAGGTGATCCAGGGGTGTTCGGCTACCATGACGGAAATTGTGTAGCGGCACCGGATTAGGCTGCGGGCGTCGATCGACGCGCGTCATGTTGACAGCGATCTCTTTGTAAGCGGGCGTGTTGACGTCAGGATCGTGATGTTCACCAGTCAGTGCATTAACGCCATCAGTACCATGATGAATTGGCATGAACAGCACGTTACCCGCCACACGGTCTGTAATAACCACTGGCACATCCAGCGATCCCCGACGCGAGGTAATCCGTACCCACTCACCTTCGATGAGCGCGCGCGAGGCTGCAAGTTCCGGTGAGATCTCAACAAAGGCATTAGGCGACAATGACATCATGCGGCCACCCTGCCCGGTCTGATTCATTGACTGGAAATGCTCCAGCATTCGGCCATTGTTCAGCAGCAGATTGTATTCGGCATCCTCCTGCTCAGCGGGCGGCTGCCAGCTCAGCGGATAGAGGCGCGCTTTACCATCCGGGAAATTGAACCGTTCTGTATAGAGACGGGGTGTGCTTTCACCTTCAGCGTTGACCGGCCAGAGTTGCGACTGCCAGCCTGCCAGTTGCTCATAACTCACACCCGCGAAAATCTCTGCAATGCCCGCCACTTCGGCCATAATCGCGCCGGGATTCGGGTAATGCCATGGATGTCCAAGACGCGCCGCGAGATCGGTAAAGATTTGCCAGTCAGGACGACAATCACCCAGTGGCTTCATGGCAGGAGTAAAATGCTGAATGCGCCGCTCGGTATTCACAAAGGTGCCCTCTTTCTCCACGCTGGGCGCACCGGGCAGCACGACATCGGCAAATTCGGCGGTACGCGACATAAAGATGTCCTGAACCACCATAAATTCCAGCTTGCTGAAGGCGGCATGCACCGATGTGGCGTCGGCATCCGCAAACGCTGTCTCTTCCCCGGTGATGTACATTGCACGGATTTTACCTTCACCGGCCTGCTGCACCATTTTGAAGTTATCGGCGCCAGCCTTATCGGAAAGCGCATCAGGAGAAACGCCCCACGCGCGCGCCCATTTTTCCCGGATCGACGCGTCGGTGACTTTTTCATAGCCCGGATAGCGATTGCTGAGGCAGCCGAAATCACTGGCGCCCTGCACATTGTTGTGACCGCGCATCGGATAGCCGCCCGTGCCAGGCCGCCCATAGTTGCCGGTGACCAGCAGTAAATTCGATAGCGCGGTACTGGTGTCTGCTCCGTGGCTATGCTGAGTGATCCCCATCGCCCACAATATGCAGGCGCTGCCCGCGTGTCCGATCATCTCCGCCGACTCTTTGAGTTCGGCTTTACTCAGACCGCAAATCTCGCTGGCATAGTCGAGCGTAAAGGTATCAAGCGAGGTGCGATACTCTTCTACCTGATTAACCCGCTGTGCCAGAAACGCATCATCGGCATAACCGTGGTCGAACATATATTTCGCCATCGCCGAGGCCCAGACCAGGTCCGTGCCAGGTCGGATGCGCAGATAGCAGTCCGCCCGTTCCGCCATTTCATGACGACGCGGATCGACAACCAGCAGTTTCTGACCGCGATGTTTGTGGCTCTGTTTGATGTGGGACGCAATCACCGGATGGTTCTCGGCCAGATTACTGCCGACCAGCACAATCAGTTCGCTCTCCTGCAGATCCTTTATCGTTCCCGCATCACCGCCGTAGCCCACGGTGCGAAACAGCCCTTCTGTCGCCGGGTTCTGACAATAGCGCGAGGAGTTGTCGACATTGTTAGTGCCAAAGATTAAGCGGGCGATTTTCTGAGTAAGATAGGCTTCTTCGTTGCTGGCTTTGCTGGAGCCAATAAAGCCAATCGCATCGCCACCATAATTCTGCGCGATGCCCTGCAATCCTTCAGCTACCCGCTGCAACGCCTCATCCCAGCTGGCGGGCCGGAACCGGCCATTTTCGCGGATCAAGGGCGTCGTCAGACGCGCTGGGCTATTAACAAAATCCCAGCCGAACTTACCCTTAACACAAGTAGAGATGCCATTAGCGGGCGCGTCCGCCACCGGCTGAATTTTCAGGATGTGACGATCGCGGGTCCAGATCTCAAAGCTGCAGCCCACGCCGCAATAGGTGCAGACCGTTTTAGTGCGTTTAATCTCCGACTGCCTCAGCGCCACATCGATGCTGGAGACGCCAGTAATCGGCCCCATGCCAATACTGTTTTCCATCGTTTTGACAAAATCAATCAGCGGGCGCTTCAACCCCTCATCCATTGCAGTGAACGGACCCGCATCAGGCTGCATGGTCTTTTCCAGTAATGCATTACACGGACACACTGTGACGCAGTGTCCACAGCTGACGCAGCTGGAACCGGCGATTTCTGTGCCGCCATCCCAGAGCACGCGGGGATGTGCCTGGGTGTAGTCAATAGAGAGTGTCTCATTGACCTCCACATTCTGGCACGCCTCGACGCAGCGACCGCATAAAATGCACTGGTCAGGATCGTAGGTATAAAACGGGTTAGAGTGATCTTTGGCGTAGGGTTTGGGCTGATGAGGATAGTACTGAATCGGAATGTGCATATCAGCCACGGTATTATGCAGCGTGCAGTCACCGGTGTTGTGTTCACAGACGGTGCAGTAAAGCTCGTGACGGTTGAGCAGTCTATCCATTCCCTCCTGTTGCGCGGCCCTCAGCGCAGTACCTTCACTCTGTACCGAGAGCCCCTCTTCAGTGCGAAGCGTGCAGCCGCGAACCCGCTCGCCATTGGCATCCACCCAACAGACATCACAGCTTTGCAGCGGCGGCAACGCCGGGTGGTAACAGACATGAGGTAGTTTTTTCCCGTGAGCATCCAGAAAGTCGATTAGCGGTTGATTAGCTAACCCTTTTAACCGTTCACCATTAAAGAGAATGGTGCAGTAATTTTCACTCATATAAGCCTCATGGCGTCATTGCGAATAGCGTCCTGCTGGAAAAATATCCCTGAATTTAGAGGGTTGCTTCACAAGCTTAGTGAGGATTAGCAGCCGCGCCATGAATACCGCTACGCTTATCAGGGTTACTTACTGACTGTTAAGGGTTTTTTAAATGTAATGACTTCTTACCACGTGAACCACGTCATGTTTTCCCTTACGGCAGGACGGCAGGAATCACCGTTATCGGCATTTTTGTATTGCTAAGCGATAAGCACCCGATGGCTGATGATAAGGTTAACTATGAAATGATTTGTATGTTGTAACTATATGGTGAGCAGTTTGATATTCCTTTCTGACCCCGTACAAACATCAGCATTAACCTGGTTCTCTCTCATTAAACCTGTCGATTAATCCACTATCGAATCCCTCTGGAATTTGTACCAGTTAATATCTGAATCCATTCAGTGCCGTCCCCATTGAATTGGGTATTAAGGCATGCTGAAACGGTTTAACCCGTTTGAACAGCTTATGGATTAATTACGCACCTGACCTGCACAGTTTTCCTTGTCATTATCCGATCATGAATACATTGCAATGATATGGCGTTTCAATAAAAACGTATGCGTTCTCTAGCCAGAAAGCCCTGAGCCACGCCACGGTAATTAGTGTATATTTTAGCCATTTCAATCAGTGAGTTATCCGAATTTTAACAAGCTGTTAATTATAAGATGATAATGATTTTCGTTATGGTAATATCCTCTTAACCCCGCCCGATGCCCTTTTATCCGGGTCTCTTTGCGCGTCATGCTTAATTCCGTGACCATTAAAACGCTGGCTGAAATGAGGTCTTTATGAATTCCATCGTATATATCGTTGATGACGACGCCGCGGTGACTTCTGCACTCACTAATCTCCTCATCGCCGACGATTACACGGTTATCTCTTTCTCTTCAGCTGATGATTTCCTGTCTCACGCGTTAACGCCCCTTCCCTGTTGCCTGATTCTGGATATTAATCTGCCTGGCGCAGATGGGTTTGATGTCGCCCAGGCGTTGATCGATCGTGGCTATGCTATTCCCACGATTTTCCTGACCGGCTTCGGGACCATTCCGGTCACCGTGCGGGCGATGAAAACTGGCGCTTATGAGTTCCTGACTAAGCCCGTCGAACCTGAGCGTATTTTGCAGGCGGTCGCGGAAGCCTTAAAGATTGCAGAGCAGAATCTGGCCTCTTCTCAGGAACGGCGGGAAATTGTGCAGCGGCATCAGACCCTGACGCCGCGTGAATCCGAGGTGATGCTGCTGGCGATTAGCGGTCTGTTGAATAAACAGATTGCTGCAGAGATGGGCGTCAGTGAAATTACGGCTAAAGTCCACAAGCGACGGGTAATGGAAAAAATGAATGCGCGTTCGCTCACCGATCTGGTGCGGGCGGCAGAGCGGCTCAATATTGAACATAGCCGACGCCGCTGAAACCCGGCAGTCGACCTGTTCCTCTCGCTCAACCCAATGGCAGAGTAAACCAGAAACGGCTGCCACCTTCCGGCCGGTTTTCTGCGCCTAACTCACCAGAATGCTTTTTGATGATCCCTTTGCTGATCGTTAATCCCATGCCCATACCGCTTTTTTTGGTGGTATAGAATGACTCAAAAAGCCGTTCCCGCACGTCATCACTTAATCCGCAGCCGCTATCCAGCACCTCAAACCGCAGCGTATCTGGGGTGGGATTCTCTGACGTCAGGCGCAATAGCGCCGCGCGCGGCAGATCGTCGGACATAGCATCGATCGCATTGATCACCAGATTCAGCAGCACCTGCTGGATCTGAACGCGGTCGCAGAAAATCTCTGCTTTAGCAGCCCTGAATTTAAGTTCCAGCGAGACACCCCGCCGTTCCAGCTCTACACGGGAAAGCGCCAGAATGTCACGGGCGATCAGATGGAGGTTTTCCAAAGCAAAGCACGATTCATGATTACGGGTCAGCGCCTGCAGGCCGCGAATAATCTCCCCGGCACGTTTGCCCTCTTTAATAATCTCATCTAAACCGCTGCTGGCGTTTTCCAGCATCAGCGGCTCACGCTTCAACCAGCGCAGGCTGGCACCCGCATTGGCCACGATAGACATCAGCGGCTGGCTGATTTCGTGAGCGATGGAGGCTGTCAATTGCCCGACGGTAGTGGCGCGCGTAACACGCGCCAGGTCTGCCTGCGCCATGCGCGCACTGTCTTCCGCCATACGCTGCGAGGTGATATCTGAAATGGTGCCAAAGTACTCTTTCACCTCAGGGAAATTGTTTACCGGCTCCCCAATACCTTTGATATAGCGACATTCACCGTCTGACCTGATTACCCGAAACTCTGCCTGCATGCTGCGTCCCTGACTGACGCTGTGCGTCACCAGTTCGCTGATAGATTCATAATCATCAGGATGAACGCGGGTCAGGAAGTCTGCCATCGACAGTCCATGTTGTTCGGCTGGCAGCCCCAGTATCCGGGCATATTCTTCAGAGACTATCATCATGTCCTCGGCTACTTCCCAGCGCCAGGTGCCGGTATGACTGATTTTCTCGCCCAGCATCAGCGAAGTCTTGCTGGCACGCAGCTGTTTCTCAACCCGACGCCGATGGTTGTTCTCCTCCAGCAGTTCCGCATAGAGTCGCGCCGTCTCCAGGGAAACAGCCGCCTGCGCGCTCAGGGTTTTTACAATGTGGGAATGCTCAGCGGTGAACGCATCGGGCATCAGGCGATTTTCCAGATAGAGCACCCCGACCATGTTGGCCTGCCTGAACATCGGCACACAAAGCACCGCCGCGCCTGAAGCCACCAGATAGGGGTCCTGACTGAACGGACTGAATACCTCCGGTTTACTGGTGCGAATCTCCTGACCCGTGCGGATCACTGCTGACAGCACCGATAGCGGCAGGTCATTTGCGTCAGGCCGCTCTTTGACAATCTGAACCCGCACGCCATCAGCCGTGCTTTCTGCCCAGGCCTGTGTCTCTGGCAGGTTGCCATCCAGAATCCGGATGAGGCGACAGCGCTGGGCACCTGCCCGCTCCAGCAGCATCCGCATCAGGGTGTGAATCAACCGATCAAGATTGATCTCTTCCGTCAGGGCGCGCACGGCGGTCAGCACGCTTTCCAGATCGTAGAAAGCGGCATCCTGCGTAAACGGAATCGTCGCCAGCGCACTGTTTTGCACCGGTGCGGCCAGGTGCGGATAGTGCTGCTCCATCTGGCGCACCATCGCCTGCGCTCCCCAGTTGTCCCAGCCTGTCATTGCTACTTTGATGTAGGCATCTGCCGCGGTATCGAGTTGCAAGGCTTTGCAGTAGCGGCCCGCCAGCTGATTGGCCAGCGCATGAATGTGCAGATATCCAGACTGCCGGGAAAGACGGATTGCATTTTCATACTGCTTCAGCGCCTCACCCGTGTCGCCCTCAAGCCGGGCGCACTCTGCCCTCAGCAAGGCATATTTGTCTGCAAACAAACCGGGATTAAGCTCCGTCCAGCCAGCAAACTTGTCGAGATGAATGCGCAGCGCGCTGCTATCAGTGGTTTCAGACAGCTGACTCAGGGAGAGTGCAGTATAAAAATGCATATCCATCATATAGATATAAGCAGGCACCGCGCTGATCAATGGCTGGATTTCTTCCAGACAGCGCAGCGCATCACGATATTCACCGGCATAGTAATGGGCCATTCCCCGATACAGGCCCGCCCAGAACTGCACCATCGCCTTATGGCCGGAGATCGGACCTGGCTCACTGCCGGCCACCAGCGGCAAAGCCTGGTCGCGCTCGCCTGCTCTGAACCCACTGCTGTTACGCAGTTGCATCACCAGCTGCTTTTGCATCAGCAGCACGTTCTCAACGTCGGGATAACCCGTTTTACGCGTAAAGGCGAGTCCGCGCTCAAGTGAGGTCATCACGGACTCCAGGTGATCGCCGCGTGTCAGCGTGTTCATGATTTGATGACGCAACGAAAGACAGGCAAAAGAGCGATCGCCATACTTCACCGCGACGCGAAAACTTTCTCGGGCACATTCAATGGCGACGTCCAGCGGCTGTGTCCAGATCCCCACCTGATCCAGCGGCAGCAGAGTACGGGCTTTATAACGGGTAAAGTCATACCGCTCCACCAGCTCGCGGGCCACCCGACCGCAGGCATAACTAAAATGCCAGGTCTGATACCGTTCTCCTGTCAGCACGCTGAACCAGGCCAGACCAAACGCAGAGGCACCGGTTATGCCGTGGTCCAGCGTCATCTGCAGCATCTGACAGACCAGGATTAAATGGAGCTTTGGGCAGTCATAGGCGGAGACAAATATGGTGCTGGCCATCAGGTTTAGCACCGACTCAACATCAGGATCGCTGTTAAGCGGCAGCCGGTTCAACGTATCCTGCGGTGAATCGCCGATTCGCGCCCGAATCGCCAGGCAGGCGGCGTCGATCTCCACGTCATCCGGATCCCTTTTGAGATGCACACCAAACACTGCCAGCCAGGCAAGCGCGGTTTCCAGCGCCAGATGGTTGTCAGACTGGCGCATATGGATTTCAGCAGAAAGACAGGCTGCCTTTGATTTTTCACCGAGCGTGCCTGGCTCACGTAGCAGCCGGGTACAGAGCGTTTGCGCTGACGTGAGATTACCGTTAAGAAACTCGCACTCCGCTTCATCAAAGCCCAGCATAAAGTCATTACCGGTCACCATTCGCAGGCTGAGTCGCTGGGCGGTGCGCAGATAGCGCAGCGCTGAGAGGTAATCTCCGGCGCGTTTCGACGCCTGCGCGGCTCGCAGACAAAGAGGATAATAACGTTCACGATCTGTCACAGTCAGTGGCAGCTCAGCAATCATCCCAATGTGATAAACCGCGCGGAACAGCGTCTCACTGTTATCCCCGCTTGCGACCGCTGCGGATAGCCAGACCGCTGCCTGCTGGTGAAGATGCTGTTGCTGCCGCAGGTCAGGCAATAATAACGCCGCGTTGTGCACGCGATCGTGCGTAAACGCGTAGTGCCCACCGGTCAGGGTGACAAAACGACCGCTGACAGCCGGTTCAAGTTGCTGCTGAATCAGCGTCACAGGCATCGCACTCAGCTGACCTAACAGCGAGAGCTCGCCACTGGCCCCCAAACAGGCCAGCGAACCCATGAGCTGCCGCGTGGTCTCTGGCATCCGTGCCAGCTGGCTTAACACCAGCGTGGCCACATTGTCGGTGTAACGACGCGCCATGAGCGCCTGACTGTCGTAATGCCATTTCGGCGGATTTTGACGAAAGTTAATCACCCCATCCTCTACCGCCTGCCGGAAGAACTCCTGCATCGAAAGGGGATTGCCGCCGGTTTTCTCGAAAAGGATCTGCGCCAGCTCGCGATTACCGCCAGGACGGGTATGCAGCATTTGCGCCAGCCAGCGGCCGATGCGTTTCACACTCAACGGCTGCGGCGTCAGCGCCACTACCCGCGGTGCGGCGGCCCTGATGCGCAGCAGAAATCCGGCAATCATCGGACAGGGCATTGATTCACCCTCCCTAAAGGCGAGCACCAGCATAAAGGGCAAATGCTCATTTCGGGTTATCAGGTTTTCCAGCAGTTGCAGCGTGGCAGGGTCTGCCCAATGTACGTCATCAATCAGCATAACCAGCGGACGGCCCGGCGTGGCGAAAGCCTGAACAAGCGCAGAGGCCATCTGCGTGAACTGCTCGCGGGCGTCCAGTGCATGGCGCACCACTGGCTGTAAATTCCCAATATTGAGCAGCTGTTTTAATTCAGGCACCAGCTCAATGGCTAAATCGACATAGCCGCCCAGCAGACGCAGCAACCGGCCCCGCCATTTTCTGACCTCTGGCGCTGACAACCCCAGCAGATAAAGCGTGACCGTGCGAAACGCGGAAGCCACAGCGGCAAAGGGTGCGGTCGGCGAATGTTGATCGGCCTTGCTGGCGGCCAGTAAAATCTGTCGGTGCTGCAGGGTTTTCAGGGCGCTCGCGATAATCGCGGACTTACCCGAACCAGGCACACCGCTGAGCATCACCAGGCTCTGTGTTCCAGTGCGGATGACCGTATCCAGCGTCGTCAGCAATACGCGAGCCTGCGGATGCTGACTGAACAGAGTCTCAGGCCGGAAACTGGTGTTAAAACGCTCCTGCAGTCCGGGCGTAAACGGCGCAATGGTGTTTTCACCTGTCAATGTGGCCTGACAGCGGCGAAGGTCGGCCATCAGCCCCTGCACGCTCTGATAACCGTCAGCGGGTGACTTTGCCAGCAGGCGTAGCAGAATCACCGAGAGCATCGGCGGCACATCGTCTCTGACCTGTTCAGCTGGCCGGGGCGCGCTGGCGATGTGATGATGAATCCACTCTGCTTCACCTGCGTCAGGTGAGCCAAAGGGTAGCTTGCCGGTCAGATACTCATATAACACCACGCCCAGACTGTAGAGATCGCTGAGGCTACTGACCGGATGTGGCGTGCGACCGGTGTGCTCAGGGGACATATAGGCCAGCGTGCCGCCTGAGGCACGCAGGCTGTTTTTCTCAGCCGACTGCGCCGCCAGGGAGGCGAGTCCAAACCCGCCCAGCCGGAACCGTCCATCGTCAGTAATAAAAAAATGGCCTGGCTTGATATCCCCGTGCACGATGCCCTGATGATGTGCCTGACCCAGCGTGTAGCAAAGCTGCAATGCCACCTGCAGGAAATCGGCGATTTTTTCGGGAGGCGTAGCAAGATTGTTAGCCAGGGTGCGAAATGGGAAGGTGGGATAAATCAGCGCATAACGATCAAGATAACGGGTCGTGCCGGTGGCGGTGATGGCCCAGCGTGGAGACAGATACGCAGCCAGAGCACGCTCATTTTTGAGCCGCTGGGTGGCCTGAAA
Source organism: Pantoea sp. ANP04 (assembly GCF_041982285.1). Classification (NCBI taxonomy): domain Bacteria; kingdom Pseudomonadati; phylum Pseudomonadota; class Gammaproteobacteria; order Enterobacterales; family Erwiniaceae; genus Pantoea; species Pantoea sp. ANP04. The sequence continues at coordinate 13,818 of NZ_JAUTYS010000002.1, read as the reverse complement.
AGTGACATTGTCACTTTTACCCGTGGCGATGATCAGTGACTCACCCGACTGGCGGCGCGCCAGCATCCAGAGAAGACATCCCTCCTGTGCCAGCGGCATCAGGATGTCAAAATTTTCAATCGCGATCCCTGCGTCATCACTCTCCAGGGAAGTAACTGAAAGAAGGCTCATCAGCGCACATCTCCCTGAGATAACTCGCATCGGATCAGTGTCAGCAGCGTATCAACATCAATGGGCTTTCGCAAAAAAGTCATGGCCCCGAGCCCAATGGCATACCACAGCGTGGTTTCTTCCACATCTGCCGAGATAAAAATTACCGGCGGCAGATCAGCCCGCGCCTTGAGAAGGGTAAAAAGCTCAAACCCGGACATGCCCTTAAGGCCAACATCAATAATAAGCATACCCGCCTCAACCAGCGCATCGTCATCGGCCAGTAATGCCTCACCGGATTCAAATGATCGGGTTACGTAGCCGTCCGAATGCAACAGATTGCTCAGTCCACTGCGGACCGCGCGTTCATCATCGACGATGACAATACGCTGGGGAAACGTCATGCAGGTATCCTCTGGAACGCCTCACCGCGTGGCATGCGAGGACTTAAGGCGTGTTATCACCCTCGGGTGGCGGTGTCCCACTGATTTTTGGCATGCATTCATGGCGGAACCACTTCAGCGTCACCGGCTGTCGCCTGAACAGACGTTTACCCAGCGGTATTAACTGTTCACCCACCAGCATGCCAAACAGCCCTGCCAAAGCAATGACGGGCGGCGCCGGAGAGTTGACGTTGATCAGGGCATAGATTACCCCGGCGAGCAGGCCCACCGCGAGAGAAATAACGCAGGATTTCAACATGTTCAGCTTATCCGCGATAAGGATGAAACGGGATGAACATCAGGCTGAAGCAAGGCAATTGCAGGCTTTTGTGCGGGAGATACCGCATGCACCAGCGCCCCACCCAACAGCATCCCCAGCAGACCCAGCAGCGCAATCGCGGGCGGTGCCGGTGACCGCACCTTTAGCAGGCCATATAGCAGGCCAATAAGCACCCCGGCAGCCAGGGAAACAAGTAGAGGATTCATGACCAGCTCCTGTTATGCCACTCAGCTGATCGGCGATTTTCCGCCGATCAGCTGGATGCCTTAGCGTATCGGTGCGTGAACCGGTGCCAGGGTACGGTGTTCACTTTTCTGACGTGATGGTGCTTTATGCACCATGGTGTAGGCGTAATCGACACCAATGCCGTAAGCACCTGAATGTTCTTTGGCGATGTTCATCACCGCATCATAAGTGTCACGATTGGCCCAGTCACGCTGCCATTCCAGCATCACCTGCTGCCAGGTTACCGGCACCACACCCGCCTGAATCATGCGCTGCATCGCGTAGTCGTGTGCCTCTTTAGTCGTGCCGCCAGACGCGTCTGCCACCATGTAGATTTCGTAGCCGCCTTCCAGCATCGCGCAGAGCGCAAAACTGTTGTTGCACACTTCGGTCCAGAGGCCAGAAACCACGACTTTTTTCTTCCCGTTTGCGGCCAGCGCATCACGCACTTTCTGATCATCCCAGGAGTTCATTGAGCTGCGTTCCAGAATATCCAGCCCTGGAAACACATCCAGTAACTCCGGATAGGTGTGACCCGAGAAGCTTTCGGTTTCTACCGTGGTGATGATGGTGGGGATACTGAAGACTTTCGCCGCCTTCGCCAGCGCAACGGTGTTGTTTTTCAGCACCTGGCGATCGATGGATTGCACCCCAAAGGCCATCTGCGGCTGCTGGTCAATGAAGATGATCTGGCTGTTATGTGGCGTGAGGACTTCAAGCTTAGCGTTGGACATGCGTTCACCCATAGAGGTTATGTAACGAAATTTCCGCCAACCGGCGTGTGCAAAATGACGGTCAGTGCAGGTTTATCGCCCTGCTGCTGGCTGTCTGGTCGCAGTGTAGAGCGACCTGCAACAGCAAACTATTATCTCTGCGTATAACTATACGAAGGTATAGGTATCCCTCTGTATAACTAGACGCCCCGTTAGCCTGCTCACCATAATCCGGCTTATTCGTGCCCTGTTATCTGCGGCACTTCCTGTCCCGCACTAAGCCGGACACCCCCGATGAGGAGCATCTATGGTTACGCTCGGTAAAGCAGAACTGATACTGACCCATGGCAAATTTCATACCGTTGACCGCAGTAATCCAGTGGCAGAAGCGGTTGCGATTCGCGATGGCAAGTTCGTGGCGGTCGGCACGCTGGCAGAGGCGATGGAATTTCACTGCGACGGCACCAAAGTGGTCGATCTTAAGGGCCACACGGCCGTGCCCGGCCTGAACGATTCACACCTGCATCTGATTCGCGGGGGGCTGAATTACAACCTTGAACTGCGCTGGGAAGGCGTGCCATCGGTTGCGGATGCGCTGCGGATGCTGAAAGAGCAGGCGCTGCGTACCCCTTCGCCGCAGTGGGTTCGCGTAGTAGGAGGCTGGACTGAATTCCAGTTTGCCGAGCGCCGGATGCCGACGCTGGATGAGATCAACGAAGCAGCACCGGACACGCCGGTTTTCGTGCTGCACCTCTATGACCGCGCCCTGCTCAATCGCGCCGCTCTGAAAGTGGTGGGCTACACCAAAGAGACGCCAAACCCGCCGGGTGGCGAAATCCAGCGCGACAGCAACGGCAATCCCACCGGTCTGCTGATCGCCCGTCCCAACGCGATGATCCTCTACGCTACCCTGGCGAAAGGACCGAAACTGCCGCTGGAACAGCAGGTCAACTCCACCCGCCAGTTTATGCGTGAGCTGAACCGTCTGGGTCTGACCAGCGCCATTGATGCGGGCGGCGGCTTCCAGAACTATCCCGAAGATTACGAAGTGATTGCTGAGCTGCATCAGAAAAAGCAGATGACGCTGCGTATCGCCTACAACCTCTTCACGCAGCGTCCGGGCCATGAGCTGGAAGATTTTGAAAAGTGGACGGACATGCTGACGCCAGGTCAGGGCAGCGACTATTTCCGTCACAACGGCGCAGGGGAAATGCTGGTCTTCTCGGCAGCTGACTTCGAAGATTTCCTGGAGCCTCGTCCGGATTTAGCCCCTGGCATGGAAGACGAGCTGGAGCGCGTGGTGCGTCATCTGGTTGAGCATCGCTGGCCTTTCCGTCTGCATGCGACCTATGACGAGTCGATCAGCCGGATGCTGGATGTGTTCGAAAAAGTGAATCGTGATATTCCGTTCAATGGCCTGCACTGGTTCTTTGACCATGCGGAAACCATTACTCAGCGTAATATCGATCGCATTAAAGAGCTGGGCGGTGGCATTGCCGTGCAGCATCGCATGGCGTTCCAGGGTGAATACTTTGCTGAGCGCTACGGCATAGAAGCCACCCGCCATACCCCGCCGGTTCAGAAAATGCTGGAGACCGGCGTGCCGGTCGGGCTGGGCACCGATGCGACCCGCGTTGCCAGCTACAACCCCTGGACCGCGCTCTACTGGCTGGTTTCTGGCCGCACCGTGGGCGGCATGCAGATGTATGATGTCAGTGCCCGCCTTGATCGTGAAACGGCGCTGATGCTCTGGACGCAGGGCAGCGCCTGGTTCTCCAGCGAGCAAGGCAAAAAAGGCCAGCTTAAGATTGGACAACTGGCGGACCTGACGGTGCTGAGTAAAGACTTTTTCAGCGTCCCGGAAGAGGAGATCAAAGGCATTGAGTCAGTGCTGACCGTGGTGGATGGCAATATCGTCTATGCCGCCGGATCGTTCAGCGCAGATGCGCCGCCTGCGATTCCGATCCTGCCGGAGTGGTCACCGGTGGTAAATGTGCCGGGTCACTATCGCAGTGCTCCGCCGGTTGCGCAGAGCCGTGCAGGCATGATGCCCGCCGTCCACCACTGCAGCGGCCCGTGCGGTGTTCATCGCCACTCGCATGAGATCGCCCGTGGTTCCAGCGTACCCGTTGCCGAAGATAACGCCTTCTGGGGCGCGCTCGGCTGCAGCTGCTTCGCGTTTTAATCATGAACTATGCTATCGCTCTTTCGCCCCGCATCAACGCGGGGCTGTTCTTCCTGCGCCTGACCGGCAGCCTGCTGTTGTTACAGGTACATGGGCTGCCGAAAATTCTGCATTTCAGCGAAGAACTGACGCGCATCGAAGATCCCTTCGGGCTGGGACCGATGATGAGCCTGCTGCCCGCTATCGTGGCGGAAGTCATCTGCCCGATTTTTATCATTCTCGGCTGGGGAACCCGGATTGCCTGCCTGCCGATCATCGCGGTGCTGCTGGTTGCGATGCTGGTAGTCCACCCTGGCTGGTCACTGGCGGAAGGCCAGTTCGGCTGGCTGCTGCTGATTATCTTTACCACGCTGGCGCTGACCGGGCCAGGCGGCTGGCGCATCGGCGCAGCGAAACCTAAGGGGAGGCGTTATGGCACAGGTTAATGATATTCATCAGGTTGAGCAGGAACAGCCTGATGTGCGGCCCACTAATGAGGTTTCGCCGTTACAGCCACTGCGTCAGCCGGTGTTCCGTATGTTATGGATCGCCACTGTGGTTTCAAATATCGGATCATGGATGAATGATGTCGGCGTGAACTGGACCATGCTGACGCTGAGTGCCGATCCTCTGGCCGTGGCGCTGGTGCAGGCAGCCAGCAGCCTGCCGATGTTTCTCTTTGCACTGCCCTCCGGGGTGATGGCGGACATCGTTGACCGCCGTAAATATTTGCTGTTTTCCCAACTGTGGACGTTTACCGCCGCCGCCGGGCTGACTGTACTGGCGTGGACCGGTCATGTGACACCCGGCGTGCTGCTGGCCGCTGCCTTTTTGCTGAGCGCGGGTGCCGCCATGAGTTCGCCGCCGTTCCAGGCGATCGTGCCGGATCTGGTGACCAAACCGGAGCTCGGGCCTGCCATTGCCCTTAACTCCCTGGGCATTAATATCAGTCGCGCTATCGGACCGGCACTGGGTGGCCTGATCCTGTCGTTCGCCGGCCCCTGGATGGTTTTCCTGCTTAATGCGCTGTCAGTGCTGGGTGTAACCTGGGTGCTCTGGCGCTGGAAAGCGGATCCGAGCGTGCAGCGCCTTCCGCCAGAACACTTCTTCCCGGCGGTACGGGCCGGTCTTCGCTACGTTCATGCGGCACCGGTCTTGCGTAACGTACTGGTGCGAACCTTCTCGTTTTTCCTGTTTGGCAGCGCGGGCTGGGCATTGCTGCCGCTGGTGGCACGTCGTGAACTGGGCCTCGGCCCTGGCGGCTACGGCATCATGCTGGCCTGCATCGGTGTCGGCGCGATTACCGGCGCGGTGCTGCTGCCGCGTTTGCGTCGTCACTTAAGCTCCGATCGCCTGATGGTGCTCGCCAGTCTTCTCTTCGCCCTGACCATGCTGGCGCTGGCCTTTGTGCGGCACTTCTGGCTACTCAATGCCTTTGAGTTCTTCACCGGCTTTGCCTGGATCGCGGTGCTGTCGACGCTGAATCTTGGCGCACAGCGGAGCGCCGCGAAATGGGTGAAAGCGCGTGCGCTGGCGGTCTATCTGACAGTGTTCTTTGGATCGATGACCGCAGGCAGCGCCCTCTGGGGACAGCTCGCCTCGCACTTCGGCATTCCGCTGTCGCTCTGCGTCGCCGCGCTGGGGATGGTGCTCGCCAGCAGCACCGTCTGGCGCTGGCGTCTCGATCAGGATCCCGATCTCAATCTCGATATGGTTGGCGATGGCGTTAATGCGCCTGCACTGGATATCCGTCATGAACGAGGGCCAGTGATGGTAAATTACGAATACCGGATTACTATTGATGATGCACATGCCTTTACCGTCTGCATGCAGGATATGCGGCGGGTCAGACGTCGTGGTGGCGCCATCAACTGGTCACTTTATGAAGATATCCTGCAGCCCGGTATTTTCGTCGAGACGTTTGTGGTCGGCTCCTGGGTCGAGCATCTGCGTCAGAAAGAGCGCTACACCATCAACGACAAAAAGATAGAGCGGCGGGTTTTCGCTTTTCATCAGGGTGAAAATCTCCCCGAGGTTCGCTATCTGGTGGCGCCAGTGTGACTGGCTACACCTTCTCATCATTCATCACGTCATACAGAGGGCAATACCATGAGCACCTTTAAAACGACCGACGGTACACAGATCTACTTTAAAGACTGGGGAACCGGTAAGCCTGTTTTGTTCAGCCACGGCTGGCCGCTGGATGCCGACATGTGGGACAGCCAGATGAACTTTCTGGCCGACCATGGCTATCGGGTGATTGCATTTGACCGCCGTGGCTTTGGCCGCTCAGATCAGCCCTGGAACGGCAATAACTACGATACCTTTGCGTCGGACATCAACGACCTGATCACCCATCTTGACCTGCAGAACGTGACGCTGGTGGGCTTCTCTATGGGTGGCGGTGACGTCACGCGTTATATCGGCAGCTATGGCAGCGATCGCGTCGGGGCGCTGGTGCTGCTCGGTGCCGTTACACCTATCTTTGGCAAAACGGCAGACTATCCGCAGGGTGTCGATATGTCGGTGTTCGAAGGCATTCGTGATGGCCTGCTCAAGGATCGCGCGCAGTTTATCAAAGAGTTCGCGACGCCGTTCTACGGCACTAATGCCGGACAGACCGTCTCCGATGGTGTCATGACGCAGACGCTGAACATCGCGCTGCTGGCCTCACTCAAAAGTACCGTGGATTGCGTGACCGCCTTCGCGGAGACCGATTTCCGTGCCGACGTGGCGAAAGTGAATGTGCCGACACTGGTCATTCATGGCAGCAACGACCAGGTCGTGCCGTTTGAAACCACCGGCAAGGTTGCGGCGGAGATGATTGAGGGTGCTGAACTCAGGATTTACGACAACGCGCCACATGGTTTCGCCGTGACGCATCAGGATCAGCTGAATCAGGATCTGCTGGCGTTCCTTAACGCGCAGTGATGCAAAAAACTGCGCGACTTTCGCCGCGCAGTTTTCGTTTTATCGGGTTGGATGATTCACTTCATTCGGACGCAGGTCGAATAACAGCACCTCTGCGCCTTCACCATGACTGAACGACAGCGTTTTCTCGTCGCGAACCCGCGCACCATCTCCGGCATTAAACTGCAGGCCATTGACTCTGACACTGCCACGCGCCACATGAATATAGGCGTAGCGATCGTCCGGGAGTGTAATAGTCTGCTGCTCATCGCCCTGGAACAGTCCTGCATAGATGCGAATATCCTGGCGTACCCGTAATGCCCCATTTTCACCGTCCGGCGAAATAATCAGCCGCAGATTACCGCGCTTATCTGCTTCGCTGACGGAGATCTGCTGATAACCTGGCGGAGTGTTTTTCTCTGCGGGTACCACCCAGATTTGCAGGAAATGCACACCCTCGGTGCCGGAGTGGTTGAACTCGCTGTGGGTCACACCGCTACCGGCACTCATCAGTTGCACATCGCCAGGGACAATCACCGAACCGGTTCCCATTGAGTCTTTGTGCTCCAGCGCCCCTTCCAGCACATAAGAGATAATCTCCATGTTGCTGTGCGGATGGGCACCAAAACCCCGTCCTTTGGCAACCCGGTCATCATTAATCACCAGCAGATCGGAGAAGCCCGCCTGTTTCGGATCCCAGTAGTTTGCAAAAGAGAAGGTGTGACGTGAATTCAGCCAGCCGTGATCGCCCACACCGCGTTGCTCTGACAATCTTTGCTCAATCATATTCTGCCCCTTCGTTGATTCGGGAAGTGCGAATGCCCTTCGATGGAAACAGCATATAAGTAAACCTGAGTGCCACACAATGACCTAATCTGGCAATCACTGTCTCATTTAGGTGGACAATATGAGCGACAATATCCCGATGAAGGGTATGCGGGTGAGGCGTTCAGCTGCTGGCTCGCACCAACAGCTCACCCTGCATAATCACAGATTGCGGCGGCGCGTCGGGCCAGGCAATTTTCTGCAACACCAGCTCACAGGCGCGACGACCTATCTCCTTTGAGGGCTGAGCCAGCGTGGTCAGCGGCGGTGAGACCATGCTGGCCAGTTCGCTGCCGTCAAACCCCACCACGGCGATATCCTGAGGGATCCGCAGTCCCGCCTGCTGAATCGCCGCCATCGCACCGCCGGCCAGCGTATCGCAAACCGCAAACACCGCATCAGGCTGGCTTTCAGCAGCCAGCAGTTGATTCATTGCTGCTTTACCTGCACTGAAACTCAGCGCACTGGCATACGCGATGGCCTGCCAGCTCAGTTGCTGTTCATCAAGCTCTGTGGTGTAGCCCTGCTGACGCAGGCGGGCATAACGGTAGCTCAGGTCGTGATTGATCAGCGCGATGCGCTTTCGTCCCTGCCTGGCAAGATAGTGCACCACGGACTGCGCAGCGGCTTCATCATCAATGCCGACGCAGGAGATCTGGCCGTTATCATCATGTTCGGCGCACTGAACCCAGGGTGCCGAACCTATCAGCTGACTCAGTTCCGGGAGTTTGCTGAAGGCATCCATGGTGATGATGCCATCCACCATCTTGCCGGAGAGCAGTTGCAGACTGGACCGTGAACGGGCGATGTCCGCGCCGGAGTTACACAACAGGATGCGATAGCCGTTTTTCTCCGCCTGCTCCTCAATACCTTTGACAACCTCAGCGCAAAACGGGTTGGAGATATCTGAAACCAGCACAAGGATCATTGAACTGCGCGCTGTACGCAACTGACGTGCCAGCAGATTGGGCTGGTAGTTGCTCTCTTCAATTGCCGCGAGGACTTTCTGGCGATTAGCCGGTTTCACGCTGTCGCTGTTATTCAGCACTCTTGAAACGGTAGCGACCGAGACGCCCGCCATCCGGGCGATTCTCTGTATAGACATAGCGCTCCTTCTGTTTGAATCCGTGCAGATCGCCCACATAACACAGCCGCTGAATCTGCAAAATGGCCTCAGGTGTCACGATCCAGGCCCAACTGATGGCGTACTGATGGGCCGTTCTCTGCCAGAGCAAAATCATCAAAAGCGCGATCAGACACCGGAATGATATGCCGGCGGATAAACTCCGCGCCTTCACGCGCACCCGTCTCGCTATCCTTCAGGCAACACTCCCACTCCAGTACTGCCCATCCGTCATAGCCATACTGCGCCAGCTTGCTGAAGATACGGCTGAAGTCGATCTGACCATCGCCAGGCGATCGAAACCGTCCGGCGCGGGCCAGCCAGGGCTGATAGCCGCCGTAAACGCCGCTGCGCCCGTTAAGCTGATACTCAGCATCCTTAACGTGAAAGGCTTTGATGCGCGAATGATAAAGGTCGATGAATTGCAGATAATCGATGTGTTGCAGCAGGAGATGGCTGGGATCGAACAGGATATTGCAGCGCGGGTGGTGATTAACCTCCGCCAGAAAACGCTCAAACGTGACACCGTCATGCAGGTCTTCGCCGGGATGAATTTCATAACAGAGGTCAATGCCGTGATGGTCAAACATATCCAGCACCGGCAGCCAGCGGCGCGCCAGCTCAGCAAACGCCTCATCAAACAGCGCGTCATGCTGCGGTGGCCACGGGTAAAACCAGGGCCAGGCGAGCGAGCCGGAGAACGTGGCATGCGCACGCAGGGCGAGCTTCTCTGAGGCAGCCGCAGCCCTCTTCAGTGTGGCAATAGCCCACTCAGTGCGCCGGGCCGGATCGCCACGTAATGCCGCCGGGGCAAAATTATCAAATGCCAGCTCGTAGGCCGGATTAACCGCTACCAGTTGACCTTCAAGATGGGTAGAAAGCTCGCTGATCTCCAGTCCGAAACCGGCCAGCACCCCTCGCACCTCGTCACAGTACGTCTGACTCTCCGCCGCCTTTTTAAGATCGAAAATGGCAGGCTGATGACAGGGGATCTGCAGTGCCTGATATCCCAGCCCGGCGGCCCACTTCCCCAGCCCCTCCAGCGAGTTAAACGGCGGCTGCGGGGTGATGAACTGTGCCAGGAAGATGCCCGGCCCCTTAATTGTTCTCATCATTAACTCCTGTGTCCTGCTATCGCCTAATCACGGTATTTGAACGAGAAGAAGAAGATAATCGCAATCAGCGCTGCAGCAATCGCGGGGATCCACCAGAATAACGCCCAGCTCTGGGCTGTGGCATTGCCCGCCACCAGATGGTTGTACAGAGAACCGGAGATTTGGGATCCCAGCAGCATGCCAATGCCGTAGGTGAACATCACCACCATGCTCTGCGCCTGACCTTTCACCTTTTCACCGGCAATCCGATCGGTGTAGATAAATCCCACCACGAAGAAAAAGTCGTAACAGACACCATGCAACAGGATGCCGAGGTAGATCAGCGTGCGCGTCTCATCGCTCATGCCCAGCGCGAACAGGGCGTAGCGAACAAACCACGCCATCATCCCAATCAGCAGCATGGTTTTGACGCCGAGGCGACGAAACAGCAGCGGGATGATCAGCATGAAGAGAATTTCAGACATCTGTCCCAGTGACATCAGCGTGCTGACGTCCCGGATACCGGCATCCGCCAGCCACGAGGCGGTGAAGGCGTAATAGGTGCCCAGCGGAATCGAAATCAGCGTGGCGCACAGAGCAAAGACCATGAAATGACGCTGTCGCAGCAGTGCGAAGGCGTCCGCACAGAAGAGATCGCGGACTTTCAACGGCAAACCTTTTGCTGGTGCCGGCGTATGCGGCAGCGTCAGGCTGTAAATCGCCAGCAGTATCGAGCAGAGCGCCGCCAGCTGAAACACCGCCACGCTGTCAGCAATGCCTGTCACGCCGATAAAGATCCCCGCCACGATCCAGCCGATGGTGCCGAAGACTCTGACGATGGGGAAACTCCGCTCACTGCTGGCGAGACTGTGAAAGGCGATGTTATTTGAGAGTGCCAGCGTCGGCATAAAGCAGAGCGTATAGCCAAATAACAGTGCGATTAGCAGCACGCCGTTCTCCGCAATCAGCGCCTGTGGCACAAACCAGAGGATGGCTGCGCCCGCCAGGTTCATCACGGCCATGACTTTTTGCGAAGGGAAAAAGCGATCCACCAGCATGCCGAGCACAAACGGCGAGAGAATTGAGGCGATAGGTCCAGCTGAAAACGCATCTCCAATCAGCAACGGCATATTGTGTCGGGTCATCACCAGCCCCAGCGTGACCGACCAGCTGCCCCAGATAAAAAACTGCATGAACATCATGAGAGAGAGTCGCGGCACCAGCAGCTTATGCTGCACCCGCTGGCCTGCGCGCGCCTGCACCGTTGCAATCATGGAAACCTCGTGAATAAGTAATCGATTACTTTTTGATGGTGTGAAAGTAATCGATTACCGTAACAGGTTCTCCTGCCCCGATCACAAATTATTCACGCAGCGTTACCATCCGGGTATCAACGATGCCAGACGACGGTGTCGGGAGGTCAACCAGTGGCATCAACCACCCGCGCTTTCCGGAAGCGATATCGCTCATACAACACCGAATAGAGACCGCCAATCACCACCAGAATTGCACCGATAACGGTGGTGGAAGTCGGCAGATTACCCAAAAGCAGATAGCCCACCGCCACCGACCAGATCAACGTCGTGTAATCAAACGGCGCCAGCAGTGAGGCTTCGGCGTACCGCAGGCTCAGGGTCATCAGGATCTGCGTGATACCGCCCAGCAGTCCACATCCCACCAGTAATGCCAGCTGGTTACCCTGAGGGACTTTCCAGCCGCCCGGAAGCGTAACCAGCGACGTTAGCGCCGTGGTGACAGCAAACCAGAATGCGATAGCACCGGGCTTCTCTTTCCCGTTAAGAAACCGAATCTGAACCAGCGCACAGGCAGTACATAAGGCTGCCATTAACGCCAGCAGAATGCCCACTGAGGATGAGAGCGAGAATGTTGCCTGACTCGTCAGGGTGAGATGCCCGGAGAACATGACCAGGATGCCGCTAAAACCGGTAAAAACCGCCACCCAGCGATGGTGCCGGACTTTTTCACGCAGAAACAATGCCGCCAGTAGCACGGTAAAAAGCGGCGCAGCATAGTTAATTGCGGTGGCATCGGTCAGGGAAATGTAGAGCAGCGACAGATAACTGAAATAGAGGCCGCCGGTTCCGGCCAGTCCTCGCACAAAATGTCCGCGAATATTCCGCGTGCGAATGCCATCCAGTATGCTGCCCTGAAAACTCAGCCAGATTAACAGTGGGACCAATGCCAGCACTGAACGGAAAAATATCACTTCACCGACCGGGATTGCGCCATCCAGTCCTTTAACACAAGCCAGCATCAGCGTTGAACTTAACGCAGCTGTGATCTTCATCGCTATGCCAGCGGAAGCGTTCATAGGGTTTTTGATCTCATCATGGGGAAAATTAGCAGGAGAATCAGCACTCTCACCCACCATACTGGCACAATGCGATACTGTGATCTGCCGTGATTGCGTTACAGACGGCATTTTATATTTTTTTGCCGTCGCGTCACGGCATGAACTGGCATGTGGATCAGCGTCCCTGCTGATACACTCAGCCTTCTGCCCTGCTCTATGGGCCGCTTCTCTAAGGAACAGGAGTCTCCGATGTCCACGCTGCGTTTACTGCTATCTGAATCTAACGACCCCTGGTTTAATCTGGCGGTAGAAGAGTGCATTTTCCGGCAGATGCCCGCCACCCAGCGCGTGCTATTTTTGTGGCGTAATGCGGAAACGGTGGTAATCGGACGGGCGCAAAATCCGTGGAAAGAGTGCAACACGCGACGTATGGAAGAAGATAGTATCCGGCTGGCGCGTCGCAGCAGCGGCGGTGGCGCGGTATTTCACGACCTCGGCAACTGCTGTTTTACCTTCATGGCTGGCAAGCCGGAGTATGATAAAAGCGTCTCGACCGCCATTATCCTGCGTGCACTTAACGCGCTGGATGTCCCGGCGGAAGCGTCCGGACGTAACGATTTAGTGGTCAACACCGCTGAGGGACTGCGTAAAATCTCCGGTTCCGCCTACCGCGAAACACCGGACCGGGGTTTTCATCACGGCACTATCCTGATGGATGCCGATCTAAGCAGGCTGGCGGACTACCTTAATCCTGATGTGAAAAAATTGCAGGCCAAAGGGATTACGTCGGTCCGCGCAAGGGTAACCAATCTGGCAGAATTAGCACCGGGTATCAGCTATCAGACGATCTGCTCAGCAGTGACTGACGCCTTTTTCGATCATTACGGAGAACGTTGTGAACCAGAGATGATTTCGCCTGAAGCCTTGCCCGACCTGCCGGGTTTCACAGAACAGTTCGCGCGGCAGAGTAGCTGGGCGTGGAATTTCGGTCAGGCACCTGACTTCTCGCATCTGCTTGACCAGCGTTTTGCCTGGGGCGGTGTGGAAATCCACTTCGATGTTGAACGTGGCGTGATCACTCGTTGTCAGATTTTCAGCGACAGTCTCAATCCTGCGCCGCTTGAAGCACTGGCGCAACGGATGCAAAACGTCACTTACCGCCCAGACGCCCTTGAACCGGTACTGAGTCAGCTGGTGGCGGATTTCCCGTTGCAACAGGCAGAGCTGACAGAATTGCAGCACTGGCTGGTCGCCAGCCTACGCTGAACAGTTGTTTTCATTTGCCCGTTTAGAAATCTGTCGCGGGCCATCTTCTCCTTAACAGCATTCCGTAAAAGACAAACGCAAAAAACCCGCACAAGGCGGGTTTTTATTAATTATCAATTTCAGGCTTATCTGCTCAGGCTGTTGCCGTCATCGCTACTGTAAGCGTTATTGATAACTAAGGCTTACATAGGGACTACGTTTGCCGCTGAAGGACCTTTAGCGCCGTTTTCAATCGTGAATTCGACCTGCTGGCCTTCGTCCAGAGTTTTATAATCGTTGCTCTGGATTGCAGAGAAATGTACGAATACATC